>CAZJFB010000020.1:0-42830 GCA_964545145.1 uncultured Chloracidobacterium sp. | reverse complement strand
GATTTCGTGCCGATCTCACGTGAGATCCTCGCGAGCTATGAAGCGGGAAGTGTCAAGGACCTGACCATGCACGACGGCACGACGATCCATCTCCATAAACTCGAAAAGGACTGGGACCCGCTCGATCGCTTTTCGGCGATCAATGCCGTTCAGCGATCGAAATCGAGGGGCGAGATACTCACGGGACTTTTGTATCTGGATGAGAGTTCGCAGGAACTGCACGATCTGATCAACACGACCGAAAGGCCGCTGAACGCGCTTGTTAAAAAGGACCTTTGTCCTGGTTCAGATGCACTAGCAAAACTTAATGCGTCGTTAAGATAAGGGCGGTTTTGGGGAGGCCGCCTGAAAGGGCGGGGCTCGGTAATTTCTTATTTTCTACGGCTTGAAAATATTTCTTTTTATTGTGACGCAAATCACATTATCGCGGTATTTGGAGGTCTAGTCTGAATACGTCGGGAGAAAAGCCGCCAGGCGTGAATCCCGGCCACAAAGCACCTTTGCGGTGCCGGGATACACCGTTCAGGATGGCTTTTCATCGATTGCCGGGCGCCCAGTCGGAAGGCGTCCGGCATCCTTTTTTTGATCTCAGATCCCCGCACTTACCCAACCATCGAAGCCAAGATATCGGCGATATCTTTCTCGCTTGTGTCAGGGTTGATAAAGCAAAATCGTGAGACCGTTTCGTGGGTCCCGTTCTTTCGCCATTTGGTGGGAGCAACGAGGGCAAATCCTTCCTTATGGTTCTTTTGGGTCCAGTACACGTAATCATCCGGCGTCCATCCGATCCGTCTGAATAGTACGATCGAGAGGCTGGGATCTCGCACCAGTTCGACATGTTCCGCTTCGTCAATGAGCCGGCCCGCGATCCTTGCGAGTTCGATACCGCGTTCCACCGCCTGCGTGTACCGTGCGGTTCCGTGCATCGCCAGCGAAAACCACAACGGCAAACCCCGAACGCGTCGCGTAAGCTGGATCTGATAGTCCGCGGGATTAAAGCCCCGATAGCCCTCGTCGTAAAAGATGTCGAGGTATGATCCGCTTTGGGCGTGGGCCGCCCTCGCGAGTTCGGGCTCGCGATAAATTACCGCGCCACAGTCATAGGGAGAAAAGAGCCACTTGTGCGGATCAATGGTAATGCTGTCGGCGAGTTCGATGCCGTCAAACAAATGTCGCACGCTCGGCGCTGCCAGAGCTCCGCCGCCGTATGCCGCATCGACGTGAAACCAGATCTCACGCTCACGCAAATATGATCCGATCCCCGCAAGGTCGTCGACGATCCCAGCGTTTGTAGTCCCGGCCGTTGCAACGGCGGCAAAAAGCCGCGAGCGGTCTTCGTCACCGAGACCCTGTACCGCGTCCGCAAGTTGCTCCACCTCGAGCCGGCCCTCAGTGTCGATCGTCAGCACATCTACGTCGATCACTTTTGCCATCGCCCGGACCGATGAATGAGCTCCTGCAGAAGTAACGATCAAGCCGCGTTCATTCTCTCTGCCGGATTCCTTGGCACGCCATGCCTCTCGTGCTGCAACCATTGCGGATAGGTTCGCCGCTGTTCCGCCGCTTGTAAATACGCCAAACGCTCCGTCAGGCAGCCCGGTAAGAGAAACAAGCCACCGCATCGCCTCATTTTCGGCGAAAATGCAGCCGGCACCCTCTAGCCAGTAGGCTCCATGGACACTAGCTGCCGAAGTTACGAGATCAAACATCACGGCGGCCCTCGTCGGCGATGCCGGAACAAAAGCCAGATGTCGCGGGTGGTCGATCGAGACGCTCGCCTTTACCAGGGTCTCGCGAAATATCCTGAAGGCCTCTTCGCCGCCGATCCCTTTCGGCGTTATCGTCTCACCGACCGCTGACCTAAGGTCGCCCTCCGTCCTCGGCTGGCCCAGGGACGGCTCAGTGTCTGTAATACGCTTGATCGCGTATTTCATTACGTCGAGTGTCATCTCGACCATGTCTATGTCTACGTTATGCATGTTCGGAAATTTAAGGCGGCCAAAGGCTAGATTACTACAATTGTCTGATTTATCGTGAATTCCGCGTGTTGTGGCGCGAATTCTGACACTTTCGCGGACAAAAGTCGGAAAAACTCACACCTATCTGCAAAATATTTCATACCTTAAGCTGCGAAGATGCAATTCCTGCGACAAATGTCCCGAATTAGCCCAATTTGAACGCCAGCCGTATGGCACGTCAGTTGCGAAAAGCTTATCCGTAAGACTCTCGACCCGGCGAGATCCGGCGTGCTTCCGATAAGTCGAGGAAAATTAGCCGAAATTCGGTCGCCGGGCCTGAGAGGCCGAAATTGTGGGAGGTAGAGCGTGAACGACCCTGCAAATAACAAATTCCCGATCGTGAGGCGGGAGGACCTTTCTGACGTGACCTATTTGCTCGAGATCAGCCATCCCATGATGGCAAGAGCCGCAAGGCCCGGGCAATTCGTAATTGTGATGTTACACGCCGAGGGCGAGCGGATCCCATTGACGATCGCTGACTTTGACCGCGAAAAGGGCACGATCACGCTGGTCATCCAGGCGGTCGGAAAGACCACCCTGGAAATGCAGCAGACGTGCAAGGAAGGAACCTCGCTTTACGGTTTAGCCGGGCCGATGGGCATTCCGAGCATTCTGAGCGATGCGAAAAAGGTAGTCTGCGTCGGCGGCGGCCTGGGCGTAGCTCCGGTCTATCCGCAGGCCCGGGCGTGGAAGGAAAGCGGCGCGTATGTCATAGGCGTCCTCGGATTTCGCAACAAGGAATTGATCTTCTGGGAGGACAAGTTCCGCTCGATCTGTGATGAGTTGATCATCTGCACCGACGATGGATCGGCAGGCATCCAGGGTTTTGTAACGGACGGCATAAAGCTTGCGCTCGAAAAGCACTCAGACATCGGGGAGGTGGTCGCGATCGGCCCACCCGTTATGATGAAGGCAAGTGCCGAAGCAACTCGGCCGTCCGGCGTCAAGACCATGGTCAGCCTTAACCCGATCATGGTCGACGGCACCGGAATGTGCGGCGGATGTCGGGTCAAAGTCGGCGACGTGGTGAAATTTGCGTGCGTTGATGGGCCAGATTTTGACGGGCATTTAGTCGATTTCGACGACCTGATGATCCGGCTGCGAAGATACAAAGAAGAGGAAAAGGCCGCAACCGAACGTTGGTCAGGGTCGTGCCGAATGCGGGCTGCGAGCGTTGAGAATTCTGCCTTTCAATAGTCTAAGGCATTGTCTCGGAGTTATTTCCAGATGGCGAAGAAAAGGACAGTACGAAGTATTCCACAGGAACGGACACCGGTCCGAGAACTAGATCCCGCATTAAGGGCAACCAATTTTGAAGAGGTGAACTGCGGATACACCGAACCCGAAGCCATCCTCGAATCGACGCGGTGCCTTTTTTGTCCGGAGCCAAAATGCATCGATGGCTGTCCCGTAAATATTGATATTCCGGGATTCATACAGAAGATCGGTGAGAAGGACTTTCGCGGTGCTTATGATGTTATCACGAGCACCAACCTGCTCCCCGCCGTCTGCGGCCGTGTTTGCCCGCAGGAGAACCAGTGCGAAGGCGTCTGCGTTGTGGGCGAAACGCTGATCCCTGTCGCAATCGGCCGCCTGGAGCGGTTTGTCGGTGACCTGGCGGTCAAGAACAATTGGGTAAATCGTCCCTATATAGAGCCAACAAAATTCAAGATCGGTATCGTGGGTTCAGGCCCCGCCGGAATGGCGTGCGCTGCGGACATGGCAAAAGCCGGATGTGAGGTCACAGTTTTCGAGGCGTTTCACGAGCCCGGCGGAGTTCTCCGGTATGGGATACCGGACTTTCGGCTGCCGAATTCCATTGTGGATGCCGAGATCGAAAAACTCGAGCAGCTTGGCGTAAGATTCGAGTGCAATACGCTTGTCGGCCGGCTATTCACGATCGAACAGATGATAACCGAGCTTGGGTTCGACGCGGTCTTTATTGGGACCGGAGCCGGTTATCCGACAATGCTCGGCATTCCGGGAGACTCGCTTAACGGCGTCCTGTCGGCGAATGAACTTCTGACGCGTTGCAATCTGATGAAAGCGCGCGAATTCCCAAATGTCGATACGCCGTTGCCGCTAGGCAAGCATGTGGTCGTAGTCGGAGCAGGGAACACTGCAATGGATGCTCTTCGTGTGAGCAAGCGGCTCGGTGCTAAGACCGTCACCTGCATTTACCGCCGCTCAAAGGCGGAAGCGCCGGCCCGTGCGGAAGAGGTCCACCATGCCGAGCAGGAAGGCATCGATTTCCATTGGCTCAGCAATCCTGTCGAGATCATTGATGACGGCGAAGGTTCGGTCTGCGCGGTGCGCTGCGTTCGGATGGAGCTTGGTGAGCCCGACGATTCGGGACGACGACGGCCCGTACCTGTACCGGGAAGTGAATTTGAGGTCGAGACGGACCAGGTCGTTTTCGCGATCGGCACGAATGCCAATCCTATTATCGGACAGACCTCAAAGCTCAAGCTCAATAAATGGGGTTACATCGCAACAGATGAGAACCTCATGACCTCGATGGCCGGTGTTTTTGCAGGCGGCGACATCGTTACAGGTGCGGCGACGGTCATTGAGGCAATGGGCGCCGGCAGAAAAGCGGCCCGCGGGATGAAAGCGTATCTTGGCATCCGCGACGTCGGCCCGATCGAACGGAAACATACGATCTTCGGCATCGACAAACGAGAACATAATTTTGTAAGGGTCAGGGCGGCATGATCATGGCACTTGATAACGGTAAAAACACAAACGAAACAGCGGCGAACGGCCACCAAACGGCACGTGTCTCCGCACGTCTCAAGGAACACATTGTCGAGATCATAAGCGACTCGGGCGAGGGCGCACAGAAATGCGGCCAATCGTTCGGTTCTATCGTGGCGAGGATGGGCCACGGAGTGTGGACGGTCGAGATAATTCCTGCTGAGATCCGGCCGCCGGCCCGCAGCGTCGCCGGTGCGAGCGGGAACCGCATTCGCATCGGGGAGAAGCGGGTCACAAACGGCGGCAACGAGACCGATCTCGTGATCGCATTCAATGAGCAGGTACTGCTCGGCCGGGTCCGTTCAAAAGAACTAAAGCCCGGCTGCACAATCCTGCTTGAATCGATGTGGCGCAACAGCCCGGACCCTAAGATACAGAAGTCGTATACCGAGACTTACGACCAGCTGAGCGCAGCAGGTTATCGTGTCTACGAGATCCCGATGGAGGACGAATGTCACAAGATCGTCTCCGACTCGCGAAAGGGCAAGAACATGTTCGCTCTCGGCATTCTATGCAGTATTTACAGCCTCGACCTGCAGATCGCCCGCGAACAAGTACGGCTAACTTTTGGGAAAAAGTCAGAACCGGTCATTCAAACGAACATCAAGCTGCTCGACGCCGGATTTGATTGGGCCGACTCAAATCTGGATTTCAAATACGAGATTCCATCCGCCAAGTCGACTGAGCCGCAGATCGTGGTAAACGGAAATACCGCACTCGCTCTTGGCGTTCTTGCGTCGGGTATGGAGATCTGCGCGATGTACCCGATCACGCCAGCCACCTCTGCATCGCATTATCTCTCAGACGCGTTTGAGAAGGTCGGCGGCGTTGTTCATCAGGCAGAGGATGAGATCGCAGCTTGTGCGTTTGCGATCGGTGCGTCGTACGCGGGAAAGTGCACGGTGACGATCACTTCCGGTCCCGGTTATTCGCTTAAACAAGAAGCGATCGGCCTGGCGGTCATGGGCGAGATTCCGCTCGTGGTTGTAAACGTGATGCGCGGCGGCCCAAGCACCGGCCAGCCGACGAAGACCGAGCAGGGTGATCTGATGACGACCATATTCGGCAGCCATGGCGATGCACCCAAGGTCGTTATCGCTCCCGGAACTATCGAGGAGTGTTTCTACTCGGTGATCACGGCACGAAAGATCGCTGAGACCTTCAACATGGTCGTAGTTATACTGTCGGACGCGAACCTCGCGACGTCTCAGGCACCATTTACTCGGCCTTCATTCGACGACGCATGGATGGCTCCGCCGATCGATCAGAGCGCGGTACCCGTCGGGGCGAAGCCATACGATTGGGATCCAAAGACCGGACTTGCCCGTCGATTCATTCCCGGCCAGCCCGGTGGAATGCATACTCTCACCGGCCTTGCACACGACGTCAACAGCCACGTCGCCTACGATCCTGAGATCAATCAACAGGGAATGCGGGCCCGCAGCTTGAAGCTCGCCGCTCTGCAAAAGACATTGCGCCCACCAACGGTTTTTGGTGATCCGACCGGCGATCTTCTGGTGATCGGCTGGGGCAGCACAAGAGGAGCGATCGAAGAGGCCGTCGAAGAATTCCGCGAAGAAGGGAAGCGAGTTTCGTCGCTGCATATGACATTCATTCAGCCGATGCCACCCGGGATCAAGGAGATCCTGTCCGGATTCAAAAAGATCATCACGATCGAAAACAACTGGAGCGATGATCCGAATGACGAGATCATCGACGAAACGAATCGCCGGTATTCAGCCCTCGCGATGCTGCTGCGGTCGCGATATCTCTTTGACATTGATTGTTGGAGCGAGTGCCGCGGCACGCCGCTTAAGCCAAATACCGTAAGAAGCGTGATCATGGAGGCACTCTCATGAAGGCAGCGACCCAACCCGTATCAGCAAGCGAATGTTTGCTGAGGATGTACGACGAACAGCACGAGATCGAAGATTATCAGAAGGGCGTACCGCGTTGGTGTTCTGGCTGCGGCGACAACGCCATTCTAACCGCAGTGCAGCGCTTGTGCCGAGATGAGGGCCTCCTGCCTGAAAAGACCGTATTTGTTTCGGGCATTGGGTGTTCAAGCCGGCTGCCGCATTACATGAATACATATGGCTTTCATGGTATTCACGGGCGAGCTCTGCCCGTCGCGGAGGGTGTTAAGCTTGCCCGGCCCGAACTCGCAGTTTTTGTAAATACAGGCGACGGCGACTGCTGCAGTATCGGTGCTGCTCACTGGATCCATGCTGTCAGGTACAACATGGACCTGACCATGATGCTGCACGATAACCAGATCTACGGCCTCACCAAAAAGCAGGCTTCACCGACGTCGCCGATCGGAACAAAGAGCAACACAACGCCGCGTGGTTCTTACCTTGAGGCATTGAACCCACTGACCGTCACGCTAGGAATATCGAACGTCTCATTTGTCGCTCAGGTGGTCGACTGGATCCCCGAGGTTTTGTATCAGGTGATCTCCGCTGCGTACAAACACAAAGGATTCTCTTTCGTTCGGATCATTCAGCGGTGTCCTGAGTGGCTTCCGAAAATGATGGACCCGTGGCTGCACGATCCGCAGCGTGTACTGCTTCTGCACCACGAGAACGGACTCGAGATAGCACCGTCATTGGCTAAGGTTTACACAAGGATGGACGAACACGATCCGTCGGATATGAAACGTGCACGCGAGATCGCGTCCGTCGTCGACCCGATACCTGTCGGCATATTGTATCGCGACGATTCAGTCCCATGTTACGAGGAGATCAGACACGACCCGCGGCTGCGGACGACGGACCTTGTAAGACGCGGGCTAGAAGCAGAATTCGATAAATTCACGGTTTGGCCGGAGGGAGCAGCAAACGCCTAGGTGACCAAAATGCAGTTAACTAACCAAGACCAGATCGCATTTTTTCTGACCGGACGGCGGAGCGGAACGGATATGCAGCCGATCGACGCATCATATCGCCCGGCACACTTCGCTAGCGTTTCAGACCTGACCTCGCTCAGATACGATGTTCCGCTGGTGCTTAATTTTGATGACCGCCCGGATAGAGCCGTCCTGTCGCTTAGCCGTCTGATCGACGAAGCGATCGAGAGCCTTGCTGACGATCCCGACCGTCTGATGCTGGCCAGGCACGGATATGCGATCGAGCGCGAACTGCGGCGTGAGCTTGCCGAAACTGTCTCAGGCGATATCTCGAAGATGTGGCATGCTGCCGCTGAACGGTTATCGAAAAACACCGACGAAAAGATCTCTGATTCCGCTGCACGGCTGTGGAATTTATTCGAAGTGACCGGCACCGTCATTGACGCTGATAGCGAATTTTCGTCTCGTGCCGTATATCACGCATGGAACTCCGTTCAGGAAAACAAGGCCGCCGCGTTTCGTCAAAGGGTACAGCGCATACTACTTAAACTGCATGACATCCTCGATGCCGAGGCGGTAGGATCGAAGGTCGGCCGATCTCCTGAACGATTGCGCTCTGCGGTCGGGGTGTCATTTGCCGGAGCTTTCGATTTTGATCAAATGTCGAGGATCCTGATCGATGCCAAACCCGGTATCTCTTTGTCGGAGAAGCGGCGCAGCCGAATAGATCACCTTATTCGCGTTCTTGAATCCCAGCGATTTTATTCGATCGGACCCGAGTCGGCCGAACCATATTCGTTTTCGTTCTTCCGCTGTTCTGACGCACTCGAGGCGTACCGTGACCGGCATTCAGAGGCGGTCGAACTCCTGAAGGCTCTCGCTGTGGCAGATCTGGAGAGCAAAGGCGAGTATCGTGATGCGGTGCACGACCAACTCTTCGAGGGGTTTGGACAAAATGGCCTTTCGTCTGCCGAGCTTGCCGTGCTGCCCGACTACTTTGTCTGTACGGATGCCTCTTCGCTCGATGCCGCCGAGACGGCACAGTTGATCGAGATCCTCGCCGCGGGACTGCCAATAAAGGTTCTTGCACGTACGGACGATATCCTCGAACCTTCGATCGTCGCCGAAGGCCATGCGGCGTTGGGGCTCCGGTCGCGCCAACTGGTAAATACAGCCATCGCTCTGACCGACGTTTTCGTATTCCAGGCTAGCGCATCTCATTCATTTCAAATGATCGAGCAGCTGCTTCGCGGACTGACTTACGACGGGCCGGCTCTGTTTAGCGTATTCTCAGGCGCAACCGGCCACAATCACAACCTCGCACCCTATCTCGTGGCTGCGGCAGCAATGGAATCACGTGCTTTTCCTGCATTTGTGTACGACCCGTCGGCAGGCTCCGATTGGGCATCGCGGCTCTCAGTCGACGAGAATCCAAGCGTGGAAGACGATTGGCCTGCGCACGAGTTGCTCTATGAAGATGGATCGCTGCAGGCGAGATCCGAAAGCACCCCGTTCACACTAGCCGACTTCATGGCAATGGACGAGAGGTTCGTGGATCACTTCGCTCTTATGAGCCCCGACGGGCAGGGCGACGAATCGGTGCCGATCGCACAGGCTCTCGAGCTCGACATGTCTGCCGCGACCTCCAACGCACCTTACGTGTTCATGATCGATGAGAACAACGTGCTTAGGAAAGCAGTGGTCGATAACCGCCTTTTGGCGGAGACCCGGCGTTGTCAGGCGATGTGGCACAGCCTGCAGGAATTGGGCGGCATACACAATTCCCACGCTGAACGGCTGCTCGCCAATGAACTTAGATCACGCTCAGTGGAAATTGCTGCGAATCCGCAGTCGGCTGAGATAAAGGAATCCGTCACTGCGCCAATACAGGAACCGGTCGCCGCCGTCGTTGCAACCATCGTCGAGCCAACTGCGAAAGATCATGGTGACGATCCGTATATTGAAACGGCACGTTGTACGACCTGCAATGAATGCACGAACGTCAACCCGAGGATGTTCGCCTACAACGCTGAGAAACAAGCCTACATTGCGGATCCGGATGCCGGAACCTATCGCCAGTTGGTCGAGGCCGCCGAGGGCTGCCAGGTCTCGATAATTCACCCCGGAAAGCCTCGTAATCCGAAAGAGCCCGGATTGGAGGACCTAATCGAACGGGCAAAGGCATTCGCTTAGACTCTGAGGCGTTTGTTGTCATCCGACTTTCTGTGAACGATGCAGCCTAAGCTGCTCTTTTGAAAAGCTGATCCATGCTCCGTGGCGACGGAGCGTACCGCTTCTTTCAAAATCCCTCAGCATTTTTGTAGCCCATTGTCGGGTACATCCGATCCGGTCCGCGAGCACCTGAGCCGGGAGGCGCACATTTATCCGAACATTATCCTCGTCAAGAGTCGAGCTGCAATTTCTTGGGATCTCAATCAAGGTTTCGATCATTCGTTCGGACGTGGAGATTCCCGTATTTAATAGTCAAAACAACAGCACCGTCAGTATTCCGATCTTGAAGTTTGAGTTAGTGTCATTGCCTAGACAGAGCCCTCACGGTGGGCTATAATCCCCGCGTTAGGGCCCTGCCCCTAAAATTAGCCCATCAATTTAACAAAAAGTTTTCTATGGCAGTAATAAGCTTGAACGTAAATGGTAAAACTGTAACGGTTGATGTTGATCCCACAACACCTCTTTTATGGGTACTGAGAGACCACTTAAATCTTGTGGGCACAAAATTTGGATGCGGCATCGCACAATGCGGCGCATGTACCGTTCACGTAAATGGCAGCTCTGTACGTTCCTGCGTATTACCTGTTTCATCCGTAAAGAACAACACCATTGTCACCATTGAAGGGTTAAGCGAAAAAGGTGATCATCCGCTGCAACAAGCATGGGAAGAGCTTGATGTTTCTCAATGCGGTTATTGCCAGGCTGGTCAGATCATGAGTGCAGCCGCCTTATTAAAACGCAACCCTAAACCGACAAACCAGGACATTGATAATGCGATGTCGGGAAACATATGTAGGTGCGGAACTCATGTACGTATCCGTAAAGCAATTCATTTAGCGGCTGAGACACAAAACAAGAAATAATTATGGCAACAACATATTCAAGAAGAAACTTTCTTAAGGTATCCGCTTTATCCGGTGGCGGTATGCTCATCAGTTTTAACTTGTTCAACCTGCCTGCCGAATCAAAAGCATTGGACGAGATGGCTTTTACGCCAAATGCTTATATCAAAATTGCTGCGGACGGCACCATCGTGTTGTTGGCACCGAACCCGGAAATTGGCCAAGGTGTAAAAACATCGTTACCCATGATCGTTGCCGAGGAGTTGGGTGTTGATTGGAAAAAGATCAAGGTTGAATTAGCGCCATTAGACGGCAGAATGGGCCGACAAACAGCCGGAGGTAGTGGATCAGTAAGAGGACGGTTTACAGAGTTGCGTACAGTAGGGGCAACAGCCCGTGAAATGCTGACGACGGCTGCCGCACAATCGTGGAATGTTCCTGTAGCTGAATGCACCGTTGAAAACGGAGAAGTGATCCATAAGGCAAGCGGAAAAAAATTGAGCTTTGCATCGTTAGCATCTGCAGCAGCAAAATTGGAAGTCCCGGCTAAGCCAACCTTAAAAGATCCGAAAGAATTTAAGTTGATCGGCACGAGAGTTAAAGATGTAGATGCACATAAAATTGTGACCGGTCAGCCATTGTTTGGTATTGATACAAGAAGAGAAGGAATGCTTTTCGCCATGGTTAGCCGTCCGCCGGCTTATGGTAAAACCTTAGGCGAAGTGGACGATGCGGCTGCCCTGAAAATCGATGGCGTTAAGAAAGTAGTAAAGATCAAGAACGCAGTTGCCGTGCTTGCAACCTCTACTTGGGCTGCAAGAAAAGGAAGAAATGCACTGGTGATCCAATGGAATGCAGCTGAAAAATTGGAGAACACTTCCGAGCATTTTGCCGCGTTTAGAACCTTGCTTGATAAACCTGCACCAACGGCACCTGCAAGGAATGATGGAGATGTTGATGCAGCGAAACAAGGTGCCGCAAAATTTCTTGATGTAACGTATGAAATACCTGCACTGTCGCACGGACAAATGGAGCCGCTTAATTTCTATGCGAATGTGAAAGATGGGAAAGTGGAATTGTTTGGTCCAACACAAGTACCCGGGGCAGTAAGGACCGAGGTATCAAAACAATTAGGAATAGCGGCAGAAAATATCACCATTTCATCGCCCCGCCAGGGTGGTGGTTTTGGCAGAAAGTTAATGACCGATAATGGCGTGGAAGCTGCATTAATTTCTGCAGCAGCACTATGTCCAGTGCAGGTGCAATGGACACGTGAAGATGATATGCAGAATGATTTTTATCGTCCTGCAGAAATGTGGAGATACCGAGCAGCACTTTCGGCAGACAGTTTATTATCATGGCATCAATCGGGTATTGGTATTGGTCGTGGTGTAGGTGGTGACAGTTATGTTGCAGGAAGTATTGCAAATTACCGTGCCGAAGGACAGGGTTTTACAAGCAATACGCCAACAGGTTGGTGGAGGGCTCCCGGTGCAAATACGCTTGCATTTGTTGCTGAGAGCTTTATGGATGAAGTATGCACCGAATTGAAAAAAGATCCTGTGGCATTTCGCTTGGAGTTGTTGAAAAAAGCAAAAGAACATCCTGTTGGAAGAATTAGTTATGATCCGGAGAAGTATAAAAGTGTGATCGAGCTTGTTGCGAAGATGAGTAAGTGGGGTACAAAAACACCCGGCGTATTCAGAGGTTTCTCAACATGGTTCTCGTTTGGCTCTTATGTGGCCCAGGTGGTTGATGTGCAATTGGTAAATGGACAACCGAAGGTTAAAAAAGTATTTTGTGCAGTCAACTGTGGCCGTGTAATTAATTTGAGCGGTGCAGAAAACCAGGTGCAGGGTTCAATTGTCGATGGCATCAGTCATGCCATGTTTCCGAAAGTTACTTTTGTAAATGGTGCTGTGGCCGAAACAAATTTTCATGCCTATAAGTTCTTACGCATGAAAGATGCGCCAACGGAGATCGAGGTGCAGTTTGTTGAGTCGAATGAGTCACCTACTGGATTAGGTGAGCCGGCTTTGCCGCCTGTTGCAGCAGCTCTTGCAAATGCGATCTTTGCAGCAACCGGAAAACGACTGCGCAAGTTGCCATTCGCAGATCAGCTGGGTTAGATGGTTCTTTTTCGTTGTTGCCAGTTCACAACTCTTGGATCTCAAACGTACCGACGGTGAAATTCCGGATAACTGTAAGTATTGTATCTAGGAAGGATATTTGGAGGCGGCGATCGGAATCGAACCGATGAATAAAGGTTTTGCAGACCTCTGCCTTACCACTTGGCTACGCCGCCGTCATTGAAAAAGGATGAAGGACGTTGTCATCCTTCATCCTTTCAGAAGAACTGGAGCGGGAGACGAGGGTCGAACTCGCGACTTCAACCTTGGCAAGGTTGCGCTCTACCACTGAGCTACTCCCGCGTGGCAAATGACTATTCTAGCTTGTGAAGCCGAATTGTCAAGTATCGCTCCAACTAATTGACAGTAATATCTTTAAGAAACTGCCAATCGCCGCTGCCCGACACCTTGATATTCCCGATTCGTTTATTGAACACCACAATATTTGCCGGATACCACAGGGGAAGCATGGGCAGTTCCTCGCTGACGATCTGCCAGGTCCTAACATGCATCTCCTTTGCTTTGGCTTTGTCAGTCTCATTAATAGCGTCCTCAACGAGTTTGTCGACCTCTGCATTCTTGTAGCGGCCGCGATTGCAGCAGGGAACTACCGCACTTGGGATCATTGTAGAACTGAATAGATTTCGCATGAAGATCGGGTCTTGATTGCCGCCTATCCACTGTCCCGTGTACATCTGAAACTGTCCCTGAGCGAGCTGTTGCCGGATCGTCGCTACCTCTAATGTCTCGATCTGAACATTCAGTCCGATATCATTGAGCGAGCTCTGAATAGCCTGCGAGAACTGGTTGATCGCTGCATTGCCCGACGCATACTTGAACGAGATCGGTTCGCCCTTGTAACCGGCTTCCTGAAGAAGTTGCTTGGCCTTTGCTGGGTCGAAGTTGTACTGACGGCCGGGCGAATATGCCCATGATTCGGGCGGCAGGATCGAATTAGCAAGCCTCGCCTGGTCAGAGAGTAGCTGCGTAACGATCTTCTGTCGGTCGATACCATAACCGATCGCCTGACGGACCTTAACATCACTCAGCGGGCCAGATTGAGTGTTAAAGATCAGGTATTGAATATTCGAGCCGTCAAACTGCTCGACTTTGATATTACCGCTGCCGTTCAGAGCTTTGAGCATATCGGGCGGAAGATTGGATGGATTCGGGGCAATATCCACTGAACCGGTCTGCAGCTCGGCCTGTAGGGAATTGGCGTCCGTGACAGTCTTCACCCTAAGTTTGGCAACCTTTGGGGCACCTTCCCAATAGTCCGGATTCGCAATAAGCTCGACCGTATTCTGGGAGGCGTCAAAACTCGAGAATTTGTAGGGCCCTGAGCCCACAGGTGCGTCCTTCAGCTGGCCGGCTGTACCGGTCGGCACTATCGGTATAGCGACGAGATTCGAAAGCAGCTGATTTCTAAGGCCGGGGCGAGCTATCGTGAATGCAACGGTCTTGGCGTCGGGCGTCTCGATCGAAAGAATGTGAGGCACCCGTTTCGTCTTTACCTCCTCAGCAGGCTTTGCGGGGCCGTTCGTATTACTGCCGGGTGAGGCGACTGGCGTAACTGCAGGAACCTCGCCCTTTTCAACCGGTACGGTGTCGAAGAAGGCTCCGGATTTGAATGATGTGTTCTTGCCGTCACTCTTAAATAGCTCGTCGAAGGTGTATTTGACGTCCGCCGACGTGAATGGCTGACCGTTATGGAATTTCACGCCGTCCCGAAGCGTGAACGTGATCACTTTCCCGTCCTCGGAGGCCTTGATGTCCGTGGCCAGATCGCCAACGTAATCAAACGTCTGCGTCTTTTTGACCAGCGAATTGAATATGATGTTTCGAAGCCGCTCAGACGAAGCGTCCGGGGCCGCAACGCTGGTCAAAGTATCGAACGATCCGATCTTGTCCGGCAACGCAACCGTGACGGCGTCAGACGTCCGACGACGGCAGGTAGACGCAGTGGCAAACAACAACACCAATATCAACAGTATCAATAACTTACGCATATCTATTTCGGATCCTCAATTCTGATCAAAGCTTTGATCGAATTCCATGATCTCGTCGGAAAGCCTGTCCAGGCGATCGTTATCGAACGCCCTAGGTAAACTAAGCCCCATCTTAAATTCTGCAATTCGTTCAAGCGAGATATCAAGGCGTTCTTCGCTTATTTGACCACTTTCAACCGCACTTAGTATCGCTGTGAACGCTTCGCGGATGTTAGCCGGTTCCGCACAGATCGCGAGCATATCTGCTCCGGCGTCGACCGCCATCACACACGCATCTCCGATACCATAATTCCTGAGGATCGCTCCCATTTCAAGATCATCCGTGATGACTAGACCGGAGAAACCCAACTCGTTACGAAGAAGGCCGTTTATGAATTTAGAGCTCAACGAAGACGGTAAAAGTTTGCCATTTCCGTCAAACTCCTGCAAATTGATCCGCGGAAACGACGCGTGGGCCACCATTATGGCCCTAACCGATGCGGCGGCGATCAACTGGCGATAGGGGTATAGATCTATAGATTCGAATTCCTCTTCGCTTATCTGCACAACAGGGAGTTCTTCGTGGGAATCGACGGTTGCAGCACCTAGGCCGGGAAAGTGTTTCAGACATCCTGTAATACCGCACTGCTGAAGCGTCGAGAGAAATTGGCCTGTAAGCGTAACTACATCATCTCTAGATCGTCCAAATTCACGTGAGAAGAGGCCATTCGTCCGACTGGCCCGCTCATCGTCGATCACATCCACGACTGGAGCAAAATCAACGTTGAACCCCAGTATCAGCAGAGTCTCCGCTATGATCTTTGCTAACTTGTCAGCGTCGGATCCCGACCTTAATTTATTCGCGGCCGGCATCGGTGTCATAATCCGTCGAAGCCTGTCAACGAGGCCGCCTTCCTGATCGACGGACAGTATTGGTGAAACAACTGATATTTTCCTGATCGAATCGAGCAACTCCCTGGTTTGAAGGCGATCTCTGATGTTCCTGGAGAATAGGCAAAACCCACCGGGCGAGACTTCGGCAACGAGATCGCGGGCCATCTCGTCCAATGATGGCCCACCGATCCCTATGCAGAACATTTGGCCGACTTTTTGCCGAATTGGAAGGGAACGCAGTTCTTCTATCATCGATCTTTAGGAAAAAACCAAAAGCTGAGTTTAACAGCGGGACATCGTTTATTAAAGTGATGTTTATGACAGAAGACTTTTATTGCGAATCCGTCCTGAGCGGAAAGGTCGACGTTGATCGGGTCCACGAGACCGAAAATGTGCTCGCATACCGCCATACTCGCCCTTTTTGGGAGACTCATATTGTCGTCATCCCCAAGCGGCATATCCCATCACTGCTTTCGCTCGGTCCCGAGGATGACGGTCTCTTGGCAGAACTCTTTCGCGTGATCAGCGCGGTCGCTGCGGGCGTCGTCGAAGAGCGTGGGGCCGCCCGCGTTTTGACAAATCTTGGGGATTATCAGGATTCAAGGCATCTCCATTTCCACGTTTATGCAGGTGCGAGAACCGACGCCGCAGATCATGAAAAATGACTTTTTGAACTAAAGACCTTGCCCTTGGGAAACTCTTTGTTTGTCACCGAATATGAAAATCCGGGCTGGACCGCAAACGCCCCGACGACGCCCTTCTTGGATATTGCTACAAAACCAACCTGAAGCTGTTTAGCCTTTACCGGATCTCGTTTTACGATACGTCGAACAGCTTCACGGCATGCCTGTTCAGGCGTTCGTCCAAATCGCATTTGTTCAATGACTGTGTGTGTACCGCATATGCGGATCACCTCTTCGCCAACGCCGGAGCTTGTTGCCGCTCCGATCTCATTATCGACAAAGAGCCCGGCTCCGATGACCGGCGAGTCGCCCACGCGGCCATGGATCTTGTACGCCATCCCACTGGTCGTGACAGCCCCTGAAAGGTCTCCCTTTGCGTCCAGGGCGATCGTCCCCATTGTGTCGTGATTTACAGTCCCGTCATCAAAGAAATACGGTGCAAACTGCGAGACCGAGCCGCCCGGTTTTCTATTCTCGATATTAACAACCGGTTTATACTCGGATTTCTTCAACCACTCTTTCCATGCCTTTTCGGACTCAGAAGACAGTGTTGAGGGTTCGAACGGGAATCCATGCTCAATGGCGAATTGCGTCGCCCCGTCACCGGAAAGCATGACGTGCGGTGTGGTCTCCATCAATTTACGAGCGACCGATACGGGATGCTTGATGTTCTGAACAAACGAAACAGCTCCGCAGTTTGCCTTTTCATCCATGATGCATGCGTCGAGCGTCACAAATCCGTCACGATCGGGCAGAGCGGCAAGCCCGACGCAGCAGCTAGGTTCGTCCTCTGCAGAACGCGCCGCGGCCTCGACACCGTCCAACGCTCGACCGCCGCTCTCCATAACTTCCCATGCCGCCGCATTTGCTCTTAAGCCGCTGTCCCACGTCGAGACAACGACCGGCATCTTGAAGACACTTGTATTGGACGGGTGCTCCATAGCCGTCGCCGCTGTTGCCAGTGGCAATCCGATGAGCGAAGCTTTGAGAAATGTGCGTCTGTCAGGCATATTTTCGATTTCCTATTGATCAAACTATTCGGTCCTTTATCTTTGCAAGAAGTTCCTTTGATTCCTGAGGGGAGAGTCCATCGACATCGAGCCCTCTCAGCTCGTCGATAGCGGTTTCGTTGGTCACCGCAAATAGGGAGTATTGCGAAGCGAGACGACCGCCCGCGGCCTTGGCAAGGCCGGTGCGCTTTTCGTCCTCAAATACCGCAAGTTCATACTTTTCCAGCTTTTCGAGCACGCTTTTTGCACGCTCGATCACCGCTGCGGGGAGTCCGGCTAGCTTTGCTACCGCGATCCCATAAGACTTTGACGCTTTGCCGGGCTGCAGCTTATGGAGAAATACAACATCACCCTCCTTTTCCGTCGCAGTGATCTGATAGTTTTTTGCTCCCGGAAGATTTTCGGCAAGTTCGGTCAATTCATGGTAATGAGTTGCGAACAGGGTCTTAGCAGCATGTCCTGGTGAGTTATGCAGATGTTCTGCTACCGCCCAGGCTATTGAGAGGCCGTCGAACGTGGATGTGCCGCGGCCGATCTCGTCGAGTAAGACCAGGCTACGCGGCGTTGCGTTATTGAGGATCGCCGCCGTTTCGGTCATCTCAACCATAAATGTCGACCGCCCGGATGCCAGATCGTCCGAAGCACCGACACGAGTCCAGACCCGGTCAATGATCGGCAGGCGAGCCGACGTCGCGGGCACGAAAGAACCGATCTGCCCAAGTATCTGAATGATCGCGACCTGACGAAGCAGCGTTGATTTACCGCCCATGTTTGCCCCGGTTATGATGAGCAGTCGGTCGGTCGAGTTATTCATCGCGACATCGTTCGGAATGAACGTATTCCCGATCGAAGCTTCTACCACCGGGTGACGGCCGTTCCTGATCTCGATCTCATCGCCATCATGAAGCGTCGGACAGATAAAATCCCTGCGGGCCGCGGTCTCGGCAAGCGCACAAAGACTGTCGAGCGTCGCCAGGGCACGGGCTGTGGATTGCAGCTTGTGCGTCTCTTCGCATACACGGTTCCGCAGATCGAAAAATAATTCGGTCTCAAGCTGTACGATACGCTCTTCGGCGCCAAGGACCTTTTGCTCCCATTCCTTTAGTTGCGGCGTAGTGTAACGCTCAGCGTTAGCAAGCGTTTGCCGCCTTTCGTAATCATCCGGAACTCTGCCAATGTTGCCTTTTGACACCTCGATGTAGTACCCAAATACGTTATTAAATCTGATCTTAAGGTTGGCAATGCCGGTACGGGTCCGTTCATTGTCTTCAAAGGCAGCGATGGTCTGCTTCGCTGAACTTGAAACAGACCGAAGTTCGTCGAGTTCCGAATTGTAGCCGCTGCGGATGACTCCTCCGTCCGATGTGTTCAGCGGCGGTTCGTCAACGACCGCGCGGTCGATCAGGCTGCGGACCTCCGGAAGTTCGAAAATATTCTCTGACAATACCTGCAGCAGCAGCGACCGAGCATCGACTAGCGCTTCGTTGATCAGCGGAGCCTGACCGATCGAGCGGCACAGAGCGACCAGATCGCGAGGCGTGGCGGTACCGAGGTTGAGCCGACCTGTCAGCCTTTCAAGGTCAGCGACCTCTTTCATCACAAAGCGCAGCTTTTCGCGGAGAATTGTATCCGAGAGTTCCGTGACGGCTGCAAGGCGGGTCTGTATCTCGCTCCGTTTGAGAGACGGCCGAAGCAGCCATTGCTTGAGCAACCGCGATCCCATTCCGGTTACCGTTTCATCCATCAGACCGAACAGAGTATTCTTTGACTTTTCGCCTCGGGACTCAAAGATCTCCAGGTTTCGCAGCGTTACCCCGTCGAGCACCATAAAGTCAGCCGATTCAAAATATTCGATCTCTGATATATGGCCCGCGGACGCACGTTGAGTTTCTTGAGCGTATTTGAGGCATGCTCCGGCCGCTCCAATGGCAAAAAGGCGGCCAGCCAACCCAAAGCCGGATAACTCGGCGACCTTCATCCGGTGTTTCAAACGGTCTGAACCGTCGACTGGGTCAAAATCATCGTCTGAGACTGATGTCAGGGTTATTTGTGAGCCGAATGAAGACCTTGGAGCCGAAACTTCTTCGAACAAGTTCGCTCGACCCGACGAACCACCAAACGATTTTTGTACTTGTGCCTCGAGCGATCCGGGAAACAGAAGCTCTCGCGAGCCAAACGCCTCGATCTCATCACAGATCTTTCCCCAGGCTCCGGCACCTGTGACCTCCGTTGCTGAAAACCGTCCCGATGATGTCTCGAGGAACGCCGCACCATATGTTTCACCACCGCCACAGACCGCCGCGAGATAAACCGATTCTTTGGGCTCGATCAGTTGCGGATCGATCGCCGTTCCCGGAGTGATCACTCGCACAACCTCGCGCTTCACGAGTTTTACTCCTTTCGAGGGCGTTTCAGTTTGCTCGCAGATCGCAACACGATACCCTTTGCGGACAAGTCGAGCGATGTAATTTGAGGCTGCGTGATGCGGAACGCCGCACATCGGGATCGGATTTGCAGACTCTTTTTGCCGGGCCGTAAGAGTGATCTCCAGTTCACGTGAGCCAACTATCGCATCTTCGTTGAACATCTCATAAAAGTCACCCAGCCTAAAGAACAGTATAGTTCCGGGGTAGAGCTTTTTTATTTCGAGATATTGCCGAAGCATCGGCGTCGCAGTTTCCATTTCAGCGTGTGTGTGTGTGTGATTCAGAGTTTAGCGAAATCGTTAGGAGTTGCAAAACTTATGTTTCCAAAGCAGGTTGGTTTTGGTAAACTTTTCGATTGTAGTTTAGGAACCTTTTCAGCACTTTGGCGGGCCGGCATCTCAGCTCTAATCCGTGAACCTTCTCAGGAAAAGTCCGAAACAGGAAGTTACGCATGAGGAATTTTTTTGCCATCTTTACGGTTTGTGTATGGGCGTTTTCCGTCTCTAGCTCTATTGCGGCTCAAACAGTAGCTCAGGCACAGGCACAGTCGCTACCGGCGGCAAGTGAACGCTCGAACGATAGATATCGGATCGGATTCCAGGACGTTCTGGATATACAGGTATTCAAGCACTCTGAGCTGAATCAAAGGGCAACCGTTAGTCCTCAGGGAACAATATCGTTATTCCGCCTTGACGGCCCGGTCGTTGCGGTCTGTAAAACTGAAGCCGAACTTGAACGCGAGTTGGCTGCGGCGTACAAGGCGAAGTTCATTAAGGACCCTCAGGTCAAGGTCTTTGTCGCCGAACAAAAATCACAGTCCGTTTCGGTCATCGGAGCCGTTGAAAAGCCGGGAAGCTTCTTTGTAAACCGCCGCGTCCACCTTTTAGAAATGCTTGCCATGGCCGGAGGCCCAAACAAGGAATCGGGCACGCGGCTAATAGTCGCGAGGACAGGCAGTACTTCGAACTGCAAAGAAAATGGCGTTGATGAAGACGCCGATGTCTCCGTGATGGATTTCAAGATAAGGGAAGTCCAGGAAGGAAAGAAGGTCTACTGGCTCCAACCGGGCGATGTTGTATCGGTGCTTGATGCAGACATCGTCTATGTCTACGGGAATGTGAACCAGCAAGGCGCGATCAAAGTACGAGAGCGGATCACCCTGACGCAGGCGCTAGTTTCAGCCGAAGGCCTCAAAGCTGCAGCAAAGAAAGACAAGATCAGAGTACTACGGCAAAGAGAAGGCTCGGCAGAAAGAGAGGAATTGGTTTTCGACCTTAATCAGATAGATAAGGGAAAGGTAAAAGACCCGATCTTGGAACCGAACGATATTGTCGCCGTCTCGACCGATACGGCCAAAGCTATCTTGTTCGGACTTGCCAATGCGATCAAATCTTCGGCTCCAAATGCCGTTTACAGGCTCCCTTAAGGAATTAGTCGTATGAAAGAGTCCCGAGGAATAATGCGAAATCCGCTCGGCGAGAACGAGCTTCAGTTTGAATCGCCTATCGCCACTACCGGACGTTACCCGGCCTATCGCGATGTACAAGGGGCCGATGGATTTCAACTGCTGGACTACTGGCGTGCGATACGAAAACGTCTCTGGCTGGTTATAGGCGTCACCGTCTTGGTCACCACATTGACAGCGATCTATATGGCGCGGCGGCCGAATGTCTACGCGGCGAGAGCAGTCGTTCAGGTTGATTCAGAGCAGACGAATCCTGATCTGGTCACCAGCGATCGCCAGCGTCCCGTACTCAATTCAGATCCGGCCTATTTCAATACGCAGCTTCAGTTGCTTTTGAGCGACAGTTTGCTGAGGCGAACCATCAAGGAGAACAACCTAGACACTAATAAAGAGTTTCTTCAGGCAAAGGAAGAAGGTGCGGTCTCGCCATGGCGATCAATACTTAGGTCGATCGGTTTAGCGACGGACGATAGACGATCCAAAGACAAGACTCAGGAAGATCTGCTCGCAGAGAATGCTCTTGCAACCTCCGAGGAGATCGCTGAGGCCGTAAGATTGCAGCCCTTCGTCGAGGTATTAAAGCGGAATATGGAGATCGATCCTCGCCGTGAATCCAGGGCGACCGTCAAGGATACGAGGTTGATCGACATTTCCTTTAAGCACACCAATCCTGAACTTGCCGCATTTGTCGTCAACTCTATTGCCAAGACATTTACCGATATCAATCAGGAAAAGCGGTCGGGAACCAGCAAAAAGACAAATACCTTCCTTCAGGATCGGATCGCGGCACTTCAGACCGAAATCCAGAACGACGAGCAAAAACTAGTAAGCCTGACTCAAAGTGCGGGCATTCTTAAGACCGAGGGCGAACAAACCATAGTAATTGACCGCCTTTCCGGACTGAACAAACAACTCCTCGATGCGGAAAACGCTCGAAAGACCGCTGAAGCTGACTATTTAGCTGTCAGCGAGTCGCCGGATAAGGTCAAGGCACTAGCGGAAACCCTGACGGCACGGTATACGACAGAACGCGAGAACACAATTCAGGCTCTCCAGACCGACACGCTGAAAAAGATCAACGACCTCCGCAACCAACGAACCGAAAAGGAGCAGTTGTTTGAGGAAGGAGCTCCTGAACTCAAGCAGATCGATAACCAGATAAAGCAATATCAGGATTCGATCGACAATGCCGTTGCTAAGTTCAAAAAGGATCTCGAGGGCTATCGTTCGCGAGTATCGTCCGACCTACTTCAGAATCTCCGGACCAAATACCTGCAAACTAAGGCCCAGGAGGACAAGATTCGGGTCGATTTTAACAAGCAATATGCGGAGGCCCAGGGTCAGAACAAGAGTGCGGTCGACATTAAACTGCTTCAGCAAAATATCGATACGAATCGAGGTTTCCTTGACAAATTGCGCAACCAGATCAGCGGAAATGATATCGCGGCGCAGGGAACCGACAACAATATCAGTGTTACGGAGATCGCCATTCCACCCGATATACCGGTCTCGCCTCGCAGATTGATGACTGTCGCCGCTGCACTGATCCTTTCGACATTGTTTGGGATGGGGCTCGCTCTATTCCTCGAATACCTTGACGATACGATCAGAACGACCGAAGAGATCGAGAATTTCCTACAATTGCCGGCGCTTGCGGCGATCCCGACGATGGATTCGCTGCCGAAGCGAAAGCTTTTGCTGGTTGGATCCGGGGAATCCGAACCGGAAACGCCCGGCTCGCCATTATTGATCTCGGCTGATTCGCGCTCATCTCTTGCAGAGGCCTACAGGCACCTGCGTACCTCGATCCTGCTTTCAACTGCTGGGCACGCTCCAAAGTCTCTGCTGATCACATCAAGCCTTCCGTCAGAGGGAAAGACGACGACAGCGACAAACACGGCGATCAGCCTTGCACAGACCGGCGCAAGAGTCCTGATCATCGACGCCGATATGCGGCGGCCGCGATTGCATTCTATCTTTGGTGTCGAGAATGGGAACGGACTAAGTACCCTATTATCGAGTGAGCTGACCGATGCTGATGTAAATTCGGCGATCAAGCAGGATGAGAAATCCAAGTTATTCTTACTTACATCCGGCCCGATCCCGCCAAATCCCGCAGAGTTGGTGGGTTCTGAGCAAATGGCCTCGCTGCTCCGTGTTCTTCAAACGAAGTTCACGCATGTCGTCGTAGACTCGCCGCCGATCGCGTCATTTACGGACGGGGTCCTTATTGCATCGATGGTGGATGGTGTGATCCTTGTGGTTAACGCGGGTCGCAGTTCCAGACAGGTTGTAAAGCGATCGCGGCAGTTGCTCCACGAGATAGGGGCAAAGATCTTTGGTGTAGTTTTGAACAACGTCAACCTGAACAACAAAGACAACTACTACTATTATCAAAGCTACTATCACCGAAGCAATTACGTTTCGGGCGACGAGCAGCAGTGATCCGGGCCGCCTATCTGGACAGATGAGTTTCAAAGAGAAGCCCATTTTCGTTGCTGGTGCCACAGGAATGGTCGGAGGCGCAATTGTCAGGAACCTGACCGAGAGCGGTTATAAGGACCTGGTCGTCCCAACGTCCAAGGACATCGATCTTCGTATTCAAGTCGCTGTAGAGAATTTTTTTTTCGAGACCAGGCCCGCCCTAGTCGTACTTGCGGCTGCCCGTGTGGGAGGCATACAAGCCAATAACGTCTATCGGGCTGACTTCATTTATGAAAATCTAATGATCGAAGCGAATGTGATCCATTCTGCCTACAAAGCGGGGGTCGAAAAGCTAATTTTCCTTGGAAGTTCATGTATCTATCCACGGCTCTCGAAACAGCCTATCTCCGAAGAAGAATTGCTCACCGGTTCGCTTGAACCTACAAACGAACCATATGCGATAGCAAAGATCGCCGGCGTCAAACTATGCGAGAGCTATTTTCGCCAATATGACGCAAATTTTTTCTCCGCTATGCCTACAAATCTCTATGGCATTCATGACAATTTCGACCTCGAGACTTCGCACGTTATCCCCGCTTTGATCCGAAAATTTGATGATGCTGTGCGGCGTGGTGAAGGGCAGGTCTCAATATGGGGAACCGGGAAACCAAGGCGAGAATTCATGTATGCCGATGACCTTGCCGATGCAATCCGTTTCCTGATCGAGAATGTCGATGCATCAAATCTCGCTCTGGACGGAGTATCGCATGTTAACATTGGCACGGGTGAAGATATCGAGATCGGCGAGCTTGCCGAGATCATCGGCCGGATCGTGGGATTCAGGGGAGAGGTCATTTATGACCATTCCAAGCCGGATGGAACACCCAGGAAACTCTTAGATATTTCGAGGATCAAGAAACTTGGCTGGGAGCCAAAGACCTCGCTTGAAAAGGGATTACGGTTAGCCGTTGAATGGTATCGACGATCTTTCTCAGCAGCCGCCTGAATTTGTTTCAATGAAGAAAGCTCTGATCACAGGCATCACCGGACAGGACGGAAGTTACCTGACCGAAATACTCCTCGATAGGGGGTACGAGGTCCACGGGATAATTCGAAAATCCAGCTCGTTCAACACGGGACGGATCGACCACCTTTACCAAAACCCGGAAATACTAGATAGGACGCTATTTCTCCATTTCGGTGATCTGATCGATCCTAGCAGCCTCAATCGTTTGCTTGAGAAGATCCAGCCCGATGAAATATATAACCTCGCAGCTCAGAGCCATGTAAAGGTATCTTTTGAGATCCCTGACTATACCGCGCAGGTTGACGCTCTCGGGACGCTCCGCTTTTTAGATGCGATCCGTGAGACGGGACTGAGAAAGGTCAAGTTCTATCAGGCCTCAACATCGGAGCTTTTTGGCAAGGTCCAGGAAACTCCCCAGTCGGAACGAACACCGTTCTATCCGCGGTCACCCTACGGGGTCTCAAAGCTCTTTGCTTACTGGACAATAGTCAATTATCGAGAGGCATATGATCTCTTTGCGTGCAATGGTATCCTCTTCAACCACGAGTCCCCGCGGCGGGGCAACACATTTGTCACTAAGAAGATCACGCGTGCGATTGCTCGCATGGCCTTAGGCAAAAGGGAGCGTCTGACCCTGGGAAATCTTAACGCCAGTCGCGACTGGGGTTATGCTCCGGAATTCTGCGAAGGAATGTGGCGCATCCTCCAACAGAAAGAGCCCGATGATTTTGTTCTTGCGACCGGCGAGAACCATACGGTCCGGGAATTTGTCGAAGAAGCGTTTGGAAATATTGGTGTTGAGATCGAATGGCGGGGTTCCGGATCTAACGAAAACGGTGTCGTTGCGGCCATCGATTGCGCTGTTTTCGAGTCGAAAGCAAAAGCCCCCGCTAACTCATTTGAACCGGGTGCCGTTGTTGTTGAAGTTGATCCAAACTATTACCGGCCCACCGAAGTCGATCTCCTGGTTGGCGATCCTGCAAAGGCTGAGGCGTTGCTCGGGTGGAAGGCAGGCACTCGTTTTAATGATCTTGTCAGGATCATGATGGAAGCCGATATCGAAACTGAACGGAGATCCGCTAACTAATGTCAGACTCCGCGCTCCTTCGAAGGGTCGAGGTCGTGACGCCTGTCCACAACCGTCGTCACGAAACTTTACAATGTCTCAGAAGCCTGGCTCGGGTGGATAAAACTGGTCTTTCTCTTCACGTTATCGTTGTCGATGACGGATCAACGGACGGTACCGCAGATGCAGTACTGTCGGAGTTTCCCGAGACCGAGATCGTATATGGAAATGGGGATCTCTGGTACACTGCCGGCACGAACCGCGGCATCGAAGCCGCGTTAAAGCGCGATCCGGATTACATTCTCGCGATCAATAATGACTCGATCTTCCACGATAAAGCCGTTCGCAACTTGGTCGAATGCGCCGAACGTCACCCCAGATCTGTTGTTGGCGCTGTTCTCCTAGATTGGGAAACTCCACATCGGGTGTTTCAAGTGGGGCCCCGTTGGGAGCTGTCAAAGGGAGGCTTTCGCCATTGGAATCGTCAGACCGTTTGGACCTTGCCCGAAAGACCATTCGAGGTGGAGATCATTGTCGGTAATTGTGTTCTATACCCCGTCGAGGTAGTGCGAGAATGCGGTCTAATGGACGAAACAAATCTTGTTCAGTGGGGTGACGCCGAATACACGCCGCGAATGCGTCGAAAAGGCTGGCGGCTGCTCATAGATCCGAGGGCTTGGGTCTTCTGCAAACCAAACGATCCCGCGTCAGGCTTTCGGAATATGTCTTGGCGGGACCAAATCGACCATCTGTTCAGAAAACCGGCGAGCGGTTATTCGCTCAAGAAGAGAGTTTACGCAACGATCGGCAGCGCACCGAACAAACTGCAAGGTATTCTCGCTATCCCTATCTTTTTTGCGAGATATTTCGCCGGTAAAAACCAGGAAGGCCAATGGGCTTATGAGCAGGACGAACCCACCCTAGCCGATGTGTACGCCGCGTCAATGGTCGATGAATGAAGCTAGACGACAATTAATATTTCTATGGAACTACCTGGGCTGGGGCGGTGCTCAGATCTATTTCATCGGGATCATGAAGCTCGCGAAGCAAACCTGGGATGTAATAGTCATCTTGCCAAAAGGCTCAGACCCAAAGCTGCTCGGCTTCCTCGATCAGATCGGAGTGACCTACAAGTTTCTCGAATATCACGTCGACATGAACGAGGCCCCAACCCTTAGGCGAAAGATCGAGCGAAGGATCAGCTTGATCAGATCTGACCTCGAAGTATTCCGGTTTCTCAGTCGATTCGACCTGAAACAATGTATCCTGCATATCGAAGCCGCGCCGTGGCAGGCCGGCACACTGTTGACATGCCTATCGCTCCGCGGTGCGAATATTTTTGTAACGCTGCATAATGCTCTTCCGCAGGCTTCCCGATTGAGAGAAAGTCTTTGGGGGATGCGCATCGGCTTTGTCTCCAAATTGCGAGGGCTCCACATCTTTACATCGAATCAGGACACAAAGGATAGGTTTCGACGCTGGGTGAGAGATAGGTTTTGGCAAACGATCAGGGTCACCTATACGACAGTGAATCCTCCTGAGATCGATGCCGCACGAGAGGCGGTAATTGATCGTCCCGAACTGCGAAGAAAGTATGGGATCTCCCCGGACAGTTTCGTGGTATTGGCACTGGGACAATTTATTGATCGAAAGGGAAGATGGGACCTTCTTGAAGCCGCACGGCAGGTTCTCAGCGTGGAGCATGACGTCCAATTCGTTTGGCTCACGTCCAGCCCTATCAGTGACGACGATTTAACTCGAATACGGCAATTTGAACTCGGCGACCGATTCATCCTATTACCGTCTTCGTCGATCGGAGACCAGCGGAGTGACGTGCTCTCCTTCTACAGGACAGCCGATATTTATGCGTTGCCAAGTTACGTTGAGGGCCTGCCTGTCGCTTTGCTTGAAGCGATGGCGATGGGCTTGCCGAGCGTATCGACTAATATCTACGCCATTCCCGAGGCGATCAAGCACCAAGAGACCGGGCTGCTGATCGAACCCGGTAAACCCGGAGAACTTGCAAAATCGATCTTATGGCTCAGACACGATGAAGAGCTTAGGGAACGCCTTTCGGTTGCCGGCCGTACTTGGGTAATAGATCACTTTGACGAACGCGTAGCGTCCAGGATCGCTCTCGATGCCTATGAGGAGTGTTTCCCAAATGGCTGAAGCTGAACGAATCACCCGCACATTGATCTTCAAGAATGGCGTGTTCAGCGCCGTTGCCTGGCTGTTCCCGATCATCCTGGGTTTGATAGCTACCCCGATCATCATCGAGGGCCTCGGGCTGGATGCCTACGGCATTTTCGCAATAATAATGGGGTTTGTTAGCTATTCGTTCACTTTCGGCATCGGGCGATCGGCAGCGAAATACGTCGCTGAACTACGCGCGTCTGGTGAGATCGAAAAAATGTCGGCATCTCTCTCCGCGGTTCTCATCGTAAGTTTGGTTTTCGGCCTTACAGTGATCCTTGTAATAGGCCTCACAGCAAGCTGGCTTGTAAGTGATGTCTTGATCATCCCTGATTTATCACACCGATTGGCAACCAACGCATTATACGTCGCAAGCCTGACGATTCTTATCACGATGATCAGTCAGGTTTTCCAGTTCATCCTCCAGGGACTACATAGGTTTGACCGTTTCCTTTTTCTCACCAATTTTGGAGGTCTTCTCCTGACTATTGGCAATGTTGCTCTGGTTTGGAATGGATTTGGTGTACTTACTTTGGTGATATGGAACTGTGTGCTGGTCGCAGCAAACTGTGGATTTTTCTTGACAGCAACTCGCCGCCTGCTTCCGGAGTTCACATTTCGCTTGGATATCGATGCAAGTATTTGGAAAAACGTGACGGTCTATGCGGTCAGTATCGTCGGGTATCAGGTATTCGGCAACGCGTTGCTGTTATTTGAACGCGGATGGATAACGAGGAAATTTGGGACTGAGGCCCTCACATACTATGTCGTACCAATGGCCCTGGGCTTCTATTTTCATGGGCTTGTAGCAAGCCTCGTGGTAGTCCTGTTTCCGGTTGTCAATCAAATGCTGAATGAGAGAAACAAGTTACTTCGGATCTACAAGACGTCGACCAAGATCGTGCTCGCGCTTACCGCTTTGTTTGTCGTGTCAACGATTTTCGGCGGTAGGGACTTTCTTTTTGTTTGGCTTGATCAGGACTTTGTCTCCAGGTCATATGCGATCCTTATTATTCATGCGTTTACCTTTGGAGTCATCGCGATGACAACAATATCGTGGCAGCTCACCGAGTCATTCGGGATGGCTCGGGCAAACGCCATTGCCGGCGCTGTTTGGTTTATGATCTCGACGCCCTTGATGGTCGTAATGTCCCATGAGTGGCAAACTAAAGGAGTAGCGGCGGCAAGACTGGTAGGCGTGGTTGTGTTTTTCGGATTGATCATCTATGTCGAACAAAACTTTCTGAAGGGACCGGGAGTGAGGTTCTGGTCGATCAACATTCTTAGGGTATTATCGGCGACACTTGCTGCAAGTTGCGCCGAATATGTGATCACAAGCGTGATGCCGCCTGGATGGCCCGCCGTGATAACCGTCGGCGTCGTCGGAACTTTGGCTTTTGGAATCGCTCTGGTGGCAGCCGGCTATATTGAAAAAGACGAGAAGATCGCTCTAATGGAGATTGCCTCAAAATTCAGGAGAGCATGATCGAGTAATAATGGACCTGAAGAACTCAAAAGATTTTCGCCTTGTTCAAAGGGTGGAGTTTATTCGCGATGCTTGTCGAGGGAAAAAGGTCCTCCACTTGGGCTGTACCAATTACCCGTATACAAATGAAGCGATCGAGAACGAAATGCTGCTGCATCACGATCTAGCGAAGGTAGCGTCTGAACTTTTCGGCATTGACGCCGACGAACGTGGGCTTCAAATTCTTCGCAGTTCGGGAACAACGAATATTTTTTCCGCTGATCTTGAAGCTCTCGATAGACTGGAATTAGATGAGACCTTTGATGTCATCGTCGCAGGTGAAATGATCGAACACCTGAATAATCCCGGGCTCTTCCTGGACGGTATCAAACGATTCATGAACTCCGATTCTAGGCTGATCCTGACAACCGTAAACGCTTATTGTGCAATGCGTTTCGTCTGGTACGGCTTGCGCGGAAAGCGGGGACGAAATGAACCTGTCCATCCTGACCATGTAGCCTATTATTCTTGTTCGACATTGAATCTACTAGTGGAGCGACATGGAATGCGGCCAGAGCAGTTTTTGTTTTATGATATAGGGATCGAACATAGGCCACACAATCGGTGGTTTCTGAATGTTCTGAACGATGTCTGCGTACGGATCGCCCCACAATGGGCGGACGGAATCATTCTCGTCTGCGGCAAATGAGGTACAAGTCGCTGGCAAACCAATTATGGCGGTAAACTACTCTCAACGAACTGTTCCTATCACGTCTGACCGAAAAGGGATCGTGGCGGTGGCCGTTATGGCTATTGCGGTTCTGGTTGCAGTAGTGCTCATCGGTGCTCTGGGAGGCGCATTTGAGTCATTTCCGTTTTTATTCCTGCTCCCTTGGGTCTTTGGTACCGGAGTTGTTATCGCCGCACCATCGATATACCTGTATTACAGGGGCGAGTTTTCTTTCACCAATCCCATCGTATTTGCGTCCGCTTCCTACTTTGCTCCGGCTTTTGTATTAGGCGGGATATTTTTGGCGACCGGGTACTCCGATCCATATTATCTTTCCTATATCCAGGACGCGGAATATGATCTCCCCTTAACGATGGTTCTGATCGCCCTGGGCTTTGCGAGCATGGCGATCGGATATTTTGTCCCGCTCGGTTCTATCGCCGGTAATTTTATGGGGCGGCTTTTGCCAAATGCCGACTTCAGACCGTCCGCTTTCATCCTGCCGGGAATTTTGCTTTTGATACTTGGTGTACTGAACACGATATTCGCTTTTGCGATGGGGCTGTTTGGATACCAGATCTCGGCCGAATCCAATACTTACGCCGGACTGATCTACTTGTCCACCCTACTCAGGGTCGAAGCGAGTTTCCTTCTTTGGTTGATCATCTTCCGTCTGCCACGATTTACTGCGATCTCAGGCATTATCATTGCGATCCTGGCAGTAGTCGACCTGAGTTCGGCCTTGTTTGCGGGAAATAGGGGCACACTCTTGCAGGTCTTCATTGTTATTTTCATCGCCTACATATTTTCCGGACGGCGATTCACCATGAAGCACGGCGTTATTGGAGCAAGCGTATTGACGCTCGGTATAACGATTGGGATGGTTTATGGAACAACATTTCGTCAGGTAAAAGGAACTGAAGCTACTCAGAGTAGCGGTCAATATGCTGAGAATATACTCAAAACCTTCGACGAAGTAGGCAGAAGCAACACATACGACAGCATCTCGATGGGCCTGACGACGCTCTCCGAGCGTTTGGATATCGTGAGCACGCTTGCTGTGGTTGTCTCAAACTATGAAAAGCTGGCACCTTACGAGGAAGCGTACGGTTTGGACAACAATATCTGGATAGACACCTCAACCTTCCTTATCCCGCGTATTATATGGACAGAAAAGCCTGCTGCATCAGATGCGAGAAAGTACAGTGATCTATATTTCAATACCGCCGAGTCTTCTTTTGCTATCACTCCGATCGGCGACCTCTTAAGAAATTTTGGAATCATTGGGATCCCTATCGGAATGTTCATTTTGGGAGTGATCCTGAGGTTCATTCATTCGGCGCTCATCGGTGACGGCAACGCCCCGATCTGGAAGGTCACCATTTATTTTATGCTTTTGACCGCCGTTTCTTACGAAGGATTTTATGGGACAATAGTTCCGACTGTCGTTAAGGTCGGATTTACCGCAACGATCGGCATCCTCGTAGTTGGCCTCATAGCCCGAAAAATGGACACACGCCAGTCAAATACCGCCATATGATCGTATTCACCAACGGTGTTTTTGACATCATCCATCCCGGTCATATCGACCTGTTGGAACGGGCTCGAAAGTTGGGTGACCGACTGATCGTCGGGATCAATAGCGACGAATCGGTGCGTCGTATCAAGGGACCTGACAGGCCGCTGCAGGATCAGGAAGCTCGGAAGGCTGTGCTCCTGGGTCTTCGATCCGTGGATGAAGTCCGCATTTTTGACGATCTGACCCCCGAAGCTCTAATCAGTTCGATCAGGCCGGATGTTCTCGTGAAAGGCGGTGACTGGACCAGGGACGAGATCATCGGGGCAGATCTTGTTGAAAGTTATGGCGGATCGGTCCATTCACTTCCACTAGTCGGTGGATATTCATCCACAAGCATTATTAGCCGAACGAAGGACCGGGATCTCACTTCAGGATCTAACCCAGGATCGCCCCTTAATTCCTCGCTCAGTGAGCATTTGACGGTATTCGGCAATCTGGCCGATCAATCCTCCGATACTATCGGTGAATGTGCCAATTTGCTTATCAAAACGATCGAGAATCGCAAAAAAGTGCTGATCTGTGGGAACGGTGGGAGTGCTGCCGATGCACAGCACATCGCAGCTGAGTTCGTCGGGCGATACGAGATTGAAAGACGGGCATTACCTGCGATCGCATTAACCACCGATACATCGGCTCTGACAGCACTCGCAAATGACTACAATTTCGATCGGATCTTCGCAAGACAGGTCGAGGCTCTTGCTGCTGAAGGCGATTGTCTTATCGCAATCAGTACGAGTGGGAATTCGCCGAACGTCATCGCTGCCGTCATGGAGGCCAGGCGGCAAGGCTGTTCGGTCATTGGGATGACCGGAAGTAATGGAAAAAAGCTTGCCTCACTTTGTGATGCCTGTATCATGGTCCCTTCAACTCGAACAGCCCGGATACAAGAGGCCCATATAACGATCGCGCATATTTGGTGCGAGGTGCTAGATCTATGGATCGGAGGTTCTGCGTAATCTGAATGCAACTCCTTGATTCCTTTGCAGATACAAAGATCCTCGTTATCGGTGACGTAATGCTCGACCGGTATTGGTGGGGAAACGTAGGCAGGATCTCACCGGAAGCTCCGGTTCCCGTGGTTCGTCTTGAAAATACTACGCTTGCTGCCGGCGGTGCCGCGAACGTCGCGGTCAACATTGCCGGACTCGGTGCCCGAGCGATCTTGATCGGAGCTGTTGGTGAGGATACGGAGGCTGTAAGTTTAAGCTCATTATTGTCGAGTGCCGGAGTAAATGCTGAGCAGCTTGTGCCTATCGCGGGACGCCCTACCACAGTAAAAACCCGGGTGATCGCCCATGGTCAACAAGTCGCTCGAATTGATCAAGAGAATGATGAACCACTGGCAAACGATGCAGAAGCTGTACTTTCAAAGATCGCCGTTGACTTGGTTGCCGAAGTGGACGCGATAGTAATCTCTGATTATGCCAAGGGAGTTCTGACCGACAACATCGTTGCTGCCGTGATCGAGGCTTCAAGATCTTCACATAAGAAGGTACTCATAGACCCAAAGGGAAAGGATTACAGGAAATATCGCGGTGCTACTATGATCACCCCTAATCAACGCGAAGCAGCTGATGCCAGTTCGTTGGCAGAGAACCATGGCGACCTGGTCAATACTGCCGGTCGGACGTTATTAGGTGAGCTGCAACTTGATGCAGTTCTTATCACACAGGGTGAACGGGGTATGACCCTGTTCCGAAACGACGACAGACCGAAACATTTTTCGGCCCTGGCGAGAAGCGTTTACGATGTTACCGGTGCGGGTGACACGGTCATTGCCACATTAGCTACATCGCTCGGTGCTGGTTCAGACCTTGAGGCCGCGACGAATCTTGCGAACATCGCAGCGGGCATAGTTGTTGAACAGGTCGGTACAACATCAATAAAATTAGACTCGCTTCGAAGGGCAGTTGGATCTACTTGGGAGGGCATGGCAATCTCTTGAGTTTTCGGAACATTTTGGTCTTTCGGATCGGACATTTAGGTGATACCGTGATCGCCTTACCAGCCCTCTGGGCAATAAGGGAGAATTTTCCTTCAGCCAGGCTTACTCTGTTGACAAACCGAGACACTCAGAACCCAAATTATATTTCTCCAGCCGATGTTATTCCGGTCGATGGCCTGATAGACCAGGTCATAGCGTATCCGACAAATCTCACCCGCTGGGCACGAATTGCTGCATTCGCCAAACTTATCCGAAAGCTTCGTGCACAGAAATTCGACGCATTGATCTATCTTATGCCTCGGATCAGAAACGCCAGGCAAATAGACCGTGACCATTCAATTTTTCGTCTCTGCGGGATCGATCGAATACTGGGTACCGAATACCTTAAGCAGAATTCACTTCCGGGCGTGATCCCAAAGCCGACGCCTTCGGTCGATCAAGAAGGTATCTTTCTTCTCGATATGCTTGCGAGCGATGGCTTGGAAATTGATAAGGCGAATCCAAGAACCGACCTTGGCATTACGGAAAAAGAGAAGGCAACAGCGGCGGAATGGTTCGACCGATTTGTTGGACGTGCCGAAGGACGTCGATTGATAGCCATTGCTCCTGGTAGTAAATGGAGATCAAAACTCTGGCCGGAGGAGCGGTACGAAACCGTCATTGGCAACCTCATAAATGAACACCAGGCTTTTCCATTGATCTTTGGCGGCGCTGAAGACAGAGGACTTGCAATGAGACTCTTGGAGAAATGGGGTACGGGCGTAAATGCTGCCGGCGAACTCAAGGTAAGGGAGGCTGCCGCAGTGCTTGGATCTTGCGATCTTTATGTTGGTAATGACACGGGTACGATGCATTTAGCCGCCGCCATGGGGACACCATGTGTGGGGATCTTTGCGGCTATCGATTGGATTGGACGTTGGACACCTTTGGGTGCGAAGAGTGTGGTGTTCAGGAAACGGGTTGCTTGCGAGGGCTGTCTTACGCCGGACTGTTTCAACGATAATGAGTGTCTTGACCTTGTGACCGAGGATGAGGTCTTCAACGCGTGCGTAAGCCTTCTGGACGCGAAGCGCAACAGAGAAAACAAGTGAGCCTTACTACAAAACTTCGCGGACTAAAAGAGGTATGGGCATTCGACAACCGCCTATGGCTCACAGTCACCAAATCGCTCTTTTGTCGCGAACAGTTGCATGTTTACCGGTATAAAGGGATGGATATTCTCGTTGATCACGCGTCGGGCGATGCCAACGGCGCTCGTGAGGTCTTAACATCGCCGATGTACTCGCGTTTCTTCGACAAGATGCAACTTTCTGGCCCTCTGAACCTCCTGGACATAGGGGGCAGCAACGGTGGATTCCCGCTGCTATTTGCAGCAAACGGCTTTGATCTGCAAAAGGTGGTCAGCGTCGAGTTGAACCCGCGCACGCATACCAGGCTTCACTTCAATCTTCACCGAAACCTCGATTGTGAGGTGATCGTAATCAATGCTGCAGTTTGCGGTGAAAGTCGAACGATCAAGCTCAGATTAGGTCCTGGGGGAGTTTCTGACAGCATTCTTGCAGAAACTGAACCGGACAACGGAAGAGAGTACGAAATACAGGGCATGACGTTCGACGATTTGTACAGCACGTATTTCGACCAAAAGTTGGTCGACGTCTGTAAGATCGATGTTGAGGGCGCCGAGTTCGAGATCCTTCTTTCGCCAGATCACAGATCGCTGGCCAAATGCCGGTATCTGATGATCGAGATTCACGAAGGTGACGGTCGCAAGGCTATGGAGATACTGCCGATCTTGGAGGGGCTCAGCTTTGAGATGACTCCTCACGAACGAGGAGCCGACCCAAGTGTTTATCTGTTTAGAAATACGAACCTAGATAGGTCTAAATGAAGCGAGTACTTGTCTTAGGCGGAACTGGCATGCTTGGGCACAAACTCGTGCAAGTCTTTGGGCGTAGGTTCGACACATTTACAACTATCCGACGGCCATTCGAATATGTAAGAGGATTTCAAATATTTGACGAGGACCGAACTCTGTCAGGTGTAGACGTCACTGACCTCGACCGGTTGCGTATGACAATTGAACGTGTCGAGCCCGATGTGGTGGTTAACGCAGTCGGCGTCATCAAGCAGCTTGATATTGCCGGGGACCTCAACTACTTGTCGCAAGTAAATATTCTTCTACCGAATGAACTTTCGATCCTTGCAAACGATCTAGGCTTTCGTTTGATAGGCATTAGTACCGATTGTGTGTTTTCGGGCTCAAGGGGAAACTATTCCGAGGAAGACGAACCTGACCCAGTTGATCCGTATGGACGTACGAAAGTTCTGAGTGAATCAACTGATGGCAACTGCCTGACTATCCGGACCTCTATCATCGGCAGGGAACTAGATACGGGGCACAGTCTCATCGAATGGTTCCTTTCCAACCGAGGAGGGTCTGTAAGTGGCTTTACCGGGGCGATCTATACCGGGTTTCCGACCATCGTCCTTGCTGATATCTTGACGATGGTCATCTCGGACCATCCCGAGTTGAATGGCCTTTACCACGTGTCGAGCGAGCCGATAAGTAAATTCGACCTTCTACGCCTCGTTAATGACGTGTACGGTGCCGAAATCGAGATCTTACCGAATGACAGGCTTGAGATCGATCGCAGTCTCAACTCGACCAGATTCCGTAAGGCCACTGGTTTCGAGCCGGATCCTTGGCATGAGATGATCCGACGCATGGCCGCTGATCCTACCCCATATGATAAGTACCATCGAACTCATTAATTTCAGCCAGGATGGTCGTGGATGCTAAACTTCAGTTTTGGTCGATATCACCTTACCTAGATGAAAGTACTTGAAGGGCAACGAATACTTGTAACAGGCGGGACCGGCTCGCTTGGCCAAACCCTGGTCAGGCGTATTCTGACCGGTGAAATGGGCAAACCGGCTCACGTAACAGTTTTTTCCCGTGACGAAGCAAAGCAGCACTACATGCGGCTTGAGTTCATGCATCGTGAGGCCGCAACCGACGACGTCATCTATGAGAACTCTAAGGAGATACTAAATTTTCGGATCGGTGATGTCCGCGATTATTCTGCCCTCCTAGCAGCGATGCGCGAAACGGATATAATTTTTAATGCTGCCGCTCTCAAGCAAGTCCCTTCGTGCGAGTATTTTCCTTTCGAGGCTGTACAGACAAATATCAACGGGGCCGTGAATATCGTAAGGGCAATTCGTGAGAATAAGCTTCCGGTAAAAAAAGTGGTTGGAATCTCAACGGATAAGGCATGCAAGCCGATCAACGTCATGGGAATGACCAAAGCATTGCAGGAGCGAGTGCTCATAGAAGCAAATCGAGATTGCTTGGATGTGCAGTTCAATTGTGTCCGATATGGCAATGTTATCGCGTCACGTGGCTCGATAATCCCATTGTTCTTAGACCAGATACGCAAGGGACAGAAGATCACGATCACACTACCGGAAATGACTCGATTTCTTTTGAGCCTTGACCGTGCGGTCGATACGGTTTTCGAAGCGATCAGAGTTGCCGGGCGGGGTCTGACCTTTGTCCCTAAAGTCGCGTCCGCTCGTATTACCGAGGTCGCAAAGGTCCTGATGGGAGAAAGTAACGTCCCGATCACCTATACCGGGATAAGGCCGGGGGAGAAAGTGCATGAGATCATGGTGTCTGAAGAAGAGTGCTTTCGCACGGTCGATGGCGGAGACTACTATGTCATCATGCCCGTGCTGCCGGAGCTTCGCGGCGAGGGAGACATAACTCCCGCACTTGCGAGTGAGTATTCGTCTAAAGACGGTAATATCGAGGGTGATGCTCTTCGTGAGTTGCTCGCCGGAGCCGGTGACGAGATCCGGCGTTTCATGACGGCCGGGTGAGCTCGCTTAATTGTATGAAAATAATGACCATTTTCGGCACTAGGCCGGAAATCATAAGACTCAGCCTCATCATGAGGGTGCTCGATCAGCACTGCAATCACGTAACCGTCCACACGGGACAGAATTATGATGAAAGCCTGAGCGATGTCTTCATTCGCGATCTTGAGGTTCGAACGCCGGACCATCATCTTGGGATCCGGTCAAGCTCCTTCGGTGAACAGATCGGACAGATACTCTCGAGGGTTGACCAATTGCTTACGGAACAGAAGCCCGATCGGCTTCTCCTTCTTGGAGACACAAACAGCGCCCTTTCGGCGATAGTCGCCGCCAGGAGAGGGATCCCGGTCTATCATATGGAAGCGGGAAATCGGTGTTACGACGACCGGGTCCCCGAGGAGATAAACCGTCGCATTATTGATCATTCCAGCACAGTCTTGCTCCCATACACAGTACGAAGTAAGGATAATCTGGTCCGCGAGGGCATTGATCGGGACCGGATCTACGTAACGGGAAATCCGATAAAAGAAGTACTCGACACATTCGACGATAAGATCGAGGCAAGCACGGTAATGGCGGGACTCGCCGTCAGGCCGTTTGAGTACTTTTTGGTCACTTTACATCGGTCTGAGAATGTTGACTCGCCTGATCGATTGGCGAGGATATTCACGGGCCTTGCGTCTGTTGCCGACAAGTTTGGGAAGCCGGTGATGGTGTCCGTTCACCCGCGAACTGCTGAACGGCTCGAATCAAGTGCCGTCAGGCCGGATTCTTCTAAGGTAAGGCTATTTAAGGCGCTTGGGTTCTTCGATTTTGTAAAGCTGGAGAAAAATGCCCTTGCCGTTCTCACCGATAGCGGAACCGTCCAAGAGGAATGTGCAATATTCGGCGTGCCGAATGTAACACTCCGAGACGTTACAGAACGCCCCGAGACGATCGAATGCGGCAGTAATATTCTCAGCGGATCGGACACCGATGCGATCGTCTCTGCGATTGAACTCGCGATCTCGCAGCCGGCTGCATGGACCGCTCCAACGGAATATACAGCGAGCAATGTTTCTCAGACTGTAAGTAAGATCCTGCTGGGTTATTTGAGCCAACGTCGGCACACCTCATAGAACCAATGGGCGAGAATACGCCGATCCAGTCGACAGACGTAATTCCAAAAACACACAACAACACCTTGTGGGTGTTGAGCGAGGTCTATTATCCGGAAGAGATCTCGACAGGATACTACCTTACGACGATCGCCGAGGGTATTGCAGTGTCACGCACTGTGAAGGTCATCACCGGTCAGCCCAAACATATGGCCCGGGGAGTGCGGGCTCCCAAACAAGAGATCCGCAACAGGGTTGAGATCTTTCGTGCCTGGGGTACAACGCTTGACAAGAATGTACTTCCATTTCGACTTCTTAACATGCTTACGATCGGGCTCTCGGTCTTCTTTCGTTCGCTCCGCCATTTCAAAAAAGGCGACCACGTGCTCGTGTGCACGGCTCCCCCCAGTTTACCCGTGACGACAATGTTCGCGGGCCTGTTGAAAGGTGCCCGAGTAACGTTGTTGGTTCAAGACAGTTATCCCGAGATATTGATCGCCGTGGGAGCGGCGAGGAAGGACTCCTTGTTTGTTCGATTCGTTAATCTTGTTAATCGGTGGGTATACAAATACGTGGCGAACATAATCGTCATGGGCCGCGACATGAATGAGCTTTTTCAAAATAAAGCGGCTGGACTTGACCCCACAATTATCACGATCCCGAACTGGGCGGACCTTGAGTCGATCCATCCCATGCCGCGACATGAGAATGCCCTGCTCAAAGAATTGGGTATCGAAGATAAATTCGTTCTTCTATACGCCGGTAATATAGGACACCCAACCGATGTGGAGACGATAATTGACTCCGCCGACATGCTTCAAGTACGCCCGGAGATCCACTTCGTGTTCATCGGTGCCGGTGTTAAAAAGAAATGGCTTGATGATTCCGTAGCCGAGCGGAGATTAAAAAATGTGACAGTCTTAAGCTATCGGCCTCGCTCCGAACAGAATATTTTCCTAAATGCCTGTGACGTTGGCCTCGTTGCTCTCATAAAAGGAATGTGGGGAACAGCAATGCCCAGCCGCACTTACAATATCATGGCCGCGGGTAAGCCAGTTCTCGCCCTGACCGAAAACGGCAGCGAACTTGCAAGGGTGATCGATGAGGATGGTATTGGCATTTTTGTCACGCCGGGAGACGCCGGAGCACTGCGAGACGAGATCCTCAGGATGTATGAATCCCGGGACGAAATTGATAAAATGGGGACAAAGGCTCGAGATGCTGCATTGAAGAAATACACTGCCGAACTTGCGGTTGAAGCCTATAGGCGAGCGGTATCTTAAGCCAAGTTGACACGCCATCCAGGTTTCGGTTCAATTATGCTTGCCACTGTTTCAGGTATTCGACCGTTACCGGGGATTTCTTTCAGGCTGTGCAATTTTCATTTTGGGGTGATGATCTGTTTTGGCTTCAAGGCCCGGCCTTTTTGCTGCGCAATTGAGGAATGATCGGACTTTTTATTTTTCTAACTATTTTTCCGGTCGCGTTCCTTTCGGTTGCAATGTATCGCCGTTGGGGTGTCAAGAATAATTTCTTGGCAGTTCCCAACGAACGAAGTTCTCATACAGAACCTACACCACACGGTGCAGGGATCGTTATCGTTGTCATTTGTCTCGCGACCTATATCCCCATTTCGATATTTATCATGGGAACATTCTCATGGGGATATTTCCTCGGAGCCACGCTAATTGCACTGATCAGCTTTATCGATGATTTTTATCCGTTGCGCTTTCATTGGCGGCTGATGGTCCACGCAACTGCAGCAATACTTCTTATTGTCGATCTTGATACTTGGCACGGAATTACCATGCTCGGCGGTCTGAAGCTTGGAGTTTTTGGTTATGTCCTGACTTTTTTTTGGCTCGTCTGGATGGTCAATTCCTACAACTTTATGGACGGCATCGACGGGCTCGCCGGGCTTCAGGCAGTTATTGCTGCCGTCAGTTGGTGTTTGCTATGCCGTATACTGGATATGCACGGTGTGTACTATTTTAGTGTCATTATTGCAGCGTCCAGCATGGGATTCCTTGTCCACAATCTGAGTCGATCCAAGATCTTCATGGGCGATGTTGGAAGTGCTTTCCTTGGTTACACATTCGCAGCCTTGCCGTTAATGGGAAGGACAATGGCTTCAAAATCTCCTGACCTGTTGCCGATCGCGGCCGTTCTTTTTGTTTGGTTCTTTTTGTTCGATTCGGTTGTGACGATCACACGCCGCGCCATACGTGGTGAAAAGATCTGGCTGCCCCATCGAGAACACCTCTTTCAGCTACTCGTCATTTCCGGGTTTTCTCATCGGCAGGTCACTGTGATCTACGGAATTTTGGCCTCACTTCTTAGTCTTAGCGTACTGATCTCGGTAAGATATCGCGACGATATAGGTTTGGCGATGTTCCCGGTTGTGATCTTTCTGACGGCAATGTTGCTCCTCGTTTGCTTTCGTCGACGCTTCTTCAATCATTTGATCAATGCTCCCTCTGGAACGAACAGCTAAGATGGCGATTCCCCGTCAAGAAAAGATCAAGCCTTTTCGATTCGAATCCTTCGGCGCTCGAATTGAGATCACGGGCAATAGTCAGGATCTGATCGAACGTGCGGCAGATGTCGCGCTTGTGTCTTTGCTCGGGAATGTGAACGAGTTCAAGGAAGGCCCGGTCGATCAGACATTGGGGTTAACCCGAAGCGATCAAGGCGAGCTCGCCTTGTCACAAAACGGTGTCGAACTTGCTGCCGGAGGGACCGACGAAGCGGTGTTTTACAAATACTTCGACACCATTGTCCGTGTATCTGTCGGCGAGGCTTCGGCTGACCGCGTATTTATTCATGCAGGTGTTGTTGGATGGAAAGGGAAGGCCATTGTCCTGCCCGCCGACAGCTATATGGGTAAATCGACGCTCGTTGCCGAACTAGTGCGGCAAGGAGCGGAATACTATTCGGATGATTTCGCTGTATTTGACGCCGACGGGTTGCTCCAGCCGTTTCATCGGCCGGTCGGGATGCGCGATAGTAAAGGGCAGTTTCGAGCATATCAAGTCTCGATCGAGGAACTTGGGGGAAAGTATGGGCACGATCCGATCCCGGCTGGGTTGGTACTTTTCACTCGATACAAGAAATTCGCCCGTTGGAGACCTGAGATCATTTCTGCGGGACAAGGCGTTCTGGAACTGATACAATATGCATTGCCAATGCGGAGACGTTCGGAATTGACGTTTACTGTGTTGAATAAGATCGCAAGACGTGCAATAATCGTTTCTAGTCTTAGGGGAACCGCTGAAAATTTCGCTAAAACCCTTCTCAATTTCGTTGACAATCACGTAAATTGAGATAGAATTACGTTAATTGTATTACCGCACTAACTCAGGTTTGTCTTGACTCGGTTTAAGCTTGACTGAAGCTAAACTTATTTTGCATAATAATTTCGCTTGGAGGAGATGATGAATAACCCGAATAATCCAGTGGCCCGCCAGAATGGCCTTGTGGTTCAAGAAATGCCCGATGAGGTCTTGGTCTATGACCTAGACACCAACAAAGCTCATTGTCTGAATAACAGCGCGGCCCTCGTGTGGAGGGCGTGTGACGGGACCAACTCGGTCGCGGACATCGTCAGGCAGTTTGAATCCAACGGCGCCGGCAAGGTCACCGAGGATTTTGTATGGCTCGCGATAGACCAGCTCAATGAGAATAATCTGCTTGAGGGCACAGTCGCCCCTCGATTCTCTGGCCAGTCTCGCCGTCAGGTTCTCAAAACTATCGGCCTTGCGTCGATGGTAGCTATCCCGGTTATTGCATCCCTCGTTGCACCGCAAAGTGCACTCGGCAGCGTTTCGTGTGCTTGTACGGATCCCGGCCAGATGACCCAGTGTCAAACAATGACGGGTTGCCCAAGCCAAACATGCAATGCGAATGGTCAGTGCGTCTAATTGACTGACGCTCTGGGCTCCAGGTACGAGATTTCAGAAGAGCAACAAGGATCATCCTTGTTGCTCTTTTTTCAGTCTTTGGCCAACGCCTTCAGTCATCGCGGGTAGTATCAGTTCTATATCCTTTGTTACTCTTGGTTCGTGAACGTTTCTCCTCGGATTGCAGATATTTCAGACGGCCTCCGATGGAACCTCCTAAAAAAAAAGACC
>CAZJFB010000019.1:40476-42943 GCA_964545145.1 uncultured Chloracidobacterium sp. | reverse complement strand
TGGCACACCGTCCCAGCTGAAGTTGTCCAGCAGCATGTCACTTTGCCTTTGACTATGACACACTGTGGTCCATTTTCTCCGGCCTTAGCCATGGTTACGGAGAACGCCACTAGAGCTATGGCCATTATCAGCAGTACGGCTAGCACTGCCAGTAGGCCAGGATCTTCTTCAGAGCGCATTACTTCATTCCTTTCCTCTTTAAATATTTGGGCAGGCACTTCCTATGAATGCGACTACGTATCATTCGCATTTTCTTTTTATACTCTTCTGTCTTAACTATCGCCTTCATTCGAAGGGATAACTTGGCTTTGACTTCTTCATTAAGATGACCACCCTTGACCATTGTCATCAGTCGTTCCTCGCTTGAAGGAATTGGCATCCATGGTCTGGTTCAATACACGGCAATCTGCCATCATCACACTTCGTGCATCTATGTGTTTGGAAGATTCCCTTCTTTGTGTAATCTGTGTCCCAGGGCCAGATGTAATCGTACATAGCATCTGCATATTCCCCGAATACTCCACAGAACTTCATAGCCGAATGGAACGTCGGTCTAGGCATCTTTCTGCCCTTAACTTGACTATCGCTTCTGAAGGAATGGACCATACTATTGAATGAGTCTTCGCCCCAGAGCTTTTTGACCTCTTCAACTTTACTATCCATTACTTCCTCCGTTTGAGCAGATCAATGGCAACGGCGACTATTGCCCAAGCCACACCTGCATAAAGGATGAGCAACGCTGCATCTGTCGCTGCTGACCCAGCTTTTTCAATCATAGAACTTAGCATCAACAAGTTCCTTATCCCTGAGATCTTGTCGATCGGGCCATAGATGCTCATGTAATGCTAAGACTGGATAACCTTCCACTCCTCCGAAGGATAGGAGCAGTCTGAATCCAAATATTGTTGGTAAATCCTCGGTTATAGCCCGACATTTATTGAGGAAACGTTCATACCTCTCTTCTCCCCAGAACTCTTTGAGATCAGCCAAGGCTTTTTCTCTCTTGGCATCCCCTTCTAGAAGGGAATAATCTACGTCGTAATGTGACATCACGCATCCCCATCCCTAGTCACTAGTCCACTGATGCCCTGAATGCGCACGTAGCACATCCCGTTTATGTTGACCCACAGTTTTGTTCGGTCGGCAGAGTACTCAATTTCTACCTGATCTGACTCTGTAAGCCGGATATCCAACATTCTTATTTCTTTGGTTTCCATTATTCAATCCTTTCATACTTAGGTTCGACCTTCAATTCAACCAATTCTTGGCAAGTATATCGCTTATAGGGACGATTGCCAACTTCTCTTACATCTTGAAACTCTGGCCTTGCGTTCATCCACTGGCCATTCTCGACTTTGTACCAGACTAGTGAAGGATTAGCATACTTTGACTTGCTCAGCATATGCCATCTAGCACTGTGTTGAGCGTCTTTGAACTTAGCCATTATTCTTTCTCCAAGAATGACTCTTCGAATGCAGCCACCATTCTCTCAACTGTACTACCTGTTCGTACTTTTGTCACAGATATGTTCGCGGCTTCGACTATTCTCCTGAGCTCAGCCTTGTCTACCTTTGGAAGGATAGACTTGCCTGATTGTTGCACTTTAACCCGCAACCTTTCTCGATACTTATCGAGCAATTCATCTCGCTTAGTCATTGACATGGAGTCAAATCCAGGATGCTTTCTATCATGTTCCCATTGGGCCCATACTTTCGCCTGGTATCTGAGCCAGCGATCGTGCTCACTCAATCGTTTCATCACAGCGGTCTCCGATTAGAAGGATGATACTGGAGGAACTTCCTCGAGCATCTGTAGTATTATATCACGTTTTCCATTCCCCGAGAACCGCCAATCTTGCATACCTGGTATGCCAATTTCGCATATCTGGAAGGATATGATGCGACTATAGCTCATCTCCTTTTGAATGTACCGCAAGATTGTACTTTAAACCAATTTTTACACGGTACGGCCGTAATGATATATGATACATTAGTGTTCACATTTGATATATGAATAGTGATATATGATATATCACTTTAGCTGCCTAAAATTTTGAGTGTACCTCCTCTACCCGGTACCAGATGCGCGTTTAAACTATATAATAAAATGCGATATATGTATTTTCTAATCTCTATATTATATTATTATAGTATAAGTGGTATAAGTGGTACAGAAGCCTAAGTAGTTGATTTTATTACATCTTTTTCAATGGTCCTGTACCTTTCGCGAAAAGATGCGGTACACCATTGGTACATTCAAATTTTCACGCATTAAAAGGAGATGTTGGCTTAGACCAAGGAATCCATACTCTTCGAGCTGGGACCTTGACCGCTTCAAATCTTCGGGGCCGAGCTTGGGGCTGGGATCCAGGCTATTCGGCCATAGGTCCTTGTTTCCCCGGGCCGGACGACTCAGTCCGCCACCTCATATCCAGTCCTGCTTGACTCTATCCTTCTAACAGAGTCTA
>CAZJFB010000019.1:0-40376 GCA_964545145.1 uncultured Chloracidobacterium sp. | reverse complement strand
TTCTCGGGCTTCTGAGTCGTCGACCACCGACCGGTTCTCACCGCTGCTTGCATTATTTCATCTGCAGTGTAGCCTCGATCTTCCTGCTTCTTCAAAGCTAACATCGTGTTGATGATCGCTTTGCAAGTCGCGTTCGAAATGTCTTTGTGGACTACGAACGAATTGCGGTTGAGTTCGATTGAAAAAGTTTTCATCAGTCATCTCCGATGATGATTGTTTCTAGTCATATTGAATGATTGATTTAGTAGTTGTTTCAATCAGTCATTCAATAAAGATATAATAACATAAGTGATTTCAAATGTAAAGTTACAAATTTGTAATGTTATGTACATGTTTTGTTCTATTTATGAATGTTCTTGTTTTGTTCTTGGTCTGTTCCTGGTTTGTTATGATTATGTTATGCATTTGTTCCAGGTTCTGTGTTTGTTCACGTTCCCTGTTTGTTCATTACGAATATTTAATGTTATGTACACTGTTTGTTCTAGTTTCTGCCGTAATTTTGCCACAATTTAGGCCCCGCCCCACCCATCTTTCCCCTCCCTCACTACGTCCCAGCATGCGAAGCCAAGTTTGAGTCAAAACGGTACCGCGCCCTGTAAACTAGAAATTAGAAGTGTGACACTATGTCACGTTTACATCATCCTTCAAAAAGAGTACAATACATGATCAGACGTACCTGTTGCCATGCCAATTTCGCATGGTGACGCGTGGGAGCCAAATATGTGACTCTTCGACTGGTTGAGCAAAGCGAGATAGATAAGCTCGAAGCAGCTGACCGTGTCAGAATGCGAGTCTTTGCCACGCATATAGCGTATGGCACTCCTCTTGTAAAAGCTATGCGACTTGCTGGTTTTGAGGCTCCCAGTAAAGCCAGAGCAGCTGATCTCCTTCGAAGGCAGGCCGTCCAGGAAGAGATGACCCGGTGCTTCGAGGAATTGCGGACGTCTATGAGAAATAGCCGTGAGGCTGTGGTTGCGCAGTTGGATGATGCGATCGAAATGGCCCATAATCTGGAGCAACCTGCTGCAGTAGTTGCTGGTATCGTGGCTAAAGCCAAAGTGCTCGGGCTTATGGATAGACCAGCCGGGGGCGTTAACATGCCGGCTAAAGTTACCATAGAATGGGGAGAAGAGTCTAAGGAGACTATCTACGAAAAGTCTAATCCTTTACTGCACGAAGCGGTGGGCATGGTCATAGAGGGCCAGGTCGAGGAGGTACCGGCATGAATAGCCGATCCTTCTGGATGCGAGTAGATGAGTTGGAGAGACCAGGAGCTATATCAACGGTCTACGCTCGTCAGACACCCCCAGAAGAACCTGGTACATGGGCACGGGTAGAAGTGGTCGAGAACCCGGCCTATCAAAGAGTTCACGTTAAGCCAAGGATTGAAGCGGCATGAGTGAAATGGCCGTACCCATTCGGATACCATATCATCCGCGGCCAGCGTTCCGGGGTTTTCATGCTACGAAGAAGCGTTTCGGGGTTATGGTATGCCACCGTCGCGCTGGAAAGACTGTGTCGGCTATGAACAAGCTTATACGGTCAGCCATGACATGCCCATTGCCGAATCCACGAGTGGCGTACATTGGTCCGACCTTCAGCCAGGCAAAGGACATAGTGTGGGGCTATGCTAAAGATTATACTCGGACTATACCTGGTGTTAGGTACTTTGAGTATGACCTTCGGGTTGACCTACCTAATGGCGGTCGTATTAAGCTTTATGGGGCTGAGAACCCCGATCGACTACGTGGTCTATATTTCGATGACGTGGTTTTTGATGAATATGCTAGCATGTCTCCTTCTGTGTGGGAAGACGTCGTCCGACCAGCCTTGACAGATAGGCAGGGTAAAGCCACTTTCCTAGGCACACCGAAAGGGCTAGACGCCTTCTATGACATTTGGCGATTTGCTCAAACAGATCCTGACTGGTACTGCCTGGATGAATATCCAGATCGGGTAATGAAAGCTTCCATGACCGGTATTCTTAAGCCGGAAGAATTGGCGGCGGCATTTAAGCTCATGGACGAGGCCAAATATGCTCGTGAATACGAGTGTGATTTTATGGCCACATTCGAGGGCGCATATTATGCCACGAACGTCAGAAAGTTGCTTGCCGAGGGTCGTTTCCGCGATGTCCCGCATGACCCGGCGGCCGATGTCTATGCCGCTTGGGACTTGGGAATGGATGATGCGACGTCTATTTGGACGTTCCAAGTTACACATTCCGAGTGGCGTTTCCTTGACTATTTGCAAGACGAGGGCAAAGGTCTTGATCACTACGTTAATTGGATCAAGAAACTACCCTACGCCGTAGATTTGCACTTCCTTCCCCACGATGCAAAAGTGCGTGAACTGACCGGAGGTGGTAAGAGCCGACAGCTCTTCCTTGAAGACAGGCATCTTAAGACAGTGGTTGTCAAGAAACATAGTCCTGAAGAGCGGATTGCTGCTACTCGAATGGTGTTTCCGAGAATGTATTTCAACACCAGGACTCAAACTGGGCTGAATGCTGTGCGCATGTATCGAGCGCAGTATAATGACAAGCACCAGGTTATGTCCTATAAACCGCTCCATGACAAGAATTCACATGCCGCAGACTCACTTGGGTATGCTGTGATGGGCATGGATGAAGAATTTGGTGCTGTATTCAAGCAGTCGGATTGGAAGACTCCGATAACACGTTCATCGGAGGGTTCTTATGTCTGAGATTTTCGGCGATGGCAGTGGCAAGACTGTAAAATCTGGCCCAAATAGCCTTAGGCCTCTGTCTGAGGACGAAGTGGAGACTGTAGCCCGCAACTATATCGAGGAATGTGTCGACTTTAGGGATGCTGACCTGGCCAGTTTGCGTGAAAAGATTGACCGTTACTATCGTGGAAAGGTAGATTTACCTGTTCCAGAGGGCCGTTCTAATGTCATTGTGACCGCGGTACGCGACGGAGTTAAGTCTGTTGTACCATCATTGGCCAGAATTTTCACTCAGACAGACGAAGTAGCTGAGTTCTACTCCAATGAGGAGTTTGACCAGCAGATTTGCAAAGATGCAACTGCGTACTGTAATAATGTCTTTTGGACGTTCGGTGGTTATAAGGCCTTAATTGAGGCTGCTACTGACTCTTTGAAGGCAAAAGTAGGTATTATCAAGGTCTCGCTCGAGAAAAAGACTTTTGTATCTCATTTAAGCTATGATAGGGCCAAGGTAGAGGCGACGGGGGCTGAACTTGACAACGTCACCGAGCAATCGAATGACGAAATAGTCCAGACAAATAAAGTGGAACGCAAGGTTTGGTCGTTTGTGCCTGTTCCGCCAGAGGAATTTTTGATTCATCATTCAGCTACATCTATTGAAGATGCTGTCTGTTGTGCCCATGAGCGTGAGGTAAGCATATCTGAGCTTATCCAGATGGGCTATACCTATGATCAACTCAAAGATATCCCATCGTCCACTTCCATTAACGTTGAAGACAAGGAGAGAAAGCGAGTATTTCGCGAGAAAGACGAAGGAAGGTCACCGAATGTTGATCCAACGGCGCGTCTTATTATGTTTGCCGAGATATTTGCAAGAATTGACGCTGATGGTGATGGGATTGCCGAACTCCGTAAAGTTTGTGTGGCTGGCGATGGTCGTAAGCTCATTTCTAATGTCCCTGTGAACTATGCACCGTACGCAGAGTTTCAAGCTGAGATTGCACCGCACGTTTTTTATCCGATCTGTTTGGCTGAAGATCTTGTGCAGGACCAGGATGCGCAGACAGCGTTGTTGAGATCAATAATCGATAATGCTGCATTGACCAACAATCCACGCACAGTGGTAAATGAAAGGTTCGTGAATCTTACGGACGCTAAGAATGGCAAAATTGGTGCCATGATACGTGTTCGTGAGATGGGTCAAATCGAAGAACTAGCAACTCCTTTTGTTGCAGGCCAAACCTTGCCTGTTCTGCAGCACTTGCAAGATGTTTCAGAGCGTAGGAGCGGCATTACCAAGCTATCACAGGGTCTAGATCCTGACGCGCTGCAGTCTACATCTCGTATAGCAGCACAGGCGGCTGTTGCGGCGTCAGATGCGCGAATTGAAATGATGGCACGGAATATAGCCGAAACTGGCGTAAAGAATATGTTCCGCTGCATATTGAAAACAGCTATTTATGAAGTGAATACGCCACAGAGCATACCGTCACCACCTGATGGTTTTCGTTCAGTGAATCCAGCCATATGGCATTTATACCTGAGTATTAAGGTAAAAGTGGGTCTCGGAAGTGGTCGTATTGACGAGAAGAAGCAGGTGTTGACGTCTATCCTTCCGATCCAGCAGGCGATGATCGAGAAGATGGGACCGGATAACCCGATGGCCGGTTGGCTACAAGCTCGCGAGACGATGAAGACGTTGCTAAGACTGAACGGTATTCATGATTATCAGACATATTTCCCGTATGTGCCGCCAGAGCAGATAAAGCAACTAGCTGATCAACAGAAGCAGGCTGCTGCCGAAAATCAGAAGCAGATAATGCAGGCCCAGCAGGCACAGAGTCAGGCGGCGCTAGAGTTTGTAAAAGTAGAAGCGCAGAAGGCTCAACTTAAGTTCCAGTCTGAGCTTGCTAGCTTGCGGCAAAAGTCCGAGAATGACATTCAAACGTTGCAGCAAAAGAGTCAAAATGACATCCAGAAACTGCAAGCTCAAATTGCTGAATTGAGCTCGAGAAGTCGTATTGAAATGTCTAAGGTCATATTGCAGGATGATCGTGAGCGTGATAAAGCAGATATGGACTTCATCATCGATAGCAAAAAGGTAGATCTAGAGGAAGAAAAAGTGCGCGTTGCCGAACAAAAAGTAGAAGCTCCACGCAATAACGGGGCCATATTGTCATGAACGTTGTAGACTATGAAAAGAAAAAACTTGTACGCAATATCGTTGACAGTCCACTGTTCAATGACGTGATTGAAGAGATAAAAACAGAGTTGGCTAGAATGATGCTTGACACTGATGATCCAAGGGTTAGAGATAGCCTTCATGCTCAGGCCAAGGGGCTTGACAGAATCGTTGGGCATCTTATGGCCATCGCAAATGAGGTGAGAGTGTTACCAGATGCCGCAGCTTGAAGAACCCATTGACAACATTGATAGCATCATTAACCATCTGATTGTTAAACCAGGCCAGGAGGCTACTGGTGATGGGGAAGATGACACTACAGGCGAAGATACTTCTCAAGAGCAAAGGGAAGAACCTGTTGTTAAGGCTGCTAAGGAAGAGACACCTCGCGAAGTTAAAGAACCAGACGATCAGCAGCAAGATGAGCCGGTAAGCGAACCGCCGGTAGATGACGAAGACAACATCGATGTAGACTCCATTGAACTGGAGGTTACAGTCGACGGCGAGTTGCGTAGGGTACCGATCGCCGAGCTCAAAAAACGCTATTCAGCTGAAGGTGCTATTGAAAAGCGTCTTCAGGAGGCCACTGAGGGTAGAAATTACCTGATGAGGCAAAGCGAAGAGCTAAACTCTGTGCTTGCTACTAGCGTAGCAAAGCTGCGAGCACTTGATGGCGTACTTGAACAGGCTCAGATACCGCAGGTCGACATGGAGACCTTGCGTAAAACTGATCCAACAAAGTGGTTATTTGAGAAAGAACGCCAACGCGAAATTCAGGATCGACGTAATCGTATTGCATATGAAGCTGAGCAAATGGAGCTTCAACAGCAGCGCCTAAGCCAGGCAGCGTTGGTGGAGCATACTCGTAGTGAGTTCAAAAAGATTGCTAAAGCGTATCCAGAATTTGCAGATCCTAAGACTGCAAAAACTGAAAGAGATAGCTTGTACGAGACAGCTAAGTATTATAATTATTCGCCGCAGGAGGTAGACTCCGTGCGCGATCATCGGGCATTGTTGGTGCTAAGGGATGCTAAATTATGGCGTCAACACTTGGCAAAACAGGCCAAAACTGGTGAAGCTAGATCAGAACCGCGTCCGCTTCTTAAGCCGGGTGCGAAGAAAACTTCAACGGCCACACGTGAGCAGCGCGAACTACGTGCGCTCCGTGATAAAGCCCGTCAGACGGGTCGGCCAGACGATGTTGCGGCGACACTCATAATGAGAAGCCGTGGCCCAAGGTAGTGACATGAGGGTTCGAAAGAAGCTAAAACATGTTGCTAATCTAAACGATGCCAACTGGGGGCAGTCTGGCGACGCTTACCTGTATCACGACAGCCGAGTGCTAGGATACGCCGGTGCGATGTTGAGCCCTAATCAACGCCAATCCATGGAGATCCAAAATGGCTGTAGAAGCTGCTGCACTTGAAACCTATGATATGACTACAATCCGTGAAGATCTCACGGATGCCGAAAACATGATTTCGCCGACTGAGACGCCGTTCATGTCAATGATCGCTGGTTCGGGCAAAGCGAAGTCCACCCTTCACGAGTGGCCACTGACTGAACTCGGTGCCGTAGACTCGGCGAATAGGGTGATTGAAGGTGAGGATGCGCCCGCTACCAATGACCCGGTCGTGTCCAGCCGCCGCCAGAACTACACGCAGATTTCTGACAAGAAAGTACGCGTGACGGATACCTCGCAGCAGATTGATGCTGCTGCAAGTATCAATGATTTGGCAAAGCAGATCACCTACAAGCTTCGTGAACTAAAGCGTGACAAGGAAACCATGTTCCTTGGCAAGACTGCTGCTGCGGCCGGTTCGTCTGGCGTTGCTCGTGCGTCGGCGTCACTGTATGCGTTTATTATTACGAACGCAGACCGTGGTGCAACTGGTACTGGACCGACTCTATCTGGTACTACTTTCGGCTATCCGAATGCACTTGGTTCTGCTGGCACGCCACGTGCTCTATCTGAAACCTTGTTCAATGCCGTGATGCAGGCTATCTGGACGCAAGGTGGTGAAGCGAAGTATGGATTGGTCAGCGCAATCAACAAGCGCTTGATCAGCTCTACCTTCACTGGTAACGCCACAAAGTATAAAGATGCTGATGATCGAAAGATCATTTCGGCTATTGACATCTATGAATCAGATTTTGGCCAAGTCAAGATTGTACCCGACCGGTTTACGCTTGGTTCGGCTGTTTATCTTCTTGATCCAGAATATGTCAAAATCTGTAATTTGATGGCAACTCGGCAGATTCCTCTGGCACGTACCGGCCACAGTGAGGCTCGGTTGATTCAGGGTGAATATACACTGGAAGTTAGTAACGAGAAAGCCATCGGCGTAGTCGCTGACACTCAGGGTTAACACCTCCCCGGGTGTAAACTGGGGGAGGGTGTGTCCAAGTGCTCTCCCCCTCTTTTAGAAAAGGAAGTTAGGTAATGGCAAAAAAGAAAATTGAGTTTCTTAGGCCCGGGTATTATAACTGCAACTATCCAGCCGGTTCTATCGTCGAGGTAGACGAAAAGTTTGCTGAATATGTTGTAGGTATGGAGGATGCAAGGTATGCATCTGCAGAGGCCAAAGTCACAGACCCAATTCCTTATGTAATGACACCGCGTAAGACTGGTGCTGAAGATGCATTGCAGACAATTGCTAATGCTCTAACTGGTGTCGTTGCTTCTAAACCAGCTGCTCCTGTTACGCCTCCCTCAGGAAAGGCTGCGTAGTGGACAAGAAGCATGATACCCTTGCCGTTCCTCAGAGGATTGAGTCCTTTGAGGACGGCAAGTTATTTATCAAGAATGTACAGGATATTGAACCTGTTCTTGATGAGAATGCCTATGCTCGTAACCATCAAGGTAATAATGGTTATGGCAAATCTCGTGTCTGGCGTAAAATCGGTTCCATTCCAATGATTGTGGTGGAGCAGATTTTACGTGAGAAAGGTGTTAATATCCTAGACGGTTCTCCTGAAGCCGATAAGTACATCAGGAAATTTTTGGATGACAACTACAAGTTCAGAACCGTTGACAAGATATAGGAGATTAAATCGATGACCACGGTAAAGCTAGCTAAGGGTGGCCACTTGGTTGGTGGAGTAAATTACCCTGAAGGCAAAGTAGTTGCTGATGCAGATACTAACAGGGCTGCTTATTTAGTTGGTATGGGTTGCATGGCTGCTAATGATGGCATACCTGTAAATACTGTAGCACCAAGTGTTTCTCGTAATGGTGTAGTGGTCACGACTGGTGCTGAGGGCGATGTGTTAGTGTGCTCACCAGGCGAATGGGAAGGACTTGAAGACGGTGGTGCCGGTGATGACGAAATTGCACTCACATATCAATGGCAATCAGATGCTGTTAATATTGGTGGTGCTACCAGTAACTCGTTTACGGTCACTGCAACTGAGTCTGGTACAGATGTGACGTGCATCGTAACTGGCACGAATGACGAGGGTAGTGATACTGGTACGTCTCAGGCCGTTGCCATCGCGTAGGAAGTATCCATGCCACTGAAAAAGGGTAGTAGCCGCAAGGTCATTTCAGCGAATATCGAGACTGAGATGATGCATGGCAAACCACAGAAGCAAGCTGTAGCCATTGCCTTGTCTAAGGCTGGCAAGTCCAAAGGAAAAAGGAGTAAGTAGTCATGTCAGAATTTAATGATGGCGGACTTGCAGAGCGTGGCGGTGGTGGTCTAGCCAATCCTGGTGGTCCCAATACAGCTGGTGGTGGTGGTGGACAGGCTAATCGCAGTGGCATAGGTCTTGGTGTAAATTCTGGTGCTGGATGGGCAAATAACCCGTATTCCAACAACCGTAACCCAGGCGGTGTATATGCTGGTAATCCATTTGCTGGAACAATGAGACGTAACCCAGTAACAGGTCAACCTATTGTTAGTCAGCCTCCTGTACGTCGTGTAAATCCAGTAACTGGTCAGGTTGAATATGTTAATTATCCTGTGACTAGTTCACCATTAGGACCATTGGGGCCATTCGCTGGTGTACCTAATTGGGAAGTATACCAAGGTGGTGGTATTAGTGGATCTATGAATGGTTGGGATATGCCTGGAAGTCTTGGGGATGGCATTAAAGACGAAAGCCAGGTACCAGGTGGTTCTCCTAATTTTGGCGGTATTGGAGGTATAGGCAATATAGGTGATGACTCTCGAATGGGTCTTATGTCATCATTTGCAGCCGATCCTAATGCTCCATCTGGTATTATGACAATGATGGGTGGTCAACCAGGTCGGCAAGGTCCTCCAATGAGACCTCCTGGTCCAATGGTAAATCCTGGACCGATCGGTCCTGGTGGACAGCCTGGTGTTGATCCTCGTAGTGCTCAATTGTTGGCATTCCATCAAGCTATGCAAGATTGGAAAGGACAACGTCCGCAAAATAGAAATGATATGGCAGCTTGGGAAGCATGGCGTAATTCACGTCCTGATCGACCTGATTTTGGGCGTCCAAGGCCACGCATGTCTAGACCGCCTCGTGTTGCAGAACAACGGCCTGCGCCACGTCCACGGGGCTTTCAAATAGGTGGTGACCTAGCGTTACGTCATATGTACAATCGCTAAGGAGTATGGTGACATGATGAAAGCAGCTTTAGTAGGGTTAGCATGCGTTGTTGGTACTGCTATGCTTGCAAATGCAGCAGATGCTGACAAATGCTCTGCTGAAAGCATGGGCCTGAAATATACGCAGATTGAAGGTTCATTTATTGCTAGTGCTATGTTTTTGCCTTTCATGCTGGCTTTGTCACCAGTGGTCTATCCTTATGATAAGACCGGTAAGTACGAATGCAGTGTGAAAGTGGTTGCTAAAGATATCACCAAATTTCACAAACAGAAAGGAGGATAGGTCATGGGTTGTGGTTCTAAGAAATCAAAGCCTAAACCTGGCAAACCTAAGCCAGGCATGTTCAAGTAGGTAACTATGGGCGCGACGCCAGTTTGGCAGGGCCAATGTGATGACAAGGAGTTGCTGCATTGGCCTTTCCAACTACATATACTGGCTGGATAGCATACGTCAGAGATTGGCTTTCTGCTGACGAATATTCTGATGCCCAAATCGCCAGTTTTCTAGATCTAGCTCAACTGCGTCTAAATCGAGAGATGTCCTCCTATGGCATGGAGGCAGATGTACAATTGACACTAACAGCCGATTTGCCACAGCTTATCCTTCCGTTGGTAGCTGATTTTAGTAAGATTAGGCTTGTGTCAGTGCCAGATGTTGGTCCACTCGATGTTGCGACCATAAGTGAAATCAAGAAAAAGATAGAAACAGATTCAAGCGAAGATGCTTCTAACCCGAGTTTATACTGTATTGATGCTGGTAAACTTTACACATATCCATTAATGCAAACTGGTGATGTGATAGACTTCTTTTATTATAAAAAGATTCCTGTTTTATCCCAGTCAGTTGGTACTAATGTATTTAGTATAGATCATCCTGACGCATTGTTATATGCTGCTCTGTTGGAAGCTGCACCTTATATGCAAGATCAAGAAAATATAACAGTATGGGAGAATAAGTATACTATTGCACTTATGACTGGTTCTCAGGTAGCTGATCGCATTAAGATGGGTTCGACACCCTTGTTAAGGGACTTTACGGTATGACTGACATAGCTGCATATAGGCGCGAGTTTGTTATACCTGGCAACTCTTTTCAGAGACAGTATATTTGTAAAGCTGGTGGAGCTGCCGTTGATCTGACAGGCTATATTGTTAGATGGACAGCTTATTATGGTGATCAATCAATTGAAAAGACTACAGCCGATGCCTCACTAAGTATGCCAACTCCTTCTAATGGCACGGTAACTCTTACGTTAACTGCTGATGATACTCGTAAAGTGCCTGTTGGTGATAGTATGCGATATCAGCTTGAAATTATATCTAATGATGATATCCAGACCACTGTATTGTATGGTGACCTGGTAGGCCAGACCGGAGGTAATAACCTTGACTAGTCCGGTAGAAGTAGTAGAGGTATATGTTTCATCGCCGATACAATCGGTTGAGGTTAATATACCTGGGCTTGCTGGACCCGCTGGTGCTACTGGTCCTACTGGTCCTACAGGTTTAACTGGTCCTACAGGACCTACTGGATTAACTGGTGCAACTGGACTGACAGGAGCGACTGGACCAACTGGATTGACTGGTGCAACTGGTGTTACTGGTGCAACTGGCCCTACGGGACCTACTGGTCTTACAGGTGCTACTGGTCCTACTGGATTGACAGGTGCAACAGGTCCTATTGGTGCTACTGGTCCTACTGGATTGACAGGTGCAACAGGCCCATCTGGAGGTCCGACAGGCCCGACAGGTCCGACAGGTCCGACAGGTCTTACTGGTGATCCAGGTTCGATTGGTGCTACTGGTCCAACGGGACTCACCGGTTCGACGGGCCCAACTGGACCAACTGGTTTGACTGGAGCAACAGGCCCGACTGGGTTAACTGGTGCAACTGGTCCAACAGGTGTAACCCCTGGAGTTCCTTATACATTTTCTACGACAACTACAGATTCTGATCCAGGTAGTGGTGTTCTGAGGCTTAATAATGCTACTCAGAGTTCTGCTACTCAGATTTTTGCAGATAATTTAGATGCTAATGGAAATACTATCACAGTATTTCTGGACATGATTGATGACTCTACAAATACTATAAAAGGATTTATTACTTTACAACATCGTACTGATCCCACTAAGTGGAGAACATATTATGCTTCTGGCACAGTTGTTGATGGAACTGGTTATCGAAAAATACCTATAACGAATATAAGTGGCGGCATTGCTCTTGCTAATTCTGACCCCATTGTACTTATATTCTCACGTGCTGGTGATGTTGGGGCAACTGGACCCACTGGTCTAACAGGAGCAACTGGTCCAACAGGTATTACAGGGGCAACTGGTCCTACGGGTGTAACTGGAGCGACCGGTCCTACACCTAGTATTGCTGGTAAGATAATGATTCCTATTCCGGCGTCTGCTATGACTCCGGCTACGACTAATGGTGCAGCTCCAGGAGTATATGAAAGCGGTACTAATGCTGTTGGAGTGCAGACACTAGATTTCGACCCAACTACACAAGAGTTTGCATGGTTTGCAGTTCCTATGCCAAAAGGTTGGGATGAGGGTACCATTACGTTTCAACCTGTGTGGATGCATCCTTCTACAACTACGAATTTTGGTGTTGTGTGGGCTCTTCAGGCTCTTGCCAGAAGTGATGATGATGCTAGTGATACAGCGTATGGAACAGAACAAACATCGACAGATACAGGCGGCACAACTAACGATGTTTATCTAGGACCTGAAAGTGCTGCTATTACTCCTGGAGGTACACCTGCTGAACTAGATACTATGTTTTTCCGCATCAAACGTAATCCTGCTAATGCTAGTGATACGATGGCTGTTGATGCTCGCTTGATTGGAATTAGACTCTATATAACTACGGATGCGTTTCTAGACTCATGAGTCAGTGGCTTCAAAGGAATGCTCTTTTACTTATGCGTCGGTACGTTCCAGTGCCGACGAGATCGTATTCCTATAGAAGTGATTATAACGACGATACTTCTCAAGCATCATTCACATTTACTGCCTGTGATATAGGTAGTGCTCCTGGCTCTGGAAATAGACTTGTTGTAGTCGCAGTTCATCCTAGAGGTGGTTCTGCTAGAAGTATTTCTTCAGCAACTATAGGTGGTGTTTCTGCTGCTGTTATAACTCAGTCTGCAACTTTTGCAGCAGGTATAATCGCTGCTATAGTCAACAGTGGCACAACTGCTGACGTTGCTATCACATTCAGTGGTTCTGTGACTGGGTGTAGTATAGAAACAATTGCTGTTTATGGAATATCTAGTCAAACTCCGGTAGATAGTGGAACTGCTACTGTAGATACTAATCAAACACCGGCCAAATTGCCATACGATTCATTTTTAGTATTTGCAAAGACTACTAATGGAAACGGGGCTACATTCACTGTAGTTGGACCATTAACGTCTCTATTTACTGGTGGTGTTGGTACTAGCACTGGAACTCGCACTGTTGGCGCTGGGATAATAGATTTTAATCAGTTTGCTAGAGCTATAAATCTAGATGCAAACACAGGAACTGTACGAGCAGCATGGGGCATATTTCAATGAGGTTTCATGTAGTAAGTTTGCCACATACACAGACTACAAAGGATTATAATACTTGTGCATATACGCAGAAAGTTCGTAAGTTCTGTGATATGATGTGGGCACTTGGACATGTTGTATATCTTTATGCAGGTACTCAAAATGAGGCTAATTGCACAGAACATATACCATGTATAGCAGAGTTCGATCGCCAGCGAATAGTAGGCACAAAGCATTATGTCAATGCTCTTACCATGGGTCCATATTGGCTTGAATTTAATGCTGAAGTTATAGCGCAAATGCGCAAACACATTATGCCACGTGACTTTATCTGTCTTATAGCTGGACATGCACAGAAACCTGTGGCTGATGCATTCCCGAATAACATGGCAGTAGAATTTGGTATTGGATATAGTGGCTTCTTTAGCAACTATAGGGTATTTGAGAGCTATGCTTGGATGCATATGTGCGTAGGTGCACGTAATCCAGAACCTACCTTAGCAAATGGTAGCGCTTGGGATGAGGTCATACCGAATTATGTAGACGAGAACGAATTCAAGTACAATTATGATGATGACCGCAGCTATTATGCTTATTTGGGCAGATTTATCGATCGTAAAGGTTATCAAATAGCTATAGATGCCTGTCAAAGAGCTGGTGTTAAACTGAAACTTGCTGGACCATTACCACTCGAAAATCGCAGTTATGGTGATTACGTGGGTGAATTAGGTTCGGATCAACGTTGTGAGTTTCTGTCTAAAGCAAAGGCACTATTAGTACCGACGCAGTATTTCGAGCCCTTCGGTACTGTAGCTGTAGAAGCAATGACCTGTGGTACTCCTGTAATTTGCTCTGATTGGGGTGCGTTTACAGAGACTGTACCTTCTCACGTAGGAATACGTTGTAAAGTAATGCAGGATTATTTGGATGCTATAACACAGGTAGAATTGGGTGTATTCTTACCAGACGTTATTCGGGGTTGGGCAACGCAGTTTGCTATGCGAAACATAGCACCAAGATACGAAAAGTACTTCCGTAGGCTCGAGACGCTGTACGATAAGGGTTGGTATCAGGTGAGAGAAGCGGCATGAAAAGAATAGTTGCGCACTGGACGGTCGGCACTTATAAGGCCAATTCTACTGATCGTCAGCACTACCATTTTATTGTACAAGGCGATAGTACAGTGGTTGATGGTGTCCATAGACCCGAAGACAATGAAAATGTAAACGATGGCAATTATGCTGCACATGTACAAGGTATGAATGCTGGATCTATTGGCATATCTATGGCCAGCATGAAAGGTGCAGTAGAAAATCCCTTCGAAAGTGGACAGTACCCATTTAAGGAAAGCCAGTTTGAGACTATGTGTGCGTACATAGCAAAGCTGTGCAAGCAATACAAGATCAAAGTTACACCTCAGACTGTCTTGACGCATGCTGAGGTGCAGCCGGTGCTGGGAGTGAAGCAGAACGGCAAGTGGGACATCACACGTATTCCTTTTAAGCCTGAAATCAAGGGCTGGAAAGCATGTGGTGATTATATGCGTCAGAGAATACAAGCATACATGTAGGAGTATACGCATGAACATGAACTTCTTTTCTAATGCATTGTTGGCTCTGGCAGCACTAGTACCGGCGCTAACAGCGTTCTTTGGGTGTTCCACTACTGCTGACGGCAGTTTTGATTGTTCAGCTACGTGGCTACCACCTAGTTACGGCATCTATGCGGGCATTGGTCTGACAGTGCTATCCTTCATTGCCAAAAGTTTTTCAGGTGGAGGCACTATTAAACAGAATCTGATGAATCCAAAAGCTGTAATTGTGCCACAATCAGAGGCTAAAAAGGGCGTAGTTACATTAGCTCAAGTGGAGTCACCAAAGTAATGCTTGGATTCCTGCCGGGGTTAATAGGGTTAGTCTCCACGCTAGTAAAGCTTTTCATGGCGTGGAAGTTAATGGACCTCGGCAGGGGTCAAGCTGTGTTGGAGGCGTTAGAGAATGCGAACAAAGAGATCGCAGAAGCTCGTAAAATTCGTCTTGATGAACGTCGTGCTAATGAGTCTAACCCTGACAACATCTTGCAGCCAGACAAGTTCACACGTAAGGACGAGTAAAGCGCCGTTTTGTGAAGTAGCCGAGCCTATATTATGGTCAGTTAACGATACCAAAAAGACGGTTGCACAGATCAAAGAGCATAATGCGGTTGGAGTAAAAATCTGTGGTTGGTAGCTGGACGGCGAAGAGAGACTGGCATGTGGATGGCATTGGCATTGGAGACGTTACGCCAACTCATAAAGGAACATTCCTATGAGATCCTTCTTCTTGTTGTTAACGCTCTCTTTTTGTTCGCTGCTTATACTCTCGTTAACAACTACGCTGAAAGAAACGGAGCAGAGGTTGATCGCCTCGCAAGATTGCTTACCAGCTGTCTTGTTGAACAATACAGCAAAAACGACGATATCTTTGGAACGCCTGGCCCAGCAGGAGTGGGTCGAGTCCCTTTTGGGCCGCGATAGAGAGGACTAACACATGACTACGACCCCGACTACAAATTATGCGTTTGACAAAATAACACCCGGCACTGAAAAGGATGTCTGGGGTCCTATCTATAACACTACTCTTGATGCGATCGATACGCAAATCAAGAATAGGGCAAATGAAATTGCTCTAAAGGCAAATATCGCGAGTCCTACCTTCACTGGTAAAGTAACTACTGCAGCTTCTGCTACAGGTGGTGCTGGATTTAATTTGCCACATGGTGCTGCTCCGACATCGCCTGTAGACGGTGACTTTTGGACCACTACAGCAGCAGTATTTGCTAGACTTAATGCTGTCACTCAGCAACTTGCTACTTCTACAGATTTAACTGCTGGATTAGCTACTAAGGCTAATACAAGTCACACGCATGCTCAAGCGGATATTACGAATTTAACGTCAGACTTGGCTTTGAAGGCACCTCTTGCCTCGCCTACTTTGACTGGTACACCTGCAGCTCCAACTGCTGCACCTGGCACGAATACTACTCAAGTAGCTACTACAGCATTCGTTACTGCGGCTGTTGCTGCAGTTGGTGGATTCACTGCTGCATCGGCAGCTGAAATTTGGGCAGGTACAGTTAATACTAAGGGTGTGACCCCGGATAATGCAGCAGCAGCTCTAAATGAAGTGGCGGTATCTGATGGAGCCACAATCACAATTCCCTTTGGTTCTGGCATTAATTTTGCTGTTGGTACTCTGGGCGGTAACAGAACTTTGGCCGCATCCGGCTTATCTGCCGATCTTGTAGGTAGATCTGGATATATAAAGTTTACGCAAGATGCAACAGGTAATAGGACACTGAATACATCCGGTGCAACTTGGAAGAATATTAACGCAGAAGATATAGTTCTTTCTACAGCAGCTAATGCTGTTGATTATGTGTTCTATACTATCTTGAGTGCAACTACTGTGCTTCTGTCGATTGCAAGGGCCGTGGGATGATACCTGGTGCAGTCATAGCGCATATAGCGCATAGAAATGGTTATCTTGTCACTGACTTTAGTGATGGAGTCATTGGCAATATGAATGGTAACGGTTGGACATTACGTGGAGGATCTAATATAACAGCTGTTGTAGAAGCATCTTCTGCTAGCTTAAGTGGTAAAAGGGCTAGAATACGTAAGAGTATAACTAATGATTATAGACTTATGAGTTGGGATAAAGCTGGTTTGTTAGATGATTTGGAGGTACTAGCTCTTATACAGATCATTAATGACTCTGCGGGTGCTAATGAAACTGTTGGGCAAATAACTCTTAGAGCAGATAACGCAGCTGATGTAGATCCTTACTACGTGTTCTTACCTTGCAGAGTAAGCAGTGTAAAGAAGTTTGAAATAGGTCGAGGCGATGGTGCTGGTGGTGGTGTTCGGTTAGGGAATGTCAATAAGTCGTGGGACACTTCTAATTATTGGTGGATAAGAGCACGTGCTATAGGTAATACTCAGAAAGGTAAAATGTGGCAATTTGGTACTGCTGAGCCTACTACATGGGAAAATGATTTTGCAGATACTAACGTGCCTAACGCTGGATTTGTTGGCCTTGGTATGTTTTATGTAGGCATGGAATACACTTGTCTGTGGTTTTCTATAGCCACAGGTGGAAAAACAGCACAGGCTCCTGGTGGTTGATTATGCCTAAACAGAACCTACCAATCCTGAAAATTGCGCCTGGGGTTAAAAGGAATACGACCCGTTATGCTGCAGGTAATAGTTGGTACAATGCTAACCAAGTTCGTTGGCGTGATAGCGTTTTAGTACCGATTGGAGGTTGGTCTAAGATTCTAACCTTCAGTGCTGCGACTACTGCTATACGCCGTATGTTTACTTGGAAAGATGACTTGACTATGCCATGGTTGGCAGCTGGTTCATCTGACAAGTTATTTGGTGTTAGCTATAATGATGATGGTACATACACAGATTACGATATAACGCCAGCATCTTTAGGTTGGAATCCTGGTGGTATTATAGGTTTTGGTAGAGATGACTTTGGCTCAGGTTTCTTTGGTTTAGATGGTGAACAGTCAGTAACTACAGCTAGTGGTCTTTGGTCACTAGACAATTTTGGCAAATTACTAGTAGCTGTACACTCTCAAGATGGACGATTGGTATCATGGGATCCAGTTACTCCTTCTACGGTCGCAGCTCAAGTAACTAATTCTCCAACGGGCAATTTGCTAGTAATAGCTAGTGAACAAGAACATTTGTTCGTAATGGGAGGGGCTTCACATCCGCGTAGAGTACAATGGTGTTCACGGAGAGAAATAGGAATTTGGACTGCTGCCGAGGATAATTCTGCCGGCGGCTTTGATTTACAATCTAATGGATCTATTCTAGCTGCCACTAGAGTACAAGGTGGTATACTGGTTCTTACGGATGCTGATGTACATCTTATAGAATATGTTGGTCCACCTAACTATTATAGTCGTCGTAGAATCAGTGATGAAGGTGGTATCATAGGTAGATATGCTTATATACCTGCCCTTGGTGGGGCTATATGGATGGACCATAAAAACTTTTGGTCTTATATTGGTGGTGCAGTACAGAAGTTCGAATGTGATGTACAGGATGAAGTGTTTGTGAATTCGAACTTTTCAGAACGTGATAGGATACATGTGGGTATCAATGAAGATGCTCAAGAACTATGGTTTATGTATCCATCCAGAAAGGCCACTGAGCCTGATAACTATGTTTCATTGTCTTATTCACAAGAAAAGTATTGGAGCATGGGTTCCATACCTCGTACTTCTTGGGTAAATCCTGTCTGGCAAACGCAACCATTAGCTTGTAATGGTACTGATCTTTATGTTCATGAAACTGGTATGTTAGCAGATGGAGAAAGTAGAGCAGCAGATATATTTGCAGAAACTGGTGCACTTGAACTTGGTAATGGCGAGTCTAACCTTTGGGTAGATCGCATTTATCATGATAGCGGTGCAGATATGCCTGATGAGGATACGAATCCTGATGCCTTTAGGATTATGTTTGTAATACAACAAGCTCCTGCTGCACCAAAACGTTATGTAGGTCCATTGGCTCTAACAAATCCGAAAGGTTATACGACGACACGATTCAGAGCTCGGCAGATGTATATGCGTGTGCAACAGTATAGTGATGAGTTCTGGAAGATGGGCAATATACGTGTACGTGTTAAAGAAGCAGGAGGTAGACGATGAGATCTATCACTGTACCCAATGCTCCAAGAGACTTTAACCAGCAAGAAGAGCAAATGTTTCGTGGACTTGTTCGTAGGCAAATTGAACTATCAGCAACAGCTGAAAACTTACATTTGCTTGATAAAAGAATCTCTAACTTGCCTGAATATGCTGATGACACTGCAGCAGGAACAGGTGGATTAGTTGCAGGAGAGTTCTATAGAACGGCTACTGGCGTTGTAATGGTGAAGCTGTGAACTATATCGCTAGCATGATAGATAAGCGCTTTTCTAGATGGCGCGACATCATGAGTAAAGTGCTCGAGAGGCATGGTTGGTATATGTCTGTAGATGATGTCTATAGAGATTGTATCAATTTGAGACGTCTTCTCTTTGAGAATGGTGAAGCTTTTGCTGTTGTGAATGTCGTAGAGCATGAAAAGGATACACGTCTCTTTATAATGTTAGCTGGCGGTTCACTTAAAGGACTTGATGAACTTGAACCAATCATTGCAGAGTTTGGCAGAAGTATCGGTGCTTCTAGAGCCGGTTTTATAGGCAGAAAAGGCCTATTGCGAGTGATGTCAAAGAGGGGTTGGAAAGCTCCTCATATCTACATGGAAAAGGAGATAGTCTGATGGGTGGTGGTGATGCAGGTGGTTCTACAACTAGCAAACCACCAGGTTGGTGGACGGATGCTGCAAAGAAAGCACTTGCAGCAGGTGAAAAAGTTGCGCGTATTGGTTATGTACCATATACTGGACCTGATGTAGCTGCTTTTTCTCCTCAAGAATTGGATGCATTTCAGCAATCAGCAGACTGGTCTGCAGCGTTTAATACGCCTGGTCAAGCTGCACCTAATGTATCTGACTCTATAATGCCGCCAACTGACTATGGTAATGGACTTAGAGGCTATAGCAGCTATGGTGGCTTTGTAGATGCTGTGGAAAGTTTGAAAGACACTTATCCAGGCATGTATAATTATCTCAGTTCCTTCTTCATTGATCCTGTTACTGGTAAGTATCCTGGAACTGGCACACCTGGTATAATTGGTGACCCTGGCACTGATCCTGGTACTGGTGGCGGCCCCGGGGGTGGTCCCGGTGGTGGTCCTGGCGGTGGATCTGGTGGTGGTGGTGGTTCTGGTGGTGGTAGTGGCTGGCATGGTGGTAATGGGCCAGGCCCCGATAATCCACAACCTGGTCCTAACTATGTATGGAACCCTCGTCTTGGTGAATGGGTATGGAAACCTATGCTACGTTGGGGTCAGCCAGGGCAACCTGGTGGTGGTAGTCGCACTGGTGGCACCGGTGGTTATAATAATGGCAATGGTTTTGGTTGGGGTAGACCCAATAACATTAATCCTGGGTCGAACCTAGGGTTCGGAGGACTCTAAGATGCTTAATCCTTATGCAGGCCAACCGTTGTCATCAAATGTGTCTAACGCTTATACTTGGGCACTAGGTCAAGCTGGTGGTCTGACTGACGCTGGTTGGGGTGTGCTTGGTGATGCCGGCGGTTATGGTTCCCAAGCTGGTGATGCATTCTCTTCAATGGCTGGGTATACTCCTAGTGATGTTACACCTGGCTCACTTGAAGGAATGGATATGTCGGGTTATATGAACCCATATATCCAGGACGTAATTGACGCCACAATGAATGACCTGAACTACCAATACGGTGTCCAAAGGCAAGGCATCGACGACCGGGCTACTGCTCAAAATGCTTTCGGTGGTGACCGTTGGCAACTACAGCAGGGTGTGCTGGGCGGAGACTTCCTAAGGACAAAGGCCTCTACGTTAGCAGATCTATACAGGGGAGGCTTTGACACTGCACAGAATGCTGCCAGATTCGATGTCGGTAATAGACTGACTGCTGATACTGGCAATGCAGATCGTAGGGCTGGTATCTGGGGTGCTGGTGCAACTGGCCTCGGCGGACTTGCCCAAATGTACGGTGGACAAGGATCAGATCTACTAAAGTATGGTATTGGTCAAACCAGCGACTTGGCTAATATGGGCTTTGGATTTGGTAATGAACTTCAGCGGAATCAATTGGCAGCAGGCGCATTGCAGAGACAACAACAGCAACAATTGATTGATGCAATTCATGCTCAATATCTAGGGTATACTGGAGCTCCACAGAGTTCATTGGCTGCATACCTTGGTGCGATTCTTAATCCGCCAACTGGTTCTGGTACAACTAGTTCTAACCCGGGTCTATTGGGCTGGGCTCAAATTGGCACTGGCGCACTAGGTTCATTGTTCTAAGGAGATGAAGAGATGGCACTGATGATGCCCGGGCTAAGTGATCTAGAGACTCTTATCAGGAAAGCTGCTATAGCCCGTGGCGTTAGTCCTGATGTTGCTGTAGCACGGGCCAAGGCCCAAGGATTGCAGTCGCCTGACCAAATAGGTGAATTGTTTCCTTCAAACCAGCCTCAGCGGCGCGGGTATGATAATACCGGCGGATCAGCTGCACCAGGTCAAATGCATGAAATGCCTAATGGTCCTGGCACCAGTTCTGGCGGTGGTGGCTTGATGGGTGGCATCAGTGATTTTCTTGGCGGTCTAAGCAACCAGGATGCTAGTGGGTTTCTTGATTATGGTGGAGTGCCATTCGGTACACGCATGACGGCTCTTAGTGAGGCGATCGGTGCGGGAAGAACTGGACGCTCTATGGATCCACGTATTGCTGGTATGGTGCCGGCAGCTCGTGAAGCTACTCGTATGAGGCAGATGGCTGGTACATTGGCTGATAATTTGCAAGCAACTAATCCAGTGTTGGCTGACGCGATTAGGATGAATCCTTCACTTGTCGAGGATTATATGAAGGGTCAGATGGACACAGAACGCCAGAAAGAAATTCTGAGTCTTACACAAGATTACAATACTCAAGCTGCTGAAAGACAACATAATTGGGATGTAGAAGGAAAGAATACAGATTGGACCCGTCGGCAGGAAGAAATCAAGCTTCAGTCTGATTATAATCCACAGATTAGGTCTATTCATGAATGGCAGACCAAGTGGAAAGACATGGTCGACAAAAATGACTGGGGCAACTTATCTACGCTTGAATTGTATCGCAAATGGACCAAGGATCCAAGCCTCACTGAAACTGAAGCTCAGAGACTAGCAAATAATAATGTAGATGAAAATAGTCTCAACACTGAATATCGATCGATCATCGATGATAGAGGCAAGAAGAGCGGGGACGTGCTCTCCTCTATCTCTGGAGGTTTGGAAAAGGGAGAGTACCTGTTAAATCCGGAGCAAGCAGCTGCTGGCACAGAACCTCCAAAAGTAGGCACGATGGAAGGTTCTAAGCGAGAACAGGAGATTAAAGCGGCAAAAGCTGTAGATGATAACATTGAGCTCAACAAGCAGCAGATGTCTCTTGATGTGGTCAGGGCCGCCAACGATGCTTTGGAGTCCATTGATCGCTCGGAAAAGGGTACGTCAATGCCGAGCACCGGTTGGGCTGCATATCTCCAGTACGCGCCTGAGACCGAAGCTCGGGCACTTTCCAACAGCCTGCATACTATGCGTTCTAACATGGCACTTAACAAGGTGTTAGAGATTAGAGCTGCCACTAAGACAGGCGCTGGTATTGGTCCTCCTTCCGACTTCGAACAGAAGATGCTTATGTCTGCGGCGACTACCCTTGATCAGTACGAGTCCTCCACGGATTTGAAGAGGGATGTTATGTACGCGGCTAGTAAGTATGAAGCAATTGTTACGTATATAAAAGGTCCGGATGGCAAGTACCGCAGCGTGCTGGAGAATGATGCGATGATACTCAGAGCTGACCCTTCAGCGGCGAGGATGAGGAAGTTCGACACTATCTATGGTGATGGTGCTGCAGCTTTAGCGTTGGGGAACGCAGATGCCGGAAGGCAGTAAATACAACACCCATAGCCAGGGCGAGATAAGCGCTGCTCCAGCGCCGAGTATGCGAGACGCTATTGCCTGGTGGCTTGCCGATATGTGGTTCGGCAATGACCGCGAAGGTATGCAAAAAGCTCACAAGGCAACTAACTGGTTAGAAACAGCTGTGCCTCCTGTTGGGATGGCTACTGCTATGGATGATATACGTGATCCTGCTATGCGTGGTGAGTATGCACAAGCAGCTCTAGCCGCGGCAATGGCATTTCCGCCAGTTAAAGCTTTGCATATCACTCCCCGCAACTTCCGCAGGTTTGATATGAATAAAGTGCTGGGAGGAGCGTCTGGCACAGGTGTCCAGAATCAAGGAGTAGGCCACTACTTCATGGAACCTACTAATCCTTCAGAAAGCATGTATGGAGATATATTTACGACTTCTGTGCCCTATGAAAAAGCTACAGGAGTTCAAGCGGATAGTAGTTCGATATATAGAGATATACTAGATTTTATTGATAAAGAACTGCCTATGTACAATGACAGAGAAAGATTTAGTGAAATTCCCGATAGAGCCTTGAATAGAGTCCTATATCCACACGAACCTCCTATGGAAGGATTCTTACCCAGGAAACTTGAAGATTACGTAACAAGTAAGTATGATACTAAAATAGAATACCCTAATCGGTTCGACGTGAACCTTCACGTAGGCGACCCACTGCAACTGCCGCAGTACTATGAGCCGATCGACAAGCAGCCTGACAATGTGAGGAGCCTCATGCAGATGCTCGCGGAGGACGCCTACAACCCGGACGAGATGTGGATAAATATGCTTGAAAAAACTAGATATCAGCCTCCTCAAAGGCATGGCGGAGGTGTAACACTAGCACCTAATGCTAACGCTACCGAGGGTGGTTATCAAGCACATCTCATGTGGCCCACTGGGGCTTATGTGTCTGATTTCGATTATCATCCTACTAAAGGACAAGCAGAAAATGCTGCTATGGCAGAACTGGACAAATTGCTAGGTCTCAGAGAAAAGATGCCTGTGGCCTTAGTAAGCCAGTACAGAGGCAAAGGTCTTAAGAATATATACGACAAATACGGATTGCCAGGACATAGATACTTTGACCCAGAGTCTGGCGGTTATAACGAAGATATAGGTCAGGTTGTGTCGGCTGGCAACTATCATAATTATGTTATAACAGATGACAACAAAATTGAAATAGTTAAGAAAAGCAAGTACAAACCCAAAGAATCTATGTTAGAGAAAACTTTTCCTGATCTATTTGGCCCTGAGATAGACTTGTTCGGAGACGAGTGATGGAAGACGAAGGCAACCCATTTGGTCAAGGCCTATCAATACGTAGGCAAATTGAAGCGCCATCGACAGAGGATAATAAGGATGAGCCCAATCCCTTTGGCCAGGGTCTAAAGACTGTCAAAAGTGACAAAACTTCTAATGAACCTACCGCTTGGCAAAAATACCAACAGATGCCGTGGAACGAACAATTGCTACAGGCTGCTGATGATATGTTTACGCTCTGGGCATCAGGAACTATGTATGGTGCTGGTGGTCCAGTGGCTAGTTTTGCTGGTAATAGAAAGGAGTACGACCAGGCAATAGCTGATGCTAGACAGAGGTCTGGTGTGCCTGGTGTAGCAGCAGAATTGGGTGGCGCTGTTTTCTCGCCTGTAACAAAAGCAATAACGGGTACTGGTGCATTGCTTTCAGAAGGAGCGAGAGTAGCTGCTCCATGGCTTAGTCGTGTTCTTCCAACTGCTCGTGCTGTTGGTGAAGGTGCGACTATGGGTGGAACTGGTGCCTTGTTGTCTGGTAGACCAGAGGATGCAAAGGATGAGGCACTTATGGGTGCAGCTCTTCCTTTAGCTCTGAAGGCTGGAGCTAAGGTTATGGCCCCTGCACTTAAGACTGTACAGAGTTACCTCACTGGCTTATATCCAGATGTTTATACTAAGGCTTATGAAGCTGGTCGTGAAGGTGGAATTATACAAAAGGCTTTCAAAGAGGGACGCAAAGAAGGAGGTGGTAGTGTAGGTGCTTTAGATGTAGCTAAAGATTATGCTATGTCTAAGATCAATCTTACTGATTCAGTGGACTTGAGTCCTATGGCTAAAAGACTAGCACCTTTAGTACGATCTTTCATGACCTCTGATGGCATGGCTAAAATGAATCGGGGAGACATTGCCAAGTTCAATCAACTCAAAGATTCCTATCAATACTTTAGACAGTTCCCGGCTACTGTAGAAAGTGTTGATGCTTTCAGAAGACATCTTGATAGTTGGGCTACTGGCAAAGGTAAAGTAGCAGAACTAGCCAGGGCAATGAAACAAGAGTTAGCCTTTGCAGCTGGGGCTACTGATCCGAGATATATGGACATTGCTATGAAGTTTGATAAGGCTAAAGAGGCAATGTCTGCAGCCACCTCGTCACGTAAGATAATGCCACCTCACCTTGGTAGTTTGGTGAATGTGGCTGGTGGTGCTACAGCTGGCGCGCTGGGTGGATTCTTCAGTCCAGCTTCTTTAATGCTTCTTGCTCCAGCGGCTGTAGCAGCATCTCCAAGAGGCAGCACCGGGGCCGTGAATTTAATGGGCAAGGCCACTGGTCTCTTGGATCAAATGGGCATTGACTGGAGCAAGCTGGGTCTTATGGAGTATCAACGCGAGAAGAGGACCGAACAGTAACGCATACCGTTCGAATCCCCTTCCGCGCCTCGCAGCCTCTGACACTCACTGCTTCCTTTGCCGGGGGTTGAGCAATGATCAATGCCAGCGCTACGAAGGTGTAACACAAGGCCATAGTTATTACAACTAGCCTAGTGTACTTGACCCTCGGTGACGTGATAAAATACAGCAGCGCTGCGAATATAACGGTAAGCGTCTTCGTAGCTTTTTCCATTGTGAAGCATTTCTTGAATAGCTTCAGAAGCTTTGTCTGTATTTCCTGATAGGTAGCGTGCAATTGGTCCCTCCGTTATGTCGACTTTGTGGGTACTCAACGCATACTTACCTAGATCAGCTAGCATAGTTAGACGTTCATGATACTCTAGCAGTTTGATAGCTACATCTGCCTCTGCTTTGTGTCCATTCTGGTATTCATTAAGAAGTGGACGAAACACTTCTTGGAAAACCTCTAGTACAACACCAACCTTTTCGCCTAGTAGATCCAAGTCATGTTTTTCTTTAAGATACTTTTTCAGCTTGGCTGTAGAGTCTATAAACTCCTTAGGCACTTCTACCGGTACTATCACTACTCCGACGAGTTTTTTCTCCATTTGCTATCTCCTTTAGTAACGAGATCTCAGCCTCCTGCTCGAGGATTAATGAACCTAGTTCTCGGACTCTTTTTTCAAGTCGAGTAACGCGCTCGGTTAACAAATCAAGATTGTGTCGAGCGTGCAGATCCATTACTTACTCTCCTGTGAGAGTTTCTCACAGAGCACATAGCCCTCTAATTGCCACAGTTGCTTGAAAGCATTTTCAAAAGCATAACTCATGCCTACATTATAGTCGTAATTTGCTGGTGAAGCAGGCGTCGAATGACCAATCACCTTGAAACCAGATTCCATTTCAATGATGCATATGGTAGTGATGCCGTCGGTGACGTATCTTACCTCTTTGATCTTGGCTTCTATCGAATCCTTTGTTACCTTTGGGGCTGTCTTCTTAGCTACTATGGCCTGGGCCTCATCCAGATTATAAGGAGGCCTATCCTTGTGAAACATCACTTCTCTCCTTGTTGGCAGTTTGGGCACTTTCTCCTCGGCGCCGTCCTGGCGGCCGTGGCGTATGCATACCCGCAGTGCATACACTCAAGAACCACAGCCGGTCCTTTGAGTCTAGGCACCTTTATCTTCATTAGATAACGCTGGCCTGTGGTGGTGACCAACCCTTCCTTCATCTGTGTTAATATGGTCATTGTAGTACTCCAATTGCATTGGATCGTAGATATGCAACAAGCCTGTATCTAAGCGTTTACCATCTACATACTCTACCATTTCTACAACTACACGTTCTCGCCTAGCTCCAGTGTAGAATCTGGATCTTACGATGCCTACAAACTTATAACCGCTAGTCTTACGAACTAGCATGCCTTTAAGAACACGAATACTCATATCCTTAGTATCCCATCTATTGCGTCGATAAGACCTTTTTTCGTGATAGCTATGTCCGCTATTTCTATCTTACGATCTAACGAATCTAGTATTCCTACCTCAACTGTATTTGGTGCATAGAAGTCTACGACTCTAGTCTTTTGAGTTTGTCCTAGGCGCCAATTTCGACGAAGAGCCTGTATTCTTCTTTCCGCTGAAAAATCATTCGAATAGAACACAGCGGTCAATCCTTCTATAAGGGTTAGACCGTGTGCTGCACTTGCCTGACTAAGGAGAATGCCTTGCTGATTACCAGCTTTCCATGAGGCTATTTTATTTGCTCTTTCTTCAGGACTATCTTTAACACTTGGAGCTATAACCTTTTTCGGTCCAAGATGCTTAAGTATATCATAAGAACTATTGCGGTACACAGACCAGATTATGAACGGGTGGTTTGCCTCTTCCATCAGGTCCGACAGCGCCTCGAGTCTATTGTTTGGTATCGAGACATACTTGTCTTCGTCTATCCTCATCTGCCCGACAGCTATCTGATGTAGTTTACGGAGCATAGCCAACGCATTAACTGCGGTTATCTCGTGCTCTTCTATCCAAGCTATAGCCAATTTACGCATAGTCTTGTAATGCGTTTCTTGCTCTGGCGTCAGTTCGATCGCAACACGAGACTGTATCTGTTCAGGCATGTCTACCATGTCTGTCAGCTTGATGAAGGATGAGAACTTACTCAAACGTTGGTATAGGTTGTCCAGGTCCCTGTACCCAATGATCTCGTCGAAGGATCTGTTGCCAAACTTTCTACGCCTTATCTCACAGTATCTAGTTTTCATACTGTAGTATGACTTGAAGCCTAGTAATCCTTCTTCTAGGAACTCTGTCTGTGCGAACACGTCCAGTGGACCCTCGGTCACGGGAGTGCCTGTCATGATACGCTTGAACATAGCACCAGTAGACATACGTGACGCGTACTCCCAGCGATCAGTTTTCTGATTCTTAATACCAGTGCTCTCGTCGTATATCCAACCGGTTCTACCACGCACCTTGATGGCGAAGTTATGCACAGCTTGAAAGCCTTTGGACTTTAGACCGTCCGGATTGACTATTAAGTATAACAGTTTGGTCTTGTCATTGACCATCTGAGTAATACGTCTCTTGTCATCACTGGTCAGTTTACCAGACCATCCATATACATTGTATGGAGCCGTAGAGTGTTTAGGCAGCTCCTCCTTGATCCACGTGCCGAAGATGAGGGTCTTAGCCGCTACGACTACTACTGTCAGGCATCCCTTCTCCTTGAACCACCTCTCTGCTGTTGTGATGGCCATGAAGGTCTTGCCCGTCCCCGCCTCGGCGAAAAAGGCCCATAGCCTTTTGTCTATCGAGGAGTTCAGTACTTCCTTCTGCAGCTTTTTGGGTTCAGTCACGAGCTTTACTCAGGTGATATTGAATCAAGAATTCTCCACCATGCACAGAACAGTAAGGCTTGTCGTCTATAAGAATAAGGCCCGTTCTGCTGCACTGATAGTCTCCACGCGTCTCGGGCCATAGATCCCGAAAACGTTTGCCTGTGTCTATAATCGTGCCTACGCATCTACTATTGGAGCGTGGCCACGTTTTGCGTATCGGTTCTACTTTTGGTTCTTTCATGCCTTTTACGTCTTTTTCTAGCGGACTGTCTCAGCACGTATTCTTTATCGCACCATGCTCTCACGGTCGATAGGCCTACTCCCAGGGCATCGGCTATCCTGAAAAAGGACCAGCCGTATTCATTCCTTAGAAGCAGACCTATCTCATACCGTATAGCTTGGTCGAGAGTTCTGTTACCTCCCCGGGGCATTACATAACATTTCGCTGTTGATCTGTCACTGCAATCTTTATATATTGCTCGAGATTGCTCATGCGCTCGTGTAGACTTGCATTTTCAAGGTTGAGCTTTTCTATCAGATCTATACACCTAATAACAGTTTTAGTGTTTCTATCTAATAGCTCTGCAGATTGTGCTACTAGTTTTGCTAACTCAGCCACACGTTCAGTGATTTCTAGTGTTATAGATTTTTCCACGTTCATCTCCATGAATAAGTGGGAGGCTCTTCCCCTCCCTGGGTCCTTTCGGACCGTCCCCCTCACGCTAGAGTGGCGAAGACGACAGGTCGCGGGACTCAGTCTGCTCCTGCTCAGATTCGACAAGCGACCTACGCAGTACACCCTTGGCCGCTATGATCGCATAGGCTTTAGCCGCCGCATAAACGTCGGCTGTTACCATCTTGCCCTTCTCCAGCTTCGGCGAAGACCATACATATTGGTCCTTCTGTTCCTTGATCGTGGTCATTTGCCACTGAAACAAGAACCTAGGTGCCTTTATGTCGGTATTCGGTATCATTGTCGTACTGATATTCGAGTTCATACGTCTCGATATTTTCAGTGCAGTGCTCTTGAACGGCGCTATGCACTGTACCCAACTACCCAGATCAGGAAGCTTGGCAAGGAAGTAGTGGTACGCCGTCTCGACCAGTTGGTGGCCGTTTGGAAGCACCAGCATTTCCTTCCCGTCTACCTCTTTCGGTTTTGCAAATTTAATTATCTCAGCATCAGGATCGTGCGACGCTACGAGCCCTCCGCCGGCCGAACGCGGCGTCCACTCCGTGACAAGACGTTCGTAGTAGCACGGCACGATGGTCAGGCCCACGTCCCTTCCATCGTACACTTTCTCCAGGTTAGTGAGGTAGAGCATGCCCGCGGTTGCGCCCTTGATGTACTTGGCATGGTCGGGGTTAACCTGTGGACTGTTCGTCTGAAGCACGTACAAGTAAGGAACAGCGATGTCTTGCAACGCCATCTTACCACCGAGTTCGGCATCCTTAGCCATTTCCTCGACGTTGAATGGAATTTCGGCAAGAGCACCAGGTTGTTCCATCATCAGTTCTTTAGCCATTATCCGTTATCCTTTCTCCATTACTTAGATAGATACGATGTCGAACGTCAGGTCCTCTAGGCCCTCGACAAAACCTACAGGAAACCTGTCCTCGATTGCGTGGGACAGGTATTGGGTTATACCGACCGGGTTGCCTTCCCTATCAAGCGTCAAGAAAAGGTGCAGTCCAGACTCGGTTATGGCTATGAGCACCAACAGGTGCTTATTCTTAGAGCCGTAGCCACCCTTGACGTGGTAAACGTTGCCAACACGTGGCGGCTCTAGCGGCCTGTATTCGTTCAACGCAATCTTGAATTTCATTTCAGACCTATCTTGGTTCTTCTCCCCACATATACATTAAACAGTTCACGTGGGAATTCTTTACCACTCTCAATCATTTCTCTTATCCAGCCATTAAGAGTTGAGTGGTGAACGCCCTCCTGGTTATCAGCTGACAAGCCAAGTTCACGAGCTACTTCAACTATTGCTCTTAACTTGCTTTTGTCAAAATCTCTGGGATATGGTACCTGTATGGCACCTTTAATAATATCTGAATAACCATTCTCTTCGAGCCATTCATAGCATTCTGGACTTTCAATCTTACCCGAATAAAAGGGTTTGATCCTTACCTTTAGACCATTTTTGAGTCGAAACTCGTCTATATCTAACTCATCCATAAGGTCTGGTATCTGTTCTTCCGAGAGCTTTTTAATCTCGTCCTTCTTTTCACGGACTGCTTTTTCTAAAGCTTCTAAATCGCCTTCAAGTGCTATTAGATCACGGCATAAACTACTCAGGCGTTTTACTTTCATCTCTGGCGGTATCGATTCCGCCTCGGCGTCTGCTACTACTTGAGATATATCTAGTTCTTCATCAGTTAGTTCTGACATCTCTTGCTTCCTCCAGCTCATCTGCCATATTGGATGCTTCCGCTTCAACTAGCCTACACAGACAGGCGGAGCACAGCCCCATTCCTTCTACGTCCGCTACTGTCTTGGTTAAAAACTCTCTGACGGCCGCTCGCAGGCCATCGAACTGTTTGTCGTCTACTTCATCCAAGTGACGTGTCATTGTGAAATTAGCCTCCAAAGTACACGCATATTATATCACGTTTTCAATGTCTTGTAAACTGCCAAACCTGCATGGCAGGTATGCCAATGTCGCATGGCTCAGGACTTCTTGCGGAATGCCTTACTGTCGACCCAGTCGATGTAATTGCCGATGTAGTTAGCCTGTGGTATCACTAGGAACGGCGTACGATTGCTAAGGTCGATCTTCATCTTGCCTGGTGTTTTGGTCAGATCGAATGTGGTATCAGTCCACGAAGCTTTATCTTTCAGGACTTCCTTGAAGGAATAGAGTTCGAACTCACCGGCATTATAGACAACGTAGCTAAGCGCCCAGTCGCGGAGATACAGCGACATTTTGCGCATGTTGTGGAATTGGTACACTGGAGCATAAATCAGATTACCACGTTTGATCTTTGCTTCATTCCATATAGTTATGCCCTTATGAATCCAGAAGTAGTCCGGCAAGGATAAGCCGATGTTCTCTACTTTCACACACAGACAACCTTCTTTTTCTATCCAACTTTTCCATAGGTTGCCAGCGTCGGTTTCATTCATTGGAACACCGTCTTCGTTCTTGCCATCCAAGAACGCTTCTATTTTATCAAGTGTGTGTAGTATGGCTTCTTCATCCACCCCAACTCTCCATTAGTTTATATTCCATGTGATGTGGCACACTGAAGGAGATGGCATTCTCAGTCACCTCCTTTATGAGCCGCGCCTGCTCCTCAGACACTAGGCTAGCACCAATCTCGTCATATAGTGTTATGAGCAAAGGTATACGCTCTGAGTGCAGAGCTACTAATGACTTTTTCATTTGCTCTGCTGCTGATCCTTGAACAACAGAGTTCATAGCTTTATGCAAATGAGCTCGCCTAACTGAACCATAAGCTTTGATTGCAGCATCTTTGCCTTTAATAGGGAAACATCCTCTTCTGAAACTGGGCGGTTCCCATAGATCAAAATGCCTACGTCTACCGAGAATAGTTTTAACAAATCCTCGCTCATCTGCTACCTCCATGCAATACTCTAAAAGACCGCCTATCCATGGAAAGCCGCGGTCATAATCGGATATAAGCTCTTTGGCTTTGTGTATCGACATGGCCAGTCGATCTGCCATTTTGCCCTTGCCCATTCCATACATGCGCCCTAGGCCTATGGTCTTGGCTTGACCTCGGTTAATGGGCTGAGCCCTTATCTTGTTGACCATGTCCATGACTATGTTATGGAAGTCAGACATAGGATTATCAAGATAGACTTGTCGTGCTTCTTCAGCACCACGCATCTTTCTGCGTACTTCTTCACTGTTCGTTGTTGTAGCTATAGTCCAGGCGTAATGAAGGGCAATACGCGGCTCCTGCTGAGACAAGTCACCCTTAAACCACCTGGCCCCCATTTCTGCCACGAATAACGAGCGAACAAGCTTTCCAAGCACTGGATGTCTTGACGGTATTTGAGCCAAGTTGGGATTTTGGCAGGCGATACGACCTGATCGTGTGCCTCCAACATCGTCCCCTGACATATAGCTGGATCCCCGAGTCTGAAACCACTGAGGATGAACTCTACCCTTATGTGAGCCTTCCAGCACAACCCCCTCAATGAAGTCCCGACGTATCTTTTCTTGTTGTCTATACTGCCCGATCCTGACAAGAAATTCATCGCCACTCTGCAATAGAAAATCATTGGAAACCGAATCATTGCCTTTCTCCGTCTTAGGTAGTACGAAGTCTGGACCGTATATTTCTCTGGCCAAAGCCGCCAACTGCACCGGGCTAAAGGGATTGAAGTGCGGGTTGGTGCCTGCCCTTATAGCAGCCAGCATTACCGCTCCTTCGTCAGACAGTCTGGCGTTCTCTGCCTCAGCCTTAGCTAGGTCTACTGGTATGCCGCGTATACGCATGTCGAATAGCACCGGCGTGAGCTGGCACTCGAGCTCGAATACATCTCGTAACTCCTCTGTTTCAATGATCGGTTTTTGGCACTGGAAGACTTCATATGTTAGCTTGGCATCGTCTTCAGCATATTCAGCCACTTCTGAAGGATGAAGCAACCATAGCTTGGACCAGTCTGCTTTGCCATTACGTAAAGTATAGCCACGTTCAATTAGCTTAGTTTCTATTACGTCACGGGTTTTAACCTTTAGACCATGATCTCTTGACAAAGATGCTAACGAATACGAACGCTTTTCTTCATCTATTAAGGATTCAACAACCTGGACGTCAACCGTCCAAGCCTTAACTTCGATTCCCAGTGACCATAGGGCCTCAAGATCATACCGTGAGTTAGCGAAAATCGCCGTGACACGAGGATTACCGAGTACCTCGATAAGCCATCGTTTGAGAGCAGGCCAAGTCTCGATATTACCGGTTTTGTGTCTAAGGGGAAAGTATTTGCAGAAGCCGGGCACATAAATACTGATGCCAACGACTTTAGCCAAACCATAAACGAAACCTGGGCCCAATGACGTTAGCCCAGGATCGTAAGTTTCTGTATCAATGCCTATTTCTGTAATTCGACTAGGGTCTGGAAGATCCATTATGAACGCTCGCTCAGAAAGGGACAGTAACCCTTTGCCGGATCATATAGCCAACAATGTAAATGATCAAGACCAAAACAATCTTTGTCGAAGTCTACGCATCTCCGAGGACTGTTGCCACTCCGTTCTCGTTCAGGTACACTATCTTTTTGCAGGAGGTGTTCTGTAGTGCCATCAGACATTTTTCGCATGGAGCCTCTGTAATATACGCAGTGTATATAGCTTCAGGCTGAGCACATCTTATAAGTGCATTCATTTCTGCATGTATAGCAGAGCAACTAAGGCTACTATCCAGAAGAGCAGGACAAGGATGAACGGGAGTGCAATGTGGTTTACCCCGGGGTTGTCCATTGTAACCTGTCGCAATGATATTCCCGTGCGTATCCACGAGAACACATCCAACTTTTTTCTTTTCACAAGTTCCTCTCGCTGACAATACTATAGCAATGTCAAGCATAGTTTGATCAAGCGTCGGTCGCACCTGCAGCCTCCATTATAAGTTCTTTTACTTTTTGTTGGGCATCAATACGATTTGGCATTATATGATCCACAGTTACAGCTAATGATAGCTTTTCGCGGATCGCAGGCCATTTCCATCGCTTCCACTCCTGATATGGTGGATCTTCCGGTAGAACTGTGTCTTCTTTCATCCTCGTTAATCGGTCAAAGTCCTGCAAGTATATGTGTCTGCTTCCAGCTGTTATAGTGCATTCACCTAGTTCTGCCTCTATCTCGAGGTTAGACGCTATCTCGGCGGTCATGCATGCGAAGGAGAACATGTCATAAGGCAAGCCCTTACCAACATCAGAACTACGCATGTAGACATTCGTATGAATATACCCGTCTCGTACCAAGAATTGCATAGCTATAGTACATGGTACATCTCTAGACATCTTCGGGTTACGTCTCCAAATAGCTAGTACCGCCTGTCGACTATTCTTGTCTTTGTTCAAAGTGTTTAAGATGTACTGCTTCTGAGCTTCGAAGGATGGACCATACGCACCGAACAATGTGACTTTATTGTCAGAATATGGACCCTGAATACGGCCTATTTCCGGAGAATAGTCTAGCTTATTGCTACCATCTATAATCCACATAGCTTCAGCAGCCATATAGAGCCATGACGTATTCGGCTTGATAGTCACTATCGGATAGCCCAGAAGGAATGTCATCTGGTGGTTGCGCACTTCGAACGACGCATTGCCACCAGCACCAGTAGACTTTTGTGGTTCTACTGGCAAACCTTCAGCCAACACTTCTTTGACTGTCTTCAACCAAGCTGCATCAGCTGTCTGCATTACTCTTTCCCTTACTCACATCAACAAAGTTAGAACCGGCCAATCCGCCGTAACCGCAGATGTCGACATAGTTATCCTTCGTCTTTCGCGGTCCAGCATTCCTGGCTATCTTCAATAGTATCATTAGATCTGCTACTTCTAAAGCAGTTAAGCCAGTTGTACCTTTATCTAGAAAACCAGCAGCATACAAATACGTATTCCATAGTCTAGCTATAGTATCAAATGATTCTTGTGGCTCTCCATAATCAGCAGCTCTTTGACCGTCAACCAACTCAGCTACTTCTTCGAGTAACATTCTTGTACCAAGTCTACTGATCATTCCACATCTCCCCGATTCTGAACCAAATCTTGAAGGAATGGTGGTTCCCAACCTTCTGGCTTCACTACATCCCATCGATGGTCCCGGTTGCCAGCAGTCTCCTTTGTAGCTCGGACCTTTTTCATATTCGCGGAATGGACACGAGACCATGCTTCCTCGAAATTGAAACCATGGAGGTACGCTGTCCCAAGACACACATACGCTAGATCTACAAGCGAGTCTAGCATTCTCGTAAGATCCTTGTCCTGCCATGCCCTGATGTACTCCTGTAACTCTTCATCCATGAAATCTATTCTCATGGCTGATAGTTCATATGGTTCTATATCCCTAGGTGGCCCATTATAAGCCAACCCAAAATGTTCGTGGAATTGCTTTATATCTTTGAACATGACGTCCTCCCTCTAAAATAAAGGGCAAAGAGGGAACAAGTGATACGGTCCTTTTGATGCCGAAGTATCCGTATCTTCACCACTCTCTACCCAGGAGGAAGCAGGCGACGTGTACTTTGTCTTTGGGGATCTGTTGAATGCAACCTGCGCGCGCAATCTTGCACCCTCATCCTTGCTTCCTGCTTCCACCAAGATAGAGTGCCCGTCTTTCCGGGCCGTCACACGATTCGAACTGTAGAGCTGTGAGCTGGGGGTCAGAAACAGCTGTCTGCAAGTCGCACGCCCGTGGTAGCGTTCCCCGCCAGGTTACCGCCGGGTCAAAGGGCTGGGCCTGACGTCAAGGATTGAGTGACACCGATTTCTCCGTGGCTCGGTGCCCACACCACTATGAACGCCGGGAGCGGTGGTCCGGCGCAGGAGTTTAGCTCTGGCTTTCCTCGTTGCCTTCCTCTTCATTTTCGAGTTCAGGCATCTCGTCGTCACTGTCTTCGAGGAATTCCTCAGTGACAATCTTCTTGGTCTTACGAGAACCAGGATTCTTGACCGGAGCGCGCTTGAACACGTTCTCGATCTGCTCGCCAGTGACCGGATCGATGATGAATTCCGCACCACCGGTGCGACCACCACGAGCCTTACCGCCAAGGTTATCCTTTGTCTGCTCGAGAATGGTCTTGGGCAACTTGCCAAGCATCTGGCGGTAGTAGGCCACAAAGCCAGCCACAACCTCCGGACCTTTAGCCCTCGGCGAGAAGCGCTTCAAGTCCTTTTCGATGAGGTCGATGATCTCATCTTCGGACACTTTCTTTTCATTCGTACCGATTTCCCAGACCGCACGAAGGATAGCGCCCGCCTGAGACGGGGCCTGTGCAATCAGCTTCTCGAGGTTCTCGGCATTGATCTTGTCGCTGAACTGGTAGTAATACATGAGCTTCTTTCTTTCTCTAGGTTGGTTTACATGAGTCAGTATTGCCCTGACTAACTCGAACATTATAACACCTTTTTCCAAATAAGTAAAATGCCAATTTCGCATATCAGCTATGCGCCAAACGCATACATCGAGGTGAGCGATGTAGATCTTGTTTAATAGGTAGTATGACCTTTTGAGTTATGTTCTTTGGACATGTCTGCTATGTTAAATGAGCAGTTTACATTGGAGTCGTTTCACGCTATAATAGTCACATATACCACGCAGTCATTACATTTAGATAAACTTTCTGTTTAATGCCGGGGGTTAACGGATGGCCATGGCTGACCATGACTACGACGTAGTCATTGAGCAAATACTCGTAGCATTAAAAGCAGAACAACAGGGCGATAGCAGATATCGCGGGCTTTGCCCTGCTCACGATGATCACAGTCCTAGCTTAGATATTTATGTAAATTCTGGTGGTTATATTGGATTTAACTGTTTATCAAAACGCTGTAAGCAGTTCGAAATAGTAAAGGCCATCAAAACTAAGTTCAACTTGGATGTGCCACAGCGTAGGTCTTCTCCTTCTGATGACAAGGTACAAAGCGCAAAGGTATTGTATCCAGCGCATGAACCGAGTCTACCCTTTAGGCTGTTTAAGGATGGACAAACGCTCTACGAGTATCACACTGAACTAGGTGAGGTAGCGTTCATAGTCCAGCGTTATATGGACGGTGATAAGAAACAAACACCTGCCTGGTTCTCTGTTGAATACGTTTCAGATGGTGGTAAGGTCGATCGGCAATGGTCCAGCAAAGATCCGCCTAAGAAGGATAGACCATTATACCATCTTGATCAATTGTCAGCCAATGCTGTTCAGAAAGTTTTAGTAGTAGAAGGCGAGAAGACTGCCGACGCAGCATCTAATATGCCACAATTAGCAGACTTTATAGTAACTACTTGGTCTGGTGGATCAAAGAATGTAAGAGCTACCAATTGGTTACCACTTCGAGATCGTATGTCGGAAATATATTTCTGGCCCGACCACGACAGCGAGGGTATCAAGGCTATGAAAGAGATAGCTGCCCTTGTAACTACTGGTCCAGATGATCAGCGACTCCACATGCTTCATTACGAGGAGCTTGTGTCAAGTAATACACGAATATCTAAGGGTTGGGACTTAGCCGATGGTTGCGGCAATTTAGAGTGTGACTTCTCTTTCGAAGATTTATTTGAAACATTCAGGCCTTATTATTCTGAAAAGTCTGTATCCGCTGAAACACTTGAGGAAGCGCTCCAGCTAAGGGACCAGCGATTCCGTAAGCTATTGATAGGTGGTGCCACATTCATAGTTGATCTAACTAAGCCATTAGAAGATTCGCCATTTGGATTAGTATGGTTTAGAGATGTCAATTCTTTTGCTGGCTATGATGTTGAGCGCTCGACTCTTGAAATAGGTGATCGTGTCAAGCAAATCAGTATAGCTCGTGAATGGTATGACACTAGAGGTGAAGGTCCATGTTTATTGCATGGCACTACATTTGATCCTACTACAACTGATCGTGAACTAACTAGCCACGGAGTACGCAAGCTTAACACCTTCAATGGTTTACCAGTTCTTAAAGTAAAGAACAAAAGCAATAAGCTTGTAGATATTTGGCTCAAGCACATCGAAGGAATGATCAACGAAACCCAGGCGCGGGAGTGGATTATAGACTACTTCGCCGACATCTTTCAGAACCCTGGTCGTAAGCCTGGAACAGCATTAGCATTACTTGGTGGTCAAGGCGTAGGCAAGTCAGTCCTTATAAACGCGGTCTCGAATATCCTCGGTCCTATGAGCAGGCTCATTAGTAAGGATATAACCAAGAACAACGTCGTGCTTAGTAGATCATTGCTAGTAGTACACGACGAGTGGTCTATCAATTCCTACAGGGAGAAACCGTACTATGAAGCTCTCAAGAATGCTATCACTAATAATAAGATTCGTATCGAGGAAAAGTACTTGCCACCGTGGGAAGCAGATAGCTTCTGCAGATTTGCCTTCACAAGTAATGACAGCAAGCCAGTTAGATTACCTCCGGATGACCGGCGCTTTACCATCGTGCATTGTGATAGAACCTGGCATGGTAATCAAGAACATTTCAAATCGTTATTTGAACTATCCCGAGATGATGGAGCCTTGCTCGGACTTCGAGACTACTTTATAACCAAAGCTATAAAGAGTAATCTGGCCACTAGCTATAACACAGTGCAAAAGGAAGAGCTGTGGGAGACCGACAGTAGAGTGCTCAACGAGATTATTCAATGGGCTGACGGCAATGGCTTGCCCAGTTATTTCCATGAGTTACTGCCTACCAAGGCTAAAGACTTTGGCGATCAGCCTGTCATTATACCACGTGGCTTGATGCGCGAATTCTTTCACAAATCAGGTATCGACAAGCATTACGGCAAATCAGAAGCAATCATGCTCAAACGTATTATGCCTGGCCCTGAGTTCAAGCGACGTGTAGAAATCAACGATCGCAATAATACTAGACAAGTATTTGATCTATGCTTTGAAATACCTTCCCTTGAAAAGTTCCGTAGGAACATAGAGAAAGAAATCAAAAGACCTTACCCATGGAACGACCTGGAAATAAAGGTTGATCCGGCTGATCTAGAACCTAAGGTCGTCCCGCTTCGCAAGAGTCCGCTATAAAAAGAAACGTGCCACTTGTTTCCAAGCAGCACGCTCCTTTAGAAGGGTTCGGAGACTAGACCCTTCTAAACTGGTGGTGCTCTCTCCGGCGGTTGCTCTGGCTCAGGTTCGTAGTTTTCCCATACCATTTCCCGGGTAGTTTCAACTGGTCTCTTGTGTATAACTGCAACTAACTGAAATATCTCTACCGCCTCGACGCTGCTGTTAGTCTGCTTCAGCCACCTCTCCGCGTCGGTCTCGCACTCCTCCAGGCTGCGGAACGACTTCTCGTTCATGAAGCTCTTGGCAGAGTTCGATGGCCTCCATTGGTAGTATACTTTGGTGCTTTTCATGGCATATTCCTCTCGTGGGCTCTTAGCTTATCGATCAGAGCATTGAGATTGGCTTTTCGTTTCGAATTTGCGAGTGACTCCGGCATAGTATTTAATATGCCTCGAGCATTGTCTAATGCCCAAAGGATCTGCGCCAGGTCCTTCGCATCCAGGTCTATCATCATCTCGCACCCTCCGGGAAGTTATCTCGGGCATGGTTATCCCAAAGGAATTGACACACTGTGAGAAGATTCGTATCACCAATCTCTTCTCTACCACAAATAGTACGAAACTCTACGAATCCTCCTGCTATTTCAATGTATGACTTATCCTCGAAGATAAGACCTGGTACATTTGCTAAGCTGGAATCATCTAACTCTTTGCCCAAGTCCGACACCAACTCGGCTGTGTCCAGCCAGTACATAAACCTGACCGCGTCTATCATCAGTCTATCCTCGCTATATCAAACGAGCCTTCCTTCTGCACCACCGCAACCCAGCTGTGGTCGTAGAAGTAGACGGTCTCATCCCTAAGCTTGCATTTAGCCAACGGCATCAGCGGCGGATCCCCAGGGTAAAGGAGTTTGCCTCCCTTACCCATTGAGAAACCTCCAGCAGACCGCCATCCTCCCCCATGACCGTAATTCTTATCTATCTGCCTCGCAGCACCATCCGGGTCATTGACATTTAGCCATATAGGGATGTACCCCAAGTGCTCACTCGTCATCTGAGGGTGTAGCAATTCCCACAAAGGATGGTTCGTCATTTGCGCACCTCCGTGATCGGTATCCAACCATCTGGTGGCATATCTTTAACTGCCTTAGTCAGCAACCCTTCAGCCGGCTGAGCCAGTTCTGAAAGGATAGGCTGATTCTCTGGCAGAGGCAATAACTCAGCATCACCTGCTCTCGGTGGTTTGTCCTGGGCCATAACTGATACTGGCAATAGCCCTAGCAATACCGAGGCATGTATAAACATCTTATTCATAGTTGTCTCCGTTCTGACACAACAGCGTGTCGAGCTCCACTCCCGAAGGAATGGAACCTGTCGCGCTGCTACCTCCCGAACACTGAGTCCTGGCACTCCTGACACATGCCCGAGATGTTATACTCTCTGATACTCAGCTCATCTCTAAACTTTCCGATGGGCTTCCGGCACATAGGACATCTATGTTCAGCTATCGCTTTCTGTGTCCCCGGGAATACATCCTCGATGAAGTCTTTGATCTCTTGCGACTTATTT
>CAZJFB010000018.1:42188-43666 GCA_964545145.1 uncultured Chloracidobacterium sp. | reverse complement strand
GATGTTTTCAGCTTCGGTCGGAGCTCGTTTTCGCTTAAGATATCGAAATACCTTTGGAGGATCCTGATGTCACGTAATTCTCGTACGGGCTGGCTGCTGTTAGCCCCGATCCTTTTGTGTCTCGCGACGGCGGTTCGCGCTGAAACGGTTGGTGAAGCTGCCCGCTGGGAGCAGCAGGCACGAAATGTGACCATCGTCCGCGACGATTGGGGCATCGCCCACGTCACGGGCAAGACCGACGCCGACGCCGTTTTCGGAATGATCTACGCCCAGTGCGAGGACGACTTTAACCGTGTCGAGACCAATTACATCACGAATTTGGGACGCGCGGCACAGTATGAGGGCGAGACGGCGATCTGGCGTGACCTGCGGCAGAAGCTCTTTATCCGCGACGAGGACCTGAAAAAGAACTTCGCCGAGAGCCCGGCGTGGCTGCAAAAGCTCATGACCGCGTGGGCCGACGGCATCAATTTCTATCTGTCGAAGCACCCCGAGGTCAAGCCAAAGGTCATCACGCGGTTCGAGCCGTGGATGGCGTTATCGTTTACCGAGGGCAGCATCGGCGGCGATATCGAGTCGATCAACGTCGCCCGGCTGCAGCAGATGTACGACAGCAGCGGCGGCCCGGTCGCGGTCGTCGATGAGGAACCCGATCCTTTGGCTGAACCGTCGGGCTCGAACGGAATTTCCATCGCGCCGAAGAACACCGTCGGCAAGAAAGCACTGCTTTTGATCAATCCTCACACGTCCTTCTTTTTCCGCTCAGAGCTGCAGATGACCAGCGGCGAAGGGCTCAACGCCTACGGTGCGGCGACGTGGGGACAGTTCTTTATCTATCAGGGCTTCAATTCCCGCCTCGGCTGGATGCACACGTCGAGCGCCGCTGACGTCATCGACGAATTCAACGAGAAGATCGTAAAAAAGAACGGCAAGTACTTTTATAAGTTCGGCTCCGAGGAACGCCCCGTTATCGTGACGCCCGTCAAGATCGCCTACAAGGCGGCGAACGGCGCGATGGCAGAGCGGACGATCGAAGTTCTCAGCACGCATCACGGCCCGGCCGTTCGAAAGGGCTCCGACGCCGATAGCTGGGTCACCGTCGCCCTGATGCACAAGCCCGTGCAGGCACTGATGCAGTCGTACGGGCGGACCAAGGCGAAGAACTATAACGAGTTCAAGCAGGTCATGGAGCTGAAGGCAAATTCGTCCAATGCGACGCTCTACGCCGACGCCGACGGCAACATCGCCTATTTCCACGTTAACTATATGCCGCGGCGTGACCCGAAATTCGACTGGACAAAGCCCGTTGACGGCAGCGACCCGGCGTCGGACTACAAGGGGCTCCACGCTCTCGACGACCTGCCGAATCTTAAGAATCCGGCATCGGGCTGGGCCTATAACTCGAACAACTGGCCGTGGTCCGCCGCCGGCCCGAGCAGCCTAAAGCAGTCCGATTTTCCGCGTTACGTGGACAGCGG
>CAZJFB010000018.1:34182-42088 GCA_964545145.1 uncultured Chloracidobacterium sp. | reverse complement strand
ATCGCTACCACGCTCGCCGTCTTTTGGGCGGAGGATATGCTTCGCCGCGTGCCGCCGACGCCGGGCGTAATGCCGCAGGATAACATCATCGGCAAAGCGACCAATATTCAGATGCTGCAGTCGCTCGATAACGCCGTCGGCCGCCTCGTCTCGGACTTTGGCGGATGGCGAAAGCCGTGGGGCGAGATCAACCGCTTTCAGCGGATATCGCCCGAGATCGTCCATCCGTTTGACGACGCCAAGCCGAGCATTCCGGTCGGTTTCACCTCGGGGAATTGGGGCTCGCTCGCGTCGTTCGGCGCAAGGCCGACGCGAACCACCAAAAAATGGTACGGCACGAGCGGCAACAGCTTTGTCGCGGTCGTCGAATTCGGCAAGATGGTCCGCGCCAAGGCGGTGACCGCCGGCGGCGAGAGCGGCGATCCTAAGTCGCCCCATTTCAACGACCAGGCAGAGCGCTACGCGACCGGCGATCTTCGCGAGGTTTACTTTTATCCGGCCCAGCTAAAGGGCCGCACGGCGAGGACGTATTCGCCCGGGAAATAAATATATGTTTTGCCACAGATGCGGAGAAGAGAATAAAGACACAGCGGCCTTTTGCCGTAAGTGCGGCGAGCAGATAGGCGAGGCCGAGGAGGAAACTCGCGTGGCGGTAAGACAGGACGAAAAGAGCGACGCCCTCAAAATGCGCGAGGCAGAGCCCGAGATCGAGGTATTCTCGATCACGCCGACGACCAAGTTCGTCAAGGCGGGCTATGTGCTGACGGCCATTGCGGCGCTGTTCCTGGTCGCCGTAACGAGCGCCTTCGCCTGGGCGATCGTGCCCGTCTGGCTGGCGGTCGCTTTCGGGCTGGCACTGTTTTTGGTGCCGGCGTTTTACCACTTTAAGCAAAAGCTCGTTCGATATACGTTGACCGAGGCAAAGCTCGAGATCGACGAAGGGTTTGTCTCGCGAACCACGCGAAACATTCCGCTCCGTCGCGTCCAGGACGTGACAGTATCGACCAATGTGATGCAGCGGATACTGGGCTTTGGCGACCTCGTCATCGAGAACGCAAGCGAAGAGGGCGGCAAGGTCGTTCTAAAGAACATCGATTCGCCGCGAAAATACGCCGACATTCTCCTTGACCAGATGAGACGGCTGGAACGGTGAATAAGTGAAAACGTGAAAACGTGAAAAGGTGAAAAAGATGAGTAGAGTGACCTGTTTTGAGGACTTGATCATCTGGCAAAAGGGGATCGAGTTCGCAAAAGAAATATATTTGCTTACCGAGAGAAAGGGCTTTAGATCCGACTTTGGATTACGCGACCAAATGCGTAATGCCGCGGTATCGATCCCAACGAATATAGCGGAGGGTTTTGAACGGCGCTCCCGAAAGGAATACCTGAATTTCCTAAACATTGCGAAAGCCTCCGCGGGTGAGATCCGGAGCCTGCTTTTTGTCGCCTGTGAGGTTGGTTATCTGGAGAGTGGAGAGTTGGCGGAAATACGCGAAAAGGCCAAGTTCCTGAGCGGCTCGATCTCAAACCACATGAGATCTATTTCCGGAGCCGCGTCATGACTCGACCTTTTTCACATTTTCACTTTTTCACTTTTCCACGTTTTCGTCGCCCATCACCGGGGTCGAGTCGTCGTGGCTGCGTGAGTAATAGTTGTAGTAGCCCGAGCCGTAGTAATAGTACTCGGTCGAGCCGGCCTTGATGCCGTTGAGCACAACGCCGTAAATTCGCGAGCCGATGCTCGATATACGCTGTTTGAATTGACGCATCAGATGGATCGAGCTCTTGTTTGCCATGGCAACGAGCACGACGCCGTCGACCAACGTTGCGAGGATAGATGCGTCTGTAAACGAGATCGCCGGCGGCGAATCGATGATCACGTGCTTGAACTTGCCCGACAGGTACGTCAGCAGGTTGCGCATCTCGTTCGACGAGAGCAGCTCGGCCGGGTTTGGCGGTATCGGGCCGCTGGTGATGATCTTGAGCCTCGGCAGGTCCTTGTAGGTCCTGATCAGGTTATCGGTCGTCTTGTCGCCCGAGAGATAGTTGGTCAGTCCCCTCGAATTCTCGAGGCCAAAGTGCTGATGCAGACGCGGCCGGCGAAGGTCACAGTCGATGATCACCACATCGGCGTCGGATTGGGCCAGCGTGATCGCCGTATTGATCGCGGTCGTCGTCTTACCCTCAGAGGGCTGCGACGAGGTGACCAGAATGGTTTGCGGCGGCTTGCCCGCACTCGAGAACAGCAGCGATGTACGCAGGTGGCGATAAGCCTCGGCCATCGGCGAGTTTCGCTCGCCCATCGTGACCAGGGCATTCGGCGGGCTAGTGCCTCCCTTGGCCGGCAGCAGCTTTCGCTTGTCAGAGTTGAGGTAATGCGGGATCAGTGCCAGCGTCGGCAGGCCGAGGTGGCGGCTGATGTCGTCGGACGTTCGGACCGAGTCGTCGAGGTAATCGAGCAGGAACGCCAGGCCGATGCCTGCCGCCAGCGAGATGAGCATCGCGACGAGGATGTTTCGGGTACGGAACGGGCCGATCGGGCTGATGGGCGTGACGGCCTTGTTCTGGATCTTGATATTCTCGGGCCGCTCGGTCTGCAGGGCGAGTTCCTGCTCCTTTTGCCGCTGGACGTACGTGTCGAGCAGGCTGCGGTTCTGGTCGAGCTCGCGTTTGAGGCTGATCAGCTTGATCTCCGCCTGGCCCTCGAATCCGGCCTTTGTCGCCTCGCGTTCAAAGTTGCCGGCGGCCTTTGACTCTCGCTGTTGGGCAGCGGTGAGAGCGGCACGGAGGCTTGCGAGCACCTCGCGTTCGGCGTCCTTGACGAGCTTGGTGCCCTCGTCCTTGATCTTTTGGGCAACCTCTTTTTCGACGTTGCTGCGCTGTTTGACAAGTTCATCGATCTCGGCCTGAACCGCCTTGACCGGGCCGTACTCGTCGGTGTACTTCGCGAGAAGTTCTTCTTTACGGGTGCGTTTTTCCTCGATCTTCTTGTCGATGTCCTCGATGCGCTTGTCGAGGTCGGCCTGACGCTTGAGGTTCTGACTGCGGGCATCCTGCAGGGCCTTGTTCTCGCCGACCACGGCGAGAATGTCTCCGCCCTTGCTGGCATTGACCGTCGCGGTGTACTGGGCCTGAAGCTTGCTCACCTCTTCCTGGGCGTCTCTCCACTGCTTGAGCAGCGCCTCGAGGTTGCCGGCACGCAGCTCGCCGCCCTTTTCCTGCAGCGGCAGGTTTGACGACTTCATCTCGGCGATGAAATCGCTCTCCTGCTTGGTGATGGCGGCACGCAGGTCCTCGATCGACTTGCCGAGGTTCTCGTACGCCTGTCGGGCTCCCTCGGTCTCGCGAAGCTGGTCTTCCTCGATGAAGAGTTCGGCGACGCGGTCGGCGACCTTTGCCGTCAGGGCAGGATTGGTCTCCTCGACGGTGACATTGACGATGTTGGTCTGTGCCGTCTGCTCGACGCGGAGCCTGCCGACGAGGCGGCCCGAATAAGCGTCGGCACGGCGTGATTCCTCAGGGGTCAGCTGCACCTCGGCGGGCTTTTCGTCAGATGTCGATGCGGTACTGATGACCGGAAGCGAATTCTCTGTATCGGCAGGTTTTTGGCCGCCGGAGAAAAGCGAACGCAGGCCTGCGAGCAGCCCGCGGCCCGAGTCGCCAAACAGATTCGGGTCGCGATGCAGGCCGAGCGAAACGACGACGCGCTTCATCAGGTCCTGGTTCTGCATCAGCTTGAGCTGGGTGTTGTAGTACTTTTGGTCGTCGCCGAAATTGATGTTGATCGATTCCTTACGGGTCTGCGGGGCCTTGCGCGGTTCGATCGTCATTACAGTCGTCGCCGAGTAAACGGACGGCTGCTGGTACATGTAGAACGCCGCCGCGGCCGTCACGATGATCGTGATCGCCAGGATGATCGGCAGGCGTTTGATGATGACATTTATGTACTGTCTGATCGAGCGTTTGCTCTCTATCGAATCGTCGTACGACGCGGCATAGCCCGCCGGTGCGAAGTCGATATTCGCCGGTTGAAGGTCGCTCATCACCGGCAAGGGCGTAAGTCGTTGATCGTTTTCCATACTACTGCTAAATCCCGTAACTACTATAAATGCTCAATGCAATCCTTTTTTATATCACATTCGATGGGTATTTTCAGAATAATTCACCGCGCCCTGACGGCGCGGATCTCATGCGGACGCGGCGCCGATTGGTCGCGCCTTTTGTGAGTGCTATATTTGTAGTTTGGCCCTAAATTCAGGAGATCGGGCCTTTTGTACTGTATGAACGGACACGCCGAAACGGCTGACATGGAACTTGGGATCGACGGATTCAGATATTCCGACCTATTTGACGCGGTCAGGCTGCGTGAGCTTGCCGAGAGGTTTTACGCAGAGGTCGAGCGGAGCGAACCGCCGCTGCACGAGGCTCTGGCCAAATATATCGCGGCACGCGGCGAGGGCTTTGAGCGCCGCGTCGTGTCCAAGATACTTACCGACGCGGCGCCGCACCTGTCGGACTTTGTCGGGCGGCTTTTCAAGATAACGGGCGAACGCCGCGAGCTCGAAAGTGAGATCACGGTGCAAAATCCGGTGTGGAAGTTCAAGTTCTTTGTACAGCGCCGTGCGGCCAAGAAGTTCAAGCCCGAGCAGCTCGCCGAGCTTCACGAGGGCAAGCTGTGGCTCGCCGTCACGCAGCTTCGCAACGCCGGCTTTGACGAGACACTTATGCGCGACGAGGAACTCTCGATCGCCGAAATGACCTGCCGCCTGCTCGACGCCGAGGACGCTCTTGTCAGAACCGCGAGCGGTAGCGACCGGGTTCTTGAAGACGACGCAGCCACGCACGACACGATCACCCGCGTCAACGCAGCCTACGACAAACTCAAGGACTCTGAATTCGGTAAGCGATTCTCGCAATACGTTTTAGAAGAAGACGCAACTGGTGACCTGCTCACAGTAAAGGCCGCTCTCAAGGTCATGGAAGCGTGGTCTGCCCTCGCCTTTGCCAACAAGTCGAAGAAATGGCACTCGTTCAAGGTGCCGCATGCTCTCGACTACATGAATCTGGTCCACCTCATTCATCCTGAGCCAAAGCTGCACAACATCATGCGTGGGCCGGATGACATCCTTCGCAGACGCGACGGCTTTAAGCTGACCGACGACCGCGGCACGATGCGCGACTCTCTATACGAGATCGACTACTGCATGATCTGCCACGAGCGTGAAAAGGACGCATGCTCGACCGGACTTCGCGAGCCTGACGGTACGCCAAAGCGCAATCCGCTCGGCATCAAGACCGAGGGCTGCCCATTGGACGAGCGTATCTCAGAGATGCACATGCTCAAAAAACAGGGCGATGCGATCGGCTCTCTCGCGATCGTCACCATCGACAACCCGATGTGTGCCGGCACGGGCCACCGCATCTGCAACGACTGTATGAAGGGCTGCATCTTTCAGAAGCAGGAGCCCGTCAACATCCCGATGGCTGAGACCGCGTCGCTCACCGACGTGCTCAAGCTGCCGTACGGGTTTGAGATCTACAGCCTGCTGACCCGCTGGAATCCGCTCAACGCAAAACGTCCGTATCCGCTGCCGTACAACGGCAAAAATGTAATGGTCGTCGGCCTCGGGCCGGCCGGATACACGCTCTCGCATTATCTGCTCAACGAAGGTTTCGGCGTGATCGGCATCGACGGCCTCAAGATCGAGCCGCTGCCCGCCGACTGGACCGGCGACCTCGGCCGCCGCTGCCCGAAACCGATCAGGGACCTCAGCGAGATCACAGAGGAGCTCGACGAACGCATTCTCTCAGGCTTTGGCGGCGTTTCGGAATACGGCATCACGGTCCGCTGGGACAAGAACTTTCTGACGATGGTGCAGCTGATGCTCTCACGCCGCAAGCGGTTTCGTGCTTACGGCGGGGTTCGCTTCGGCGGCACACTGACGATCGAGGACGCGTGGGAATACGGCTTTGACCACATCGCGATCGCCACCGGTGCAGGCCGCCCGACCATCGTGCCGATGAAGAATAACCTCATTCGCGGCATTCGCCAGGCGAGCGATTTCCTTATGGCGTTGCAGCTTACCGGTGCGTTCAAAAAAGATACGCTCTCGAACCTTCAGGTGCGTCTGCCCGCCGTCGTCATCGGCGGCGGCCTGACCGGTATCGACACCGCGACCGAGCTTTTTGCGTACTATCCGGTACAGGTCGAAAAGATGCTGCACAAGTACGAGCAGGTCGTCGAGGAGTTTGGCGAGGAAGGCGTGATGAAGGCATTCGACCCTGAGGAGCTGACCGTGCTGCCCGAGTTTCTCGATCACGCTCGACAGGTCCGCAAGGAACGCGAGCGCGCCGCGGCTGCCGGCGAGGAGCCGGACCTTGTCTCGCTCGTTCGCGGCTGGGGCGGCGTATCTCTCATTTATCGCAAGCGTTTGCAGGATTCGCCCGCTTACCGCCTCAACCATGAGGAAGTCCAAAAGGCACTCGAGGAGGGCATCGACATCGTCGAATGCATGTCGCCGACCGAGGCAGTACCGAACGAGTTTGGCGCGGTAAGTGCGATCAAATTCGAGCGGCTCGAGTACGTCGCGGAGACTGGTAAATTCGACAAGACTGGCGAGATCCACGAGTTTCCCGCCCACACGGTCTGCGTCGCCGCGGGCACAAGCCCAAACGTAATTTACGAAAAGGAAAAGCCGGGCACTTTCAAGATGGACGAGTGGCGGCAGTTCTTTCAGCCGCATAAGGTCGAGCGAAACGGCGACGGCAAACTCCACGCGGTCGAGGCCCAGAAAGGTGAGACCGGATTCTTTACCTCATACGAGCATGATGGCAAATTCATCTCGTATTACGGCGACAATCACCCGCAGTATGCCGGCAACGTCGTCAAAGCGATGGCATCAGCCAAGCACGGCTATGAAAAGGTCGTTGAGGTCTTTGCCGACGAACTCGCCGAGCGAGGCACGCTCGCTCAGGAGGATCGGAACGCGATCTTTGACAATTTGATCGCGACACTCGACGAACAGCTTCGCGCATACGTCGTAAAGGTCGAGCGGCTTACGCCGACCATCGTGGACGTCGTCGTAAAGGCACCATTGCAGGCACGCAAATTTGAGCCGGGACAGTTTTACCGGCTGCAGAATTTTGAGACCTCGGCTCCGGTTGTCGACGGCACGCGGCTTTTAATGGAAGGACTCGCCCTTACCGGCGCGTGGGTCGATGAAGAGAAAGGCCTGCTTTCGATGATCGTCCTCGAAATGGGAACTTCGTCGAGGCTTTGCTCGCTGCTGAAAGAGGGCGAAGAGGTCCTTGTCATGGGTCCGACCGGCACGCCGACCGAGATACCGGAGAACGAGAACGTCCTGCTTGCCGGCGGCGGCCTCGGCAATGCCGTACTTTTCTCGATCGCACGGGCTCTTCGCGAAAAGAACAACAAAGTCATCTATTTCGCGGGCTACAAGAACGGCGCCGACCTCTTCAAACGCGAGGAGATCGAGAATGCGACCGACCAGGTCATCTGGGCGACCGATTGGGGCACCGAGATCGAGCCGCAGCGGCCGCAGGACGCCCATTTCCGCGGCAACATAGTCCAGGCGATGATCGCCTACGCCGAGGGCAAACTGGGAACGCAGACCGTCGATCTCAAAGACGTTGACCGAATCATCGCCATCGGCTCGGACCGTATGATGAACGGCGTTCGCGAGGCACGGCACACTACGCTCAAACCATATCTGAAGCAGGAACACGTCGCGATCGGCTCGATCAATTCGCCCATGCAATGCATGATGAAAGAGGTCTGCGCACAGTGCCTGCAGCGCCACGTCAACCCGCACACGGGCGAGGAATTCTTTGTCTTCTCGTGCTTTAACCAGGACCAGCATCTTGATTTCGTCGATTTCAAAAACCT
>CAZJFB010000018.1:27170-34082 GCA_964545145.1 uncultured Chloracidobacterium sp. | reverse complement strand
ACCGCGACTACGGGCCGGCCGCGATAGTCGTCGCCGTCCGCGATCTTGAGAGCAATGCCGAGGCCGGACGGCCACCTCTCGCACGGCAGGACGCCGCAGAGCCAGACGCCGTCGGCTCCGACCTTCGAGATGATGCGGCCGGGAGCGGCCTGCATAAGCTTGGTGTCGAGCCGCTCGCTGCCGCCGATCAGTTCGGGATATTTCATCATCGCGGCTACGATGCGGCGACACGCCTGTTGCGTAGGCTCGGGGAACTTTGACGGCGAGATCAGGTTGATAAAACTCTTGGCCATAGCCTTGACCGGCAGCGCAAAATTCGGTGCCGCACAGCCGTCAACGCCGATCGCGATCTCGTCTTCAGGGACCTCGGCAAGATCTGCCACGCACCGCAATATTCGCTTTTGAATACGGTTGTCGGGTAGATCATAGGTCGCCAGATCGGCACCTATGTGCTTTGCAAAGGCGAGCATAGCCGCGTGCTTGCCGGAACAGTTGTTATGCAGTTGAGTAGGCGATTCGCCCGCACGCATCATGTGCTTAGCGTCAGCCTCACTGAACGGCATGTGGGCTCCGCACTTTAGATCGTCCTCGGCAAGGCCGATCTTGGAGAGCATTCTGGCTGCGATCGAAATATGGACGACCTCGCCCGAATGCGATGCCGCTGCCAGTGCGATCTCTCGCTCATCAAACCCAAATGCGTCGGCCGCTCCGCAGGTGATGCATGGAATGAGCTGAAAAGCCTTTGCAGCAGAACGAAAGTACGTGACCGTCGAGGTATCGCCGAGCGCCGCGATCTCGCGGCCTTCGCCGTCTATGACGGAGAGGTGTCCGGCATGAACGGACTCGACCGTCTCGCCGCGAATGACATTGGCCAGGATCTGAGCAGTCATATTATTTATTTTGTCGCGGCAAGCATCGCCTTCGCGTTTTCGCGCGCAGCGTCGGTAACCCGTTCTCCGGCCAGCATTCTGGCGATCTCGTCGATGCGTTGGTCAGGGCCGAGTTCACGAACGCTTACTGCGGTAGCCTTGCCGCTGATATCCTTTTCGACGACGAAGTGCCGGTCGGCAAGGCTCGCGATCTGCGGTTGGTGAGTAACGCAAAATACCTGCTGGACCTTTGAAAGGTCTTTAAGCTTTCGGCCGACGGCCTCGGCCACGCGGCCGCCGATGCCGATGTCGATCTCGTCAAAGACCGCCGTCTTTCCGGCCTCATGTGTATGCGAGGCCGTCTTTAAGATCAGCATCAATCGCGAAGCCTCGCCGCCCGATGCGACTTTCGCCAGCGGCCGCGGCGGCTCGCCGGGATTTGCCGAAAAATAGAATTCGACCCGGTCGGTCCCGTTCGCGGTGAACTGTCCGTTGGTATCGACCCGCACTTCGAATTTCACTTTCTCGAGTGCGACAGATCTCAGGTCCTGCTCGACTTGCTTCGCAAACTTATTTGCGGCCTTCACGCGTTCGGCATGCAGTTGGCCGGTTGCGGCAAGGTACCTGGATTCAATATCCGCAAGTTTCTTTCTCAGTTCTCCCTCGCGAAACTCAGCGGTCTCGATCTTTGACAATCGTTCTTCGCAGCCGTGAAGGTGCTCTAGCACGGCGTCGATCGACTCGCCGTATTTGCGTTTGAGCCTGGCGATCTCGGCAAGACGGTTCTCGATCTCGTCGAGGCGGGCGGGCGAAAATTCGAGCGACGCGCCGAAGTCTCGTGCGGTCGAACCGAGTTCGGCAGCAATAGCTCGTGCGGCATCGAGACCCTCGTCAAAACCGCGAAACCGCGGATCGTACTCCGCCAATTCAGCAATGACCTTCGCGGCCCGGTCAAGCGTAGCCAGAGAGGAACGCTCATCGTCATACAGCAGGCTAAAGGCTTCGCCGCTGAGCGCCGACAGTTTTTCAATATTGTTCAAGCGACGCTTTTCGTCCTCGAGTTCCAGATCCTCTCCCACACTTAGACCGGCTTGCGCGATCTCATTAGCCTGAAACCGCAATATGTCCAGCAGCTGGAGTTTTTCAGACTCGTCCTTCTCCAGCGAGGCAAGTTCGCTTCGTGTGGCCGACCATGACCCGTACGCATCAGCGACCACTGCTCTGGCACTGTGCACACCGGCGAAATCATCCAGGATCCCGATATGGCTCTCGACGTCATAGAGAGCGGCCTGCTCCCCCTGGCCGTGTATATCCGCAAGCCGCGGTCCGAGTTGCCTGAGAAAGCCCTGAGTGACCAGTTGGTCATTTACAAAAACACGGTTCTTCCCAGATAGTGATAGTTCGCGGCGGACGATCAATTCGACGGTCGGGCCACTCTCCGTTTCGATGCCGCTGTCTTCGAGCAGCTGCCGCATTGCCCCGTCCGCGTCCACGGTGAAAAGCCCCACGATCTGTGCCGAATCTTCGCCTTGTTTGATCAGGTCATTGGAAACACGTTCGCCCGTCAGTGCGCCGAGGCTGTCTACGATGATCGACTTGCCCGAACCGGTCTCACCGGTCAACAAGTTAAGCCCGCCGCCGAATTCGATAGTGAGTTCGTCGATCAGAGCAATATTCTTGATCTTTAGCAGGCTCAGCACGTTTATTAGATCACCGTTTTGGCACAACGCCCTCCCCCTTTATCCACCGTCCGAGCGAAAACACGGCGTCAGGCGGGAACCGCTTCTCCATGTCCGCAGCGTTCCAATCGACCACACGGTCCTTCTTAAAGAAGTAGAGTTCGGCGGTCTCACCCGAGGCGATCCGGCCAAATCGGTTCACTACCGTAAAGCCACTCGCATCGTATTCCTCAAGGCCCCGTCGATCGCCGATGTTGCCAACCCCGCGAATCGTGGTCGGCGCAGAAAAGCTAGCCCGCCGACGCTCGGTTACCGCCGCAATGTCGCCGACCATCGGCGAAACAGCCGATCGGCTGGTTATGATGTTCGCTTGCCGGAACACAAAGTTGACCAGCCCGCCTGAGGTATTCTCAGGCAGCCGGCGGTAAACGGTCGGGTCCTGCATCGATTCACTACCGGTTGACAGCGACTGAAGGGCCGTCAGGAACGCGACGAAGTTCATCTTGACGAGATACATCTCGCCTTTTCCGTACAAAGCTCCGGTCTCGATAAGTATCACCGGCGTACCCCATGCCGAGAAATTATCACCAAAGGCAGTTGGCGTCCATTCGTCTGAATACCGGGCAATATTTCCCGGGATGAACTGTTGAAGCGCAAGTACTATCGCCGACGCGATCCTCTCATTTCGAGCAAGGCCGGGAGTGAGCGTCTTTGCCTCGTCTCCGAAAACCACAAGCAGAGAGATCGCCGCCTGCCTGTACGTGCGGCCGGCGGTAGTGAGCGCTCCCTGGTTGTGAAGGTTGAATCCGATAGCCGGCGACCATTCGTCACGAAGCCGCTTGAGAAGGCGCGCCTCGGGCGTCTTGAGATCTAAAGCGTCACGGTTGATGTCAATGCCCTGAAGATTACGCCGCTGATACATGTCCGCACCGTCGGGGTTGAGCATTGGCACAGCCCGAATGGTCATCTTCTCGCTCAACTTCTTCACCCAGTCGGCATCACGGTTTCGCTGAAGGACCGTGAACATATCTATCAGTGCCGATGTCGCGGTCGGCTCATCACCATGCATCTGCGACCATAAAAAGACCTTTACCGGACCGCGGCCCCATTCTATCTGAAAGATCTCGCGATTTGCGTTCGAGACTCCGACCTGGTCAACCTTAACGCCAAGCTTCCTGAGGTCGTCCAGGTACTTCTTGAGATCCGCATGGCGAACATCAGATGGCAGGATCCTCGAAACGTGTTCGTTTTCCCATATTTCTGCGAGCTTTTCAGCGGACTGAGAGGGCATGTTAATAGAAGACACGAGTACCGTCAGGAAGACTAAAACAAATCGCCGCATCTATCTAAGATAAACCGAACATTCGCCGGACGGCAACCTTTATCACCCTTTGGAGATGCTCTGGTAAACTCCCTCGGTCGCGTCGACCATACGCTCGAGACTGTATTTCTCAGCCGCTATCGCCTGAAGCGATCGGCCTAACTCTCGACGCTCGGAGTCATGCTCAAGGTACCAGCAAACCAGATCGGCAAGGCTCAAGGGATCTTTGATCGGCACCAACGCTTTTGCATCGGGAATCAGTTCAATAGCCCCGCCTGTAGTCGTGGCGACGACGGGACATCCCGCGATCATCGCGTCCAGTATCGCAAGCCCGAAGCTCTCGGAATGCGAAGGCGACACATACAGATCGGCCGCGGCCAGAAGCGGCGAAATATCATCGAGCCAATCGAGCCAGGTGAAATGCGTCTCAATGCCAAAAACGCGGGTCAAACGGCGCAGCTCGCGACGGAAGCTTTTGTCGATCGAGTTGTCGAGTCCCGCGATCACAAAGCGGCATTCGGGGATCCGTTTCACGATCTCGTTCGCTGCCAGAACGAAGTCCCGTTGTCCTTTTAGTACTTTGAGTTCGCCTAAAGTAACGACGAGCGGTACGTCTTCCGGTATCGAATGCATCTCGCGGAACTCGGCTCGCAATCTTTCCTTGACCTCAGCCGTTTGCGATGTGACATCGATCCCATTCGGGATCACATGTATTTTGCTGGGCGGAAAAACCCTTTCCAGCTGACTGCGAACAGCCGCCGAAACAGCGATAGCCGCGTCCACATTCCTAAGCGCGAACCGATGAAACGACTTCATGGGAAACATCACATGCCGGGTAAGCACCAGATGTACGCCGCCCGCTGTGCGAGCCGCGACGCTGGCAGCGACATAGTCTCTTGCCACATGGGCGTGAATGACCTCGATTTGATTTGCCTGTACAAAATTCGAGATGCTCCGGGCACTGAACATACCGAACGAGTTGCGTATCGAGACGTGCAGAAAACGTTCGGGCGGCAGGAAATCTAGTCGACTCTCCCACTGATTCGTCGGCCTGAGGGCAACGAATATCTCATGGCCGCGGGCCGTAAGCTCACGCGTCAGATCGACAAAATGCCGCTCGCCGCCGCCGAACGTCTTTGCCGAGGAGATGTGAAGAATTCGCATTGCACAGAGTTTATACAAATCAACGGCGCAAAAAAAGGCACGCTCCGCGAACGAAGCGTGCCCGATGTCCTCCTCAGAGGAGCGAAACCTACCAGTAGAAACGTGCACCAAGCTGCATCTGAAATACCTGGCTTCCCGGATTCAGACCAGAGATATTCAGGCGGCCAAAATTGGTAGCCGTCGAGGTCTGCTGAATGATGTTAAGGAAGTTCGGATTCGAGATGCCGCCAAGGCCGCAGTTCGACGCCGTGTTGTTGCAGTAGTTGGTCGTCGCACTTCCGGCAAACTGGACATTCGACCGGTTGAAGATGTTGAAGAACTCAGCCGACAGGGTCAACCGACCGCGTTCGCCAAACTTGATCGGACGCTGGACGCGAACGTCCATGTCGTAGGTCGAACGGTTGGTAAAGTAGTTACGCGGCAGTTCGAACCCCGGCGTGATTATCGGCCTCTCGGTCGTATTGCCATCGCCGTTAAGGTCAGAACCGACCAGCGAGTTTACCGGAAGTCCGGAGCGGAGTCGGATCGCGCTCGATACCTCGATACCACCCCAGAGATAGAAGAGCGGATTCGCCACGAACTGATGACGACGATCAAGACGCGAATTGTAATACTCGCCCCTCAGATTGTATGGGTTCGCATAAAGAACACCACCTGCGTCACGTTCGTTGTCGTCATCCGACTTCGAACGAGAAAGCGTATAGAACGCATTCAGGCGAAGCCACTTTTTGGTCAAGTTCATACGGAACGTCAACGACCGGTAAAGCGAACGGGCTGAGGAATCGCGGATCTGGATCGTGCCAAGATTGGTAAGCGGACGCGATGAGCGGTTTACCAAAACACGGCCGGTCACGGGATCGACGCCTGTCGCAGACGGAAGATTCACGTCACGGTTTCGCTGCAGATACGAGGTCGATACCTGCGAGAAGTCGAGGCCGAGATTGATCCCCTGCCACATCTCGTGCTCGACACCACCGCCCCACTGGAACGACTGCGGATTCTTGAAGTCCGACGTCATACCCGTGAGGTTTGCTCCCTGGAATACGCCCAGGTTAGCCGGGGGATTAGTCGTAGCCGCGAGCAAGGCATTCGTGATCGTCTGCAACTGAGCTGTCGTCAACTTAGGAAGATTGTTGAGAGACGAGCTGTTGAGGTTGATGCCAAGGATCGCGAACTGACGATAAACAGTGTTCGGCGTAAAGCCGGTGCCACCCATGATCGCCACATAGCCAGGATTCTGGGCATCGAATGTCGCTTGGCTAAACCCGGTCGAGCTGAAGGCAGGCGAGCCGAGTGTAACCGAAAGGTCGCCAGCGGGATTACGGAAGTTATTGAAAGGTCCTGCGAGGACGATCAGCGGCGTACGGGCGTAATACATTCCCGAAAACGCACGAACCACCGTCTTGCCATTGCCTTTAGGATCCCAAGCAAATCCGAGCCTCGGGCCCCACTCATTCTGGCTGTCCGGTATCACAGTCGGATCGATCGCCTTGCCGAGGACAGGAAATGTCGTTGCCTTGACGAGATTGATAACCGTACTGTTGGTAGCCTCTGCATCAGGGTTGTACTGCTTCTCGTAACGCAAGCCGAAGTTCAAGGTAAAATTCGGACGTATACGCCAGGCATCCTGTCCAAAGAACGAGAGTTCCTTAACGGTGTATGCCGCAAGCAAGTTACCGATCTGCAAGTTATAGCGGGACGAAGTCGTATCAAATCGACCGCGATAAGAGGCAGTCTGCACAGTGCTGATCGCATCGAGAATGCCAGAAGCTGAGGTCAATCCGGAGAAGGTGTAAACACCCGTCTGGTTGAACCCGAATTTCTGGTCGGCAAGGATGTCGCTGTATTCGCCGCCAAACTTAAAGGTGTGCGAACCGTT
>CAZJFB010000018.1:12531-27070 GCA_964545145.1 uncultured Chloracidobacterium sp. | reverse complement strand
GCCGTTTCACCGGTCGAGACCGCATTGAGAGCCTTGTTCCTCGAATGGTTGTAACGGATGTTGAATCGATTTGCGTCATTGATATTCCAATCTACCTTGCCGAGAAGAGCGATCGAATTGTTAGTCTGTTCAAACGGCACCTCTAATGCGCGATAGAAGTTATATCCCTCAAGCTGAGAGCTTCCAACGGCAGGCTGAGCAAATCCAACGAGATTCTGGAATAGTACCTGACGCGGTGCCTTGAATCGCTGGACCTCGGCTGAACCGAAGTAGAACAACTTGTCCTTTGCGATCGGACCGCCCACAGAAGCACCAAACTGATGCTGCGTCGGTGCAAGGGTTGCATCGACGCCAAGGGCATTCAGTCGCTGGAATGCCAGTTCCTTAGCAAAATCATTTGCACGGGCAAGCTGCTCGGGACGCCAGAGATAAAACGCGCTCCCACGAAACTCATTGGTACCCGACTTTGTAACCGCGTTGACGACACCGCCGGAGCTGCGGCCAAACTCGGCAGAATATCCGGCTGCAACTACCTGAAACTCACGGATCGCTTCCTGAGGAAGTGTGAAGGTCGAGTTGGACCTTTCGCCGCCGCGGATGCCGCCGAAGAAAGGCTGATTATAATCTACGCCATCGACGTTTACGTTGGAGTTAATACCACGCTGGCCCGACAGTGAGATCTGGCCGCGGGAAGGATCAACCTGAGCCGTCGGGGTCAGTGTGACGAAGTCCTGGAAACGGCGACCGTTGATCGGAAGATTTTCGATCGCGGCGGCACTCTGGACGGCGTCGAAGTTATTGGTCGTCGTCTGAATGCCTTCGGCAGTGACCTCCACCGTGGCAGATACCGCAGTAGTGCCCATCGTTATATTCGCATCTGTTGTACGACCGACCTGGACGGTCACGTCCACGGTCGAAGGAGCGAATGATCCCGCCGTTACCTTGATCGAATACGCTCCGGGCTGGAGCAGTACAAAGTTGTAAAGACCGTCATCGCCCGTCGTGACAGTTCGCGTCTGGTTTGTGGCCTTGTTGGTCAGAGTGACCGCCGCCCCATTAACGACCGCGCCCGTCGAGTCCGAAACGATCCCGGAAATCGAACCGGTACCACCGGTTTGAGCAAATAAGCTGCCCACGCATAAGAATGCGGAGACAACGATCACAGGCAACAGCCTCGTGATGATGTTCTTAGTCATTTGATTTTTTGACCTCATTAATTTGATTCTGTAAAGCTAAGTTGCTTCGGAATAAGAAAAGAAAAGCGGAGCTTCTCGATTTTTGGATATTTCTCTCGCTTTTTGGATTTAGTGCTAATAAAGTTAGTCCTTTTTTTTGTATAACGCAAGCCTCCCTCAAGTACGTCAGAAAGTCATAACTCCTTTAGGTATAGGCTTTTTCTTTATTTCGGAACGCCGCTCGGCCTTCTCTGCATTCAGACCTGATGAATACTCATCGAATGTTCTCCTGTTAGCACGCAAATTGAGTTCCTCATTGGTGCGTTTGGGATTCCCGCGATCGTGTTTATGATTCTATCCTGACACTGTTACAAACCAGTAAAATTGACGTTAACAGCCGTTAAATTCAGCTTCCCGGCAAAACGACTCAAAAGCGGGCAACCCGATCTCACAATTCCGCATATGACTATTTGCATTTTGTATCACTTTCGGTTACAAAATAGCGTTTCAAAGGCTCGCAGCCTTTGAAACTTTAAGAATTCCGATATTTCGATGGGATTTCTGAAAAACTTGACTTTTTTGTAAATATGGATTAAGTTAGTGTCGCAATTTACTTGATAGGATGTTTCCGGCACGTACTTGCAGTTAGTTAGGAGTAAATAAAAGGGAGAATAATGGCAGAAGTAGAATACGCTACATCATCATACAAGACGCCATTGCATCATAGGATCATTGCGAGCATGCCTGTGAAGGCAAGCTGGGTCGATCAGGAGAGCGGAGAAACGGTCAGTGTTGAGGGTTTGACGGAGAATGTTGGCGAGACCAGCGCACTAGTCAATCTGGAAACATTGCCACCGGTAGGCAGCGAGGTCCGTCTTAAGATCTTGGAAGAGAACAAGACTATCATCGATGTCACAACTCAGGTCATCCGCGTCGAACGAGACCCCAGCAAGCCGATGGCCGCTCTGTCAGTTCTTGAGAACGTCAAGAAATGGAAGAATACGGCCATGACAGCTGCTCAAAAATGGGTCACTAGGCATTGGCAACTGAACTACGAGGAAGAATGGGTAAACTGATCATATCAACCTATTCGTAATTATACTCAGGGCGGGAAACTCGAGAGAGGATCCCGCCCTTTACTTTACTCGGTTCAGTCCTGTTTCCTTGCGATGATAACCTTTCCGTTTACAAAACGGACCGGTATTGGATCGCCGGCCGCGTTAGACGCTGAGGTCCTTGCGACGTTCTTGGAAAAGCCAAGTTCTGCCTCTCCGGGGGCGACCGCATCAAAGTGCACTTTGATAACCGAATCTACACCTGTTGATAAGGGCAGATCAGAATCTATCAGGACCCCGAGCTGACCATTCTTTGAATCGTTGTCATTTACGGTCAATACCGTACCCGCCGAACGATCGCCGACAAGCTCAATTCGCGGATTAGCTAGCTTCTTTGGATCAAATTCCAGAGTAAAGCTCAATGCCGTGATTCCCGGCTCTCCTTCGACAACGATGCTGGTCGTAACTGTGTCACCGGCGACATCCGAAGCATCCGCGATCATGACCTTTGAGCTAAAGAAATATCCGTACAACTCACTTATGATCTCGCTGAGCCCGCTTGGCAACGGTGCCGGTACGGTTGGTCCTCCCACTGCCTGTAGTGCGTCAAGTCCGGTAACGTAGCGTCTAGTTTGGATAGTGTCCGTCGAGTCTATGATACCGTTGCCACGGGTCGCAAATGGCGACGAATCTGCCCGTTGAAATTCGGTGCCTGTTGTAGTCGGAGTATCCAGACCTACCACGAACCGTCGAACCTGAACGACATCGCCGGAAAGCACCTCACCATCACCCGTTTGTCTCGGAGCAACATCGCCCTCAAATCCCTGCGGTGTAGGCGTAGCGGTCGGAGTCGCAGTTGGAGTAGCTGTCGGTGTTGACGTTGGTGTAGCCGTCGGAGTTGCAGTAGGCGTAGCGGTCGGTGTCGCCGTGGGCGTAGCCGTCGGGGTTGCTGTTGGTGTCGGAGTGGCCGCACCGAATTCGATCGACTGCATCGCAAAGTAGATCTGGTCGCCGTCTGGAGTTCCATCAAAATTTGCCTGGTTCCCTGCCGCCCAAAGATCAACGGTACCAACATTTGTCGAGGGGGCCGTCCAGTTAAAAGTCCACTGTGCTCCACCCAACTGGTTCGTAAATGTACCCGGAAGGTTATGTTCAATGTACTGGCGGCCATTCTCCTCTAGAACCTGAACCGTTCCAGATGTACTGGCAAGGGTACCCGCCCTTACATTTCCTGCCAGCGAGGTCAACTGAAAGCCCCATCGCTTCCTCGAGGTTTGAGCATTAACGTGACGTACCGTGATCTGATATGTCTGACCCGGAGAGTAAGTTGCCGGAGCCAAGATCGTAAAGGAGCCCGGCCCCGAACCGTCGAGGTGACACTCCATGCACGTTTGCTCTCCGGGCGCGCCGGTGCGCCCGGGCGGCGGACCGGTCACCAGCGACTTGACACCAACAATCATGTGCCGGTCTCCAAGGAGGCCGACGACAGTGAATATCGAAAACAACACAAGTATTGCTATCTTGGTATTTCTCATCATTGATTGATCTCCTCTCCCCTCAAGCGCATAGACCAAATTGCTTCGCTCCCAGGCACACCTCTACTATCCACCCAAAGATCACTAATTTCGGATGCGTGAAGCTGCTTTTAATTTTTTGGTCTGATTAGCCTGGCCTTGAAATCGCAAAAAGCGTGCCAACATACCCGCCGGCTGATCGCCGTCCCGCAATTCCTGATATTCGGAATATTTTTATGGATCCACTAATAAGAGTCGCTTGGGGACACATCTCCCGGGACCGGCTCGTTTCCCGAATTAAGCAACTTTTATACGATATTTTGGATTTTTCAAATGATGATGGATTCGAATCTAAAATCTCCTTGACAGGTTAAAGCCGATGATCATCCTCTTGGGCGACAAGACAAGATTGCTTGAGTTATACCTGCTGGTTGTCGTCGTTTGCGTGTTTGAAAAGGTCAGAGCGAAAGAATGTTCACCGAGATTGCGCTGGATACCAAAACCCATACTGGGGTGGGACTCGCTAGTAAACCCGATCACACGAAACGAACTATCCAGTACCGGATTCACTCGGCCGAGCTTAAAGCCGGTTCGAGCAGCTACATCAAATAGTGCGACAACGTTTCGAGTGATCAACACACTAGCTCCAAATCCAAACGTCGCTCCATGGGTTGGGAGACGGAATGTGTTCGCCACTGCGGCCGGTGGAAAATAGTCGTTCGGTCTTGGATCGAAGCGCCTTTGCCCGTTTGAGTTCAAATGAACCGCTGGCGAAAAGAAGAGATGAACTCGCTTTCCAACTCTGCCCGAAAACATCGCCTGAAGGTTATATGTGAATTCCTCTGTAAAGTTGTCGTTTCCCTCGACACTAGCATATGTCGTCAAGGCAATGGGCGACTTCTTGTCCATTGCGATCCAGTTATAGCCGACGCCGACCTCGATAACCTTGCACAGCCCTCGTTGGCAAACCGGCGAACGGTACGCCGAGGCATAGAGTTTGTCGGTAATTCCATAGCTGATACCGAAAGATGCGATGCCAAAACTGTCGAGCCCAAACAGGCTGCGTGCACTTGTTCGTATCGGATCGATCTGCTGGGTGAACCGGTGTGTGAAAGCCAGATTCCAAGTACCTTTTGGAACATGCTTGGGCGTCGGAACATTGACGACACGGTAATCAAATGGTTCATACCCTCGTTGAAAGTCAAATCGGCCGTCATCCTTATCCTTCTTAGGCGAACCATTTTCGCCGTTAGTAGTAGTAGTATCTGATGGAGTTGGTTTGACTGTAGCGCTGCTCTCAGCATTAACTCCATGATCAACTGGACCGTACGTTCCTTTGGCCGTGTCAATGCGAACGCGCTCCCCATTTACCTCAACGAACGCTACGCCCTGCTCGTTAGGCGAAAAGGTGACTTTTATGCTGCTCGGCGGTTTGGCCGTTCTCTCAGGCATCTTTTTCGTGTCCGACGGAACGGAAACACTTTCCGGAACCGACGCAGGCCCCGCTTGCCCCAAGGCAACCGATGTGAACAACACAGACAATAGGGCCATAATCTTCAGTAGGCCGAATACCGAGGACCAAATTTTCATTTCTATTACTCCTGTCTATCGATCGGAATGAACGGGCCGGAAACCGGCTAGGTCACCATTTGTGATTTCCTGTTCTTGTGCAATGTTCGTGCCAGAAATGATCCAAGATCGGTACCAAAATGTGCCGAAACCGATGTCGCCCCGGTCTTGGCCGGCGAAGCGCAAACAACGTATTATTGTCAGTGAGCATCTTCATTTTGATGAAACACATTGTTTTCACGATATTTACGCTGGTTCTTCTATTGCCCGCGACCGCACAGGAAAGGCCGTTGACTCAAGCGGAGTATGTCAAAATGCTCTACGCTTTAGAGGCCACGCCCTCGAAGAGAGCGCAGGTTATTGATGCCCTAAGAAAGCGCGGTATCGACTTTGTGGTAAACGACGGGCTTCGTTCCCTGACACGGTCAAAAGGGGCCAACAACGAAGACTTGAAACGGGCTTTGGAAGAAGCGGAGCGGCGGCGCCAAAATCCAATGGGAGCTCAGCTGCCGGCTTCGGGCGAATTGAGCAGGCTGCTAGAGACGACCACTAAAAATACCCTCGAAGCTGTCGACGAGATGCCGGATTTCGTCGTCAAGCAGCAGATCCAACGGTCTGCGGCCTATGCCGGCACGGGGAACTTTCGAAGTTTGGACAACCTGGTCGTTGCGGTTAGCTATCGATCGACCGGTGAGGAAAACTATAAACTGCTCTCGGTCAACGGAGCTCTCCAGAACTCTCCGCAGGCAAAGGACAATTATCAGGAAGTTGGCGGCACAAGCTCGACCGGCGAGTTTGTTACGATGCTTGCAACGATCTTCAAGCCGGAAAGCCGGTCGGCATTTCAGGCCGTCGAATTAGACCTAATTCGTGGACGAAGAACGATCGTTTACGAATTTTCGGTTGATAAAGATCGGGCTAAGCAGTTGATCACGTCCGTCGGAGCATCGACGTTGTCGACCATTACAGGTATGAAAGGCCGGATATGGGTTGACCGCGAAGATGCCCGGGTCCTGAAAGTAGAAAGTGAGGCGACGGATATTCCGGCAGGCTTTCCGGTTCGAACGGCCAAACGTTTGATCGACTACGACTGGGTCAAGATCGAAGACACCAGATATCTTCTACCCTTGGTCTCTGATGTCCGCCTGACCATGTCTGAAGCTAATAAGGTGTACGAGACCAGAAACCTGATCCGTTTTAAGAACTACCAGAAGTACGGAAGCGAGGTGAGGATCCTGGATGAGGATATTAAGCCAGAGCCCGAGCCTACGCCGATAAAGCCGTTCAGTTAAGCGCGTAATAGGCACCGGCTGCCGCAACACCAAGCCATACGAGACCTTTCCCGAGAAAGAAAAGAAAGGCAATGATGCCCGCACGTTTGGTCCATTTTCGTGCCGGGCATCGTTTCTTGTTGGGCTGCTCGCTCATAAGCTACAATTCTCAAGTTATCCATTTTGCCGCGGAATTTCAATTCGCGGGCTCCGTCAATATGCTTAGGCGTAAAACCATCATAAATTGCGTCGCTGCGACGGTAATATTTTTTCTCTTTTCGGGCGTCAACGCGCAGAGCGACCCACCGAAAGAGGCCAATAAACGCGAGGCCGATTTGGTAGAACTCACAAAACTCGACAAGACCATCAAGCTTAATATCAAATACGCAACGGCTGACAATTTTGTCGGAAAGCCGGTCTATCCTGAGGCTCGCGCATTCCTGCAGCGACCCGCCGCCGAGGGTGTAATAAGGGTGCATCACTGGCTTGCCCGCCAGGGACTCGGCATCGTGATATACGACGGCTATCGGCCCTGGTCGATCACGAAGCTGTTCTGGGAGAGCGTCCGCGAAGATCAAAAGAAATTCGTCGCTGATCCGGCAAAAGGCTCAAAGCACAACCGCGGATGTGCGGTGGACTTGGGGATCTATAATCTAAAGACCGGCAAGGCTGTAGCGATGCCTTCGGAATTCGACGAATTCACGGAAAGTGCCTCTCCCAACTATTCGGGCGGCACTGCAGAGGAAAGAAATAACCGCGATAAGCTCCGTCAGTTGATGGAGGCAAATGGGTTTACCGTTAACCCGGAAGAATGGTGGCACTTTGACTTCAATGAATGGGAGAAATACGCGATCTACGACATTTCTTTTGAAGAAGTCACTAACAGAAAGTAGGAAAGGCGACACAAAGAGCGGCCGCCGCTTTGCAATCGCCTTCCTTCCCTTTATCTCTTTCTAGTTAGCAGGTTTCGCTCCTGCCGGAGCCGCGGGACGAGGAGCAGGCGCCTCGACCTCAATACGGATCGCGATCTGGTCCGAGATCACTGGAGTATTTGTTCCCGGGATATTGCCGCCATAGTTGATCCCATAATCGCGGCGATTAAGTGTTGTCTCCGCCGTAAAACCCATTCTGGCAGTGCTTCGCTCTCCCGCCGGCAGGAATCCCGAAATATTGAATGGAAATGAGATCGTCTTGGTCACTCCCTTCATTGTAAGATCCCCGGTCACTATATACCCCTTGCCCTTCTTTTCGACTTTGCTGCTCTTGAAGGTAAGATCAGGGAACTTCGCGACCTCAAAAAAGTCGGCCGATCTGAGGTGGTTATCACGAGCGGCAACTCCTGTATCCACGCTGGTCGCCTTGGCGGTAAATTCAACGGTCGATTTCGTGACATCCTTTGCATCATAATTCACGCTCCCCGTGAAGTCTCGAAAGAATCCGGGGATATCGATCAAACCATTGTGCCTAACCTTGAAACCGATAGCGGAGTGGGCCTTGTCGAATCCATAGGTTCCGCTCTCGCCCACCGGGGCTGCCGAAGCAAAACGGTCGGCAAATGTGAGACTCACTGCTTGAGTACCTGTTTGAGACAAGGTCATCAAGGCTATAAGGGCTACGCCAAAAATCAAAAACGCTCTTTTCATATTCAATTGATCTCCTAAAACTGCTACTTGATCGCCAAAGTGATCGAAAACCTGGCCTTGCGAGGTGAGCTATTTGCCCGTCGGACGAAGAGCATATAGTCACCGGTCGTAGGCACTACGAATTCCATAGTTGGCACGGCTAGGTCAACACTCTCATAGCTTACCTCGTCATTGAAAACCCGATACGCGAAGCGCAGCGAGTCAGAATTAGTAACATACACCTTCTGGCCCTTTCGCGCTCCAAAAACAAATTCTTGTTCCTGATCACCAGATAACGAACCGGTAAGCGTCGTCATCGTCTTCCCTTTTTGGAACTTAACCCTTCCCGGCTCAGCCTTGCCGCCGCCCTGTGCAAACGACGTGATAGCCGAAAAGGCGATGACCATGAACATCAAAATAATCGACCTTGTCATCAGAAACTCCTGTCTTTACCCCTACTCTGCCGCCGAGATCACGATCTATTGCCGCGATATCATTTAGCGAATCGTGATCGAAAGTGAAAACCTCGCCGTCCGGGGCGTCTGAACCTGCTTTTTCCGGACAAAGAACATATAGTCGCCCGACTCCGGCACAACGAAGCTGTAAGTCCTCGAACTATCAAAATCACCCTCGGAAAAATTCTCTTCGCTGAATATCTTGAAATCGAATAGCGAAGTCTTAGAATTGCTGACCGTGACAGTCTGCCCTTTGCTCGCTCCAAACACGTATTCCATCTCCTGACCGTTCGAAAGAGATCCCGTAACGACCGCACTCGAGTTGCCGGGGGAAAAACGGATCCGTTTCGGCTCTGCCTTGCCGCCACCCTGCGAAAGGGCCGGCCCTACTAAGGCAAGCAGCACGATCATAATAGAGAAATATTTCATAGTTCTTCCGACAAGAGCGTACGTTTTCTCGTTTTGATAATATTACACGCAACACTGAGTCTATTAAAAGGAGCTTCGACCGATGTATAAACCTGAGACAGACGAATATGGTGAATATTACGGGAATTACATTTCCCAAGTGCCCGAGGAAGATATCCGGGATGCGTTTGCCGCCCAGCCCGATGAACTTAGATCACTTCTGGCAGACCTTACCGAAGATAAGGGGTCGTTTGCCTACGCCGAAGGCAAATGGACGATCAAGGAGCTGCTGAGTCATCTCATCGATGGTGAGAGGATCTTTGCTTACCGAATGCTTCGGATCTCGCGTGGCGATCAAACGCCGATCGAGGGCTTTGAGCAGGACGACTATATTGCGAATTCAAATGCAAACAATCGATCCTTTGCCGATATGCTCGACGAATTTGAGCTCAATCGCCGCGGCAACGTCCTGATGCTCGCCAATTTCGATGAGACGGCACTTCGGCGAATGGGAATCGCGAGCGGATTACCTATCTCTACGCGGGCCTTGGCAAATATCGCAATCGGCCACGTTCGCCATCATGTCAAAATCCTAAAGGAACGCTATCTCGCCTAGGTGACTTACGACGCCATCATCATCGGCGGAGGCGCGGCCGGACTATTCTGCGCGATCACAGCCGGAAAGCGGGGACGGCGCGTACTGGTGATAGAGCACAATGCCGAGGTCGGCCGAAAGATCATCATTTCCGGCGGCGGCCGATGCAACTTTACTAATCTCGATACGCGGGCGGAGAATTTTGTCTCGCAAAATCCGCATTTCTGCAAATCGGCACTTTCGGGCTTTACGCAGCACGATTTTGTCCGACTGGTCGAGAAGCATCGGATCCCGTATTACGAGAAAAAGCTCGGCCAACTTTTCTGTCGTGAGAATTCTCGTGCGATCGTCGAAATGCTGCTCGCTGAGTGTCGCCGAGCGCGCGTTGACATTCGCACCGGCTGCTCGGTCGATTCAATTGTCAAAGATCAAGATTTCGAAACCAAAACATCGCACGGCAGCTTTCGTGCCAGTGCTCTGGTTGTCGCCTGCGGCGGCCTCTCATTTCCCAAGGTGGGTGCCACCGATCTTGGCTATCGCATCGCCCGGCAGTTTGGCCTCAAGATCGTTGAGACCCGCCCGTCGCTTGTTGGTCTCGTCCTGCAGGGCAAGAGCAATGCAAGCTTAGCGGGTGTTTCGCTTGACTCGAACGTATCCGCCGCAAAGCATACTTTTCGCGAGAATATCCTCTTCACACATCGCGGAATGTCCGGGCCCGCTATACTTCAGATCTCGAATTACTGGCAGAGGCCCGATCCGATCACCGTCGACATGCTTCCCGACACGGACGCGGACGGCCTTTTTCGCGAACATCGCCACGGCCGACGCACCGTGGCCAATTTTCTCGGTTCTGTATTGCCTCAACGGATCGCCGACCTGATCGCCGCCGAGACCAAACTCAATAAGCCTCTAAACCAATTGTCCGATCGCGAGATCCAGCGTCTAGCCGACGCGATCAATCGCCGACAGGTCAGATTTTCCGAAACAGAAGGCTACGGTCGTGCCGAGGTCACACTCGGCGGCGTTTCGACCGACGAGATATCGTCGAAGACAATGGGATCAAAGAAAGTTCCAGGCCTGTACTTTATCGGCGAAGTTCTTGACGTTACGGGCTGGCTCGGCGGCTACAACTTCCAATGGGCGTGGTCGTCCGGCTTTGCCGCAGGAAACTCGATCTAAAAAGCGAGGGAGGCGTCTCCCACACCGCCTCCCTCTTTTTCCGCGGCGCACACAGGGCGTGTGCGGCCCGCGAAAACCGTTGATATAAAAGATCTTGTCTGGGGAGTAAACTTGTGTGGGTGTTAAAAACTTTACACAATCCGCCAACAGTGTCAAGCAAAAAGTGTTCAACTTTTTGCACCATCACGAAAATCCTTGATATCCATACCGTATTTGTCTTTTACGTATTCTTCCTGCGCAAGGTTTACACTGCGAAGATTGGCCAGGCGGCGTTCGGATTTCTTGATATGAACGCTTGTCCTCGCGGCCATCTGGGCTAAAAGATCGCGGCCCTCGGCCATCTCGGCCTCTACCCGCCTTCTTAGATCGAATAGCTCGGATGCCTCTGCCTCAGCCCGCTCTGCATCCAAGGCGGAGAATCGCGCCCTGATCTGATAGATCTGCCTGATCGCGCGCACCAGCCGGTCACCAACAGAATCGCCCGATACCAGATCAGGGCTGTGTCTGAAATCCTCGACCAGCTTGTTTAGCTTAACCTGGTCGCCCGCGGAGTATGCCGCATTTAGTTCGGCCATTAGCCCATGCCGCTTTTCCTTTTCTTCCGCATCGAGCGCCAAGTCCGGATGGATAATACGGGCGAGGTCATGATACGCCTTTTTGGCCTCGGGCGTGGGATCGAATTTTAGTTCTGCGTTCGCGGCATCCTCGGCAGCACGAGCAGCAGATTCCTCAGCACGGCGGCGAAGCTCCTCTGCTTTCTTTTTGATCTCTTCGTCATCGGGAACGAGTTTGTATTCCTCTTCGGCGATCTGCGCCTCGATCTCGTCATGCTCGGCATAGAGCCGGGCGACGTCCATCGTGTATCTGGCCTCAAACCGCTCCAGCTCGGCACGCAGGTCCGTCATGTCCTCTTCGCGATCTGCGAGACGATCTTTTAGCCGCTCGAGAACACGGAGCTTTTTGTCGAGTTCGATCTCTTCGGGTGTAATCATGAATAAAGATTCATCGGCCGCGTCAGCAATGCGAAAGGATCACCGACATTCAGCATTTCCCTTACATAGAATGGTTCACCAGCGGTGACGCCTATCAACGAGCCGTAATATCGCGAACGATACTCGATCTCATCGAGGTACGTCTTGCCGGTCAGCATTGTCTCGGGCTCGGTCGAATTAGGATCGTAAAATTGCGAACGGTGAGCCCGTATCGAATCCATTTTCTGGTCAAGAAATTCCGAAATATCGACAATGAACGACGGTTGAACGCGACGTGAGAATACGTTGTGAGCTACGATCGGCGGTGCGATCCTTTCACCGCCGGTCCCCGGGTCATAGTTCCTCATTGCAACGAGCCGTGACGATTCTCGCACAAGGCTCGCAATGTGATCGTGATCTGGGTGCGAATCGCCCTCATGGTGCGTCAATATCACCCGGGGCTTCAAACGCCGCAACGCTCTTACCAACGCTACTCGTTCGTCGTCTCCAACGAAGACGTGTCCGTCCTCGAGGCCAAGATTCTCACGCAGATCGAGTTGCAGTATCTTTGCGGCCTCTTCGGCCTCGACGGCGCGCCCTTCCACCGTGCCTCGCGTACCCATTTCGCCGCGAGTCACATCGAGTGCACCTGTGCGATAACCCAAGTTCTTGAGCTTGATCATTGTGCCGGCGACCGAGAGTTCAAGGTCGTCGGGATGCGCAAAGACGGCAAGTACATCAACTTCGCTCATAAGCTCATAATTTATCACACACAGGCGACTCTGCGGTGCCGAAGCTACCCGCCCAGCGTCACCGATCAACCGGACGATTTAGAGATGCCCGAAGTATGTGGGCTGCCATTATCGTACTCCTGTCACGGCCGCTTTCCCTCAAGTCTCGACGAATCAGCTCGCGAATATACTCGCTGACCGAGGCATATCCGACCTCCCCCATCTGATGGTGAACGTGAGAGAGCATATATTCGGGTATTGAAATGGTGATCTTAGATGTTGACATGCTTGATTCCTCCTTTGTATTGAACATTTTCTTAGTTATGGCCCCGGTCATACCGGGTGCATACCCGGGTCATACCGTTCAAATACGGATCGAACATGTATCTTGCTTTAAGTATTGGAGTTGTACGCCAATTTCCGTCGTGTTCAATGTTCAATCGTTTTTGATAGTAAGCCATACGTTTTTCCTAGGAAACTGTTGCAAGCATAACACAACGTTTCTCACAAAGTGAATACATTTTTTCGCCGCTCCAAAAACAATGCCCGATGCCGGGATTGAAATCTTGAGACCGAAATCATACTTTCTATAGGAGAATGAGACTTTACGTTCTAGGTTCAGGAACGACGGTACCGCATCCGCGCCGGGCGAGTTCCGGCTATTGGCTCGAGACGAGCAGCGGCACGGTCTTACTCGACTGTTCGGCGTCGATCGCCTCACGGATGGCTGTGAATGGCCTTGACTGGCCGAACCTCGACGCGATTTGGATCTCGCATTTTCATCTTGACCACGTCGGAGGGCTGGCACCACTGCTTGCGGGAACGAAGCATGCTGCCGAGACGGCTAATAGAGCAAAGCCGCTGCGTATTTTCGGCCCGGTGGGTTTGAACAGGTTGATCGACAGCTTTAGCCTTGCGAATGATTACCGCTTACTCGATCAGCCTTTCCCGGTCGAGGTCGTTGAGGTCTCGGCACTGGAGCCATTTGAGATCGTGACCGGTGTTGAGGCTACGGCCGTGAAAACGCCTCATACTCGCGAGAGTCATGCTCTACACATCAGGGATGGCGAGAAAACGTTGGCCTATTCGGCAGATACGGCCCCCGACGAGACATTGGCAACGCTCGGAAACCGAGTTGACCTGTTTATCTTGGAGTGCAGCTTTTTTAGAAATAAGCCGGTCGAAAAGCACCTTGAGCTTGTCGAAGCAATACCTATTATCCGCAAGGCAAAGCCACGGCGTGCAATGCTGACGCACTTTTATCCCGAGTGGGACAATGTAGAGTTTTCGAAGGAAGTTGCAGCCTACTCGCCTCCGTGCGAGGTCACGCAGGCCGAGGACGGACTTGTGATCGATTTATGATCCCGAACGGCGATCAGGAGCCTGCGTTTCGCTTGGCGATCGCCATCAGGTCGTCGGGCATCCACTTTTCGAAGTTCTTCTCTTCCGCACCGGCGATGCCCTTATCCCGGTTACGCCATTCTTTAGCCGGATCGTCTTCACGACCGGATTGTTTTGGATAGTTCTCAACCTGTTCGAGACTAATGATGATGCCAAGGGCGATGTCATTCCAGTCTTCGTTCTGGATGCCGCGCAACACGACAGGCAGGCCCGCCGTCCAATCCTCTTCAGGAGCAATATTGTCGTACTCAGGGATAGTGAGGTACGCGGTCTGCGGAAATGGCTTGCCGCTGAATTCGCTGACGATCTTTGCCTTTAGGTCATCGAACGACCCTCCCGGATCCGCGGAACGCATTTCCAGTGCTCGCCGAAAGATGTTCGAAACTGTTGGTGTGTCTGCCATGACTGAATACCGTTAAAAGAAATAATGAAGTCACAGATTAACACAGATACACAAGGATTTTAACCTGCGAGATGAAATGTAGCTGCCGGTGGTTCCCGATCATATCCGCCAACTTTATTCTTGAAGTTTGGCATCTGAACATATAGTCTTTCATCAACCGAAAATATGGGCACAATGAAGTATTTCGCCG
>CAZJFB010000018.1:0-12431 GCA_964545145.1 uncultured Chloracidobacterium sp. | reverse complement strand
CGACAAATATAAGGACAAGGGCCTTGAGATAGTAGGCATCGCGGAATACGATCCGATCGACTCGATGAAGAACAATCTTGAATTCATGAAGATAACTTTCCCCGTCGTTTATGAGTCGACCGATCGTGCGGACCGAGAAAAGACCCGACATGCTGAATACCGCAAGGCGGTCGGCGACACGCGGAAATGGGGTTCGCCGTGGTACATCCTTCTCGAGCCTGCCGCTTTTGAGAAGAAGGGCGACTTTCTCGTCAAAAAGGCCCACGTGATCAACGGAGAGATGATCATGACCGAGGGTGAAAAATTTATCCGCGAGAGGCTTGGATTGCCCGCCGTTGAACTCAAAGGCTCGTTGGCCAAGAGCGGTGAGACCGAAGTGTGCGATCCCGCAAAACCGGGCACAGATCTAGCACCCCTCAAAAAGCCTTAGACATTCCGGTGAAGATCGTGGAAATGGAAAAAGGGCAAGTGACCGAGATAGTCGATCTCGCTCCTGCCCTTTTGATCTGCATAACGCGCCTATCGGCTACTTAGGCAACACTGCCTGCGTATCGGTCAGCCGTTTGATGACGTCTCTGAGCGGATCTTTTGCCGCAACAAACCTGCCCGCGATCGCCGAATCCTCAGATTCGCCGGCAAGATCGGTGATCCCCTGAATGCTCGGCAGATATTTCTGCAGCGAGGCCTTTGTGCGAAACTCTGCTTCGAGCGTCGAAAGGCCGGTTTTCAAATTCCGGATCGCCTCGACCACTTTTTGCTTGTTCGCAGCGTTCTTATCCGCGGCCGATTTTGCAAGGGGCTTGGTTTTTGCTGATGCTTCCAGATCTTCGATGCCTTGTGCGATCGGCCCGAGAACATCAACAAACTGCTGTACGTTACCTAACTGTATCTCCACTTTTTCCCGGGCGGCCCGGACATCGAGCGGCGGCACTACAGTCTTGGCAGCAACAGGCTTTTTCGCGGTTGTGGTCTTTTTGACGGGCTTCTTCTGAGCCGACGCCGAGCCTGAAAAGGCCAACAGTGCCACTATAGCTAATACGATCAAATGTTGTGGCTTCATAAAATTCCCATCCTGTTCAAATGCCTGTAAAAATTTTATCATAGCTGTAATGCAACAGCGGTGTTTAGAGGTTCACAGACTCGGCAGGGTTGGCTACGCCGATGCTCTCGAACTGCAAAAAGAGCGGGAGGCCGAGGTGATCTCAACACGGGATCGCGACCACCTATTGCTGCTCGAACACCCTCACACATTTACCCTCGGACGCCGATCAAAGAATGACGGCGTGCTTGCGACCGCCGAGATGCTCAGGCAGTTGGGCGTCGAGGTTTTCGAGATCAACCGCGGCGGACGCGTAACATATCACGGCCCGGGCCAGATCGTGGGCTATCCGATAATCAGCCTGTCGCCGGACCGCGAGGACGTCCACAAATACGTCCGCGATCTAGAAGAAGTGCTGATCAGGACAATGGCTAACTTTGACATCGCGGCTTTTCGCATCGAGGGACTGACGGGCGTCCATACGGCAGAGGGAAAGGTCGCTGCGATCGGTGTACATATCAAACGCTGGGTAACGACACACGGATTCGCATTGAATGTGACCACCGATCTCAGCTATTACAACTGGATCATCGCATGCGAAGGTGAACCGGTAACGTCAATGGAACGGCTGCTCGGCAGAGAGATCGATATCGCCACGGTCGAAGACCGGATCGAGGTTAATTTCCGAGCGATTTTTGAATATACGGGCACGGCATCGGCGGCCGGCAAGGCAGGGACTATGGCCTTGCACATCTAACGAGGTGACTAAATGAAAAGGTATCCGACCATCATATTTTTGGCATCATCAGTACTGTTTTCTGCCTGCGGCGGACAGCAGGCGAATGTGAATTCTCCGGTAGAAGAGGTCCAGTCCATCTCGGTCGTTGAACGCCCCGCACTTATCGCGGCTATGATGGCGAACCGCGGTGAGCAGGACTCGGCGATGCCTACCATCAAGATAGTAGAGCCCAAACCCGCCGCAGTCATCAACGGTGCGATCGTGAAGGTAAAGCTCGAGATCTCAGGCGACCTGAAAGGCTATATGCCGCATATGGACCCTGAGACCAAGATGGGCAACCACGTTCATGTGATACTCGACAACCAACCCTACGAGGCCTATTACAACCTTGACCATGAATTTGAGCTCCGCAACGTGGCTGACGGCGAACATACGATACGCGTGTTTCCGTCCCGGCCCTGGCACGAATCGTATAAGAACGACGGTGCGTTTCAGATGGTGAAATTCTCGGTCAAGAACGGCGGTGCCGATGAAAAGAAACCAACGACGACCAATACCGGTAATACCATGGCCAATGCGAATTCGGCGCCTACGCCGGAAGGCAAAGACATGAAAATGAGTACCGCCGGGCAGGTCGATGCAACAAAGCCGCTGCTGACCTATAGCCGACCCAAAGGTGAATACAAAGGCGCAGACACCAACGCAATAATGGTAGATTTTTGGCTCGCCAACGCTAAGCTTACGGGTGACGGAGGCGAATTTAAGGTCAGGTACACTATCGACAATGGCGAGCCTAAGTTCATCGAGAAATGGGCCCCGATCTGGCTCGCCGGAATTCAATCCGGGCGTCATGTGATCGCACTCGAATTGGTCGATAAAGACGGAAAAGTGGTCGATAACGGCGGCTACAATTCAACCGTGCGGGATTTTATGGTACTTAGATGATCCGGAGAATGAACAATAAATAATGAGACGTGAAACTACAACCTGGTTTAGCAACAACCTCGGCATGGATATGCCGCTCGTGGCGTATGGGCACGCGGGGTACCCGCTGTTAATGTTCCCAACCGCGGCGGCGGACTATCTCGAATACGAGCGGTTCCATCTCGTCGATTCGATCAAATATTTCCTCGACAACGGGCTGATCAGGGCATACTCGATAAATTCGGTCAATCGTTACAGCCTGCTCAATAAAGAGTCGCATCCCGGTTGGAAGGTCGAGATGCTTGCTCGATATGACAAATACATCACGGACGAAGTACTGCCACTGATCCGAAACGAATGCGGGCAGGATGCGAGGCCGTTGACCACGGGTGCGTCGCTCGGAGCCTTTCTCGCGGCAAATACCTATTTCAAACATTCTGACGCCTTTCGCGGCACTATAGCGATGAGCGGCAGCTATGATATTTACAACTATCTTGAGAGCTACTTCGACGACAACGTTTACTTCAACAATCCGATGATGTACCTCAAAAATCTCGATGACGGTCATCATCTGCCGCGATTGCGTCAGGCTGACTCTATTGTGATCGTGACCGGGCAGGGCTCGTATGAGGCACCGGACCGCAGCCGGGACCTCTCGAAAGTTCTTCATTCAAAGGGCATCCCGCACCGTCTTGAGTTATGGGGCTATGACGTTAACCACGACTGGCCATGGTGGAGAAAGATGCTGCCTTACTATCTGGGCGAGTTTTGTAAATGAGCCTGGCTGACGCTACGAAGAAATGGGGGACGATCGATCTGACCTGTCCCCCATTTTTCATTATTACCTATTCAGGCTAGCCGTCCCCTTTCTTACCCTTCCTCTTGCTGCCGTCAGGCTTGTCGACCGGAGCAGCCGGCTTCGGCGTTGGCTGCACGGTGATCGGCTTGACCACGATCGGCTTATCGGCCGGCGGCTCTGCGGGTTTTGTGGTGACCGGTCCGTCAGCCTTAGGCACCTCCCCACCCGGTTCGCCCGGCAAAGGAGCGTTCGGGTCTATCTTTGTCCCCGGTGTGAACACTATCCCGGTCTTTCGTCCCGCGATATCGGCCTCCTCGAGCTTTTCGAGTTCTTCTCTTTTACGAAGTTCGCTGGCACGCTTGACCTCAGACGGCATTGGCGGCACCGATGGGAATGATTCCCGTGGCTTGTCCTTCATGAACGGCACCATGAACGACGTAAAGTATGGCACTGCCCCGTGGCCGCCTGTCATGCCCGCACCCAGTGATTCCTTTCTCAGGGGGTTTCCCATCCATACACCCGTCGCGTAAGTCGGAGTGTAGCCGATGAACCAGACGTCGGTGTGATCGTTCACAGTACCGGTCTTGCCCGCGAGAGGATGGCCGCCGGCACTGGCACCGGTCGCAGTACCGCCGCCTTGGACGACGCCGCGCATCATGTCGACCATGGTCAACGCGACATATTCGCTGGTGACCTTCGACGCGCTGCCGTCAAACTCCTCGAGCAGACTGCCGTCGCGATTGTAAACCTTACGGATCAAATGCGGAGCCATGCGCACGCCCTTGTTCGGGAAAGACGAATAAGCAGCGGTCATCTCAAGCAGCGACGCCTCGCTAGCACCGAGCGCCGACGGAAGGCTCGGGGCCATCGGATTTGAGATACCGAACCGGCGAACCATCTGAGCTCCGGCCTGGATGCCGACCTGCTCAAGCAGATGAACGGCGGCAATGTTGTACGATTTGGCAAGAGCGATACGCATTGGCACGTTGCCGTGGCTCAGGCTGCCGTCGTAATTGTGAGGGGTCCAGCCACCGCGTTTTATCGGAGCGCCGCTCACGATCATATCGGGCGTCATTCCGTCCTCGACCGCCGCGGTATAAACGAAGGGTTTATACGCCGAGCCTGTCTGCCTGAGTCCCTGCGTGGCATTATTGAATTTGTTTGTAGCAAAATCGTAACCGCCGACCATGCAGACGATCTCACCATTCTTGGCGTTGATGGTAACGATCGAGGCCTGGACCTCGGGCACCTGAGAAAGCTCAACCTCCAGCGTCTGCTTCTCTTTGTCGACGCCCTTGATCAGAAACTCGGCAAGATAGCCCGGTTTTAATTCCGCGGTCGGCCGGCGCCCGCTGCGGCCCATATTTCCCGCGCGTACAATGGCCTTGTAACGGCCAAAGCGAACTCCGACCTCGTCAGAGCCGGGATTAGACCTCATCACAAGGCCCTTTATGTATTCACCCTCTTTATACTCGTCGCCGAACCAATCAGGATGCTTAAAGGTTTCAAGGGTCTTTGCGATCTCCTTGTCATCAGTCATCGGTTCGTCATTCTCGTTTACAAGTATATTCTTGTAATCTGAACGCCACGCCCGTCCGCGGTCATAGGCCCGAAGTCGTTCGCGTATTACTCGCGTTGCGATCTTTTGAGCCTCAACATTGATAGTGGAATAGACCTTCAACCCGCCCTGAGCAACACGCGTAGTGTATTTTTCTTCAAGATATTTCCGGATCTCTTCGATGGGATAATCCCAAGCCGTCGACTTGGGCTGTGACTGATAAAATGCGGTCGACGCAAGCTGGATCGGCTTGGCCTTTGCGGCATCGATCTCAGACTGTGAATACTTGTCGGGGAAGTACTTGACCATTTGGTCAAGCACGATGTCGCGGCGGGTCTTCGCCTTTTCCATATTGCGGGTCGGCGAATACTCAGGCGATTTAGGGATCGCCGCGAGCAATGCGGCTTCCTCGAGATTGAGGTCCTTTACAGACTTGCCAAAATAGGTCCTTGAACCGGCCTCAAACCCATAGGCTCCTGCCCCGAGAAAGACGTAATTCATATACATCTCGAGTATCTGGTCCTTTGTATAAAGGCGCTCGATCTGCAGGGCGACGGCCCATTCGTTCACCTTTCGGGTATAGGTCTGATCCTTGTAAAGAAACAAGTTCTTGGCGAGCTGCTGCGTGATCGTCGACGCTCCCTCCGTCTTGCCCGTGGTCAAGTTCTTAAAAACCACGCCCAGGATACGATACGGATCGATACCGATATGATCTCGATAGCGGTAATCCTCGATCGCGAGGAGAGCATCGGTCACTTTTTCGGGGACGTCCTGTATCTTGAGAGGGATACGCTTTTCGAGGGCAAACTCGGCAAGTACCGTTTCGCCGTCATCAGCGTAAATGGTCGTCACCTGCGGCGGGCGGTAGGTCGCAAGTGCTGAAACCTCGACGGAGTAACGAGAGTTATTGAGGTAATAAGAGGCGAGTACCCCGGTCAGGGCTCCGGCCGACAACGCCAGCAGCAATGAAGCAAATAGGAAAACGAGACCGGAGAAAAAGCTCTTGCCCGAGCCATTGCTCACCGATTCCGCAGATCTAAACTTTTTAACATCTACTGCCACCTTGAAAACCTCCTAGTTGACGAAACGACGCAGCTTAACACTAACCACAAACCCGATCGCGATAAACGTCGACAGGATCGCCGACAGTCCGGCACTCATCAGCGGCAGCGGAACACCGATCACCGGTAGTATGCCGAGGGCCATCCCGATATTCATGAATATCTGAAATACCATTCCGCACACGATCGACATTATAACAAGCATTCCGGCACGGTCCGAAGCCTCGCGTGCACCGGCGATCATGCGAGAGAGCAGTAATGCATAGGCGAGCAAAAGGGAAACGCAGCCTATGAAGCCTGTGTTCTCGGCCGTAACCGCAAAGATAAAATCCGTCTGCGGCTCAGGCAGGAACTTCAAAACGCTTTGGGATGTCTCGGTCTCGCCCTGGATCCCGGCGAGGCCGCCCTTGCCGACCGTGATCGTCGACTGAATAGTATGATAGCCGTATCCACGCGGATCGACCTGATCGGGATTGGTAATGGCCAAGATCCGCTCCTGCTGATAACGCTTGATCTTACCAGTCTGCACACCAACGTACCATCCCGCCGGGATCATGATCGCGACAGCAACTACGGCCAGAACGACGTAGCGGATCTTGAGCCCCGACAGAAAGAAGACCGCGGCCAGGATAGGAAAATACGTGATCGCCTGGCCCGCGTCGGGTTCGAGCATGATCAGCGCGACCGGGCCGGCAAAGATAGCCCCGCCGATCAGCATTTCTTTCAGCTTGAGATTAGTGGGTTTGCGTGCGCCGAAATACTTGGCCAACATCAGGACCGTCGGTATTTTAGCGATCTCTGACGGTTGAAACTGAAGCCCAAAAATACGAAGCCATGCCTTTTGGCCATTTACCTGAACGCCGAGCGGGGTGAGTACAAGAAGTAGCAATACGAGGCCTATGACATAGAATATCGGAGCCGAATCGATAAATCTTCTGTAGTCATTGAACGCAACAATGACGAACGCGACGAGTGCGAGAACGATTCCGTAAATTTGCTTGGTCCAATATCCTTCACTCGGCAGAGCGTTGTGGATCTGCCAAACGCCGAAGGCAGCGATCGTGATCGCCAGGAGGGCGGTCAGCCAATCGAAGTCCCTAAGATCGCGTTTTTCAAGGATTGCGACCATCTACTAATTAGCTGCGACCTCCGTAGTCTCCGATGTCTGGCGTGGATGTTTCGAGAGGTACGATTCGTAGACGCCCTTAGCCGCCGGAGCCGCAAAGCTGCCGCCAAATCCGACGTTCTCGATCAAAGCGATCACAGCTATTTCCGGCTTATAAGCAGGGGCAAAACTCACAAACCACGCATGGTCTTTTTTGGCACCAACATCCTTTCCGAGTTCGGCGACCTGGGCGGTACCGGTCTTGCCCGCGATCTCGAAATTCGGAATCCGGATCGATCCGGCTGTGCCGCCGCCATTTACCACGCCCCACATACCCTTGATCACAACATCCCACTGTGCATCTGTAGCTTCGATCAGTTTCGGTTCAGGGCGCTGGAAACCAAACCCGGGACGCGCCTCGAAGTAGTTAGGTTCTCCCACATTACCGACGGCGGCGATCGGCCTGAACTCCTTCAAAAAATGAGGAACGTACATCTTGCCCCGCATCCCGATCGACGCTACCGCCCGCAGCATTGAGATAGGGGTCACCACGACGGTATCCTGGCCGATACCTGAATACACTGTGCGGATATCGCTCCATTTGCCTTCGTTCTTGACCACCCACGGCATCCAGGATTTCGGTGTCTGCGGCACCTTTTCGTTAGGAAGATCGATACCTGAACGCTTGTCATAGCCAAACGTCTCGACCATCTGGATCACGCCCTCGATCTTCATCTTCAGTGCAAGGCGGTAGTAATAGCCGTCGCAGGACTTTGTGATCGCGTAGCTTAGCGGCGGCGACCCATGACTGCCCATGCAACGAGTGAACTTGTTTCCGATCGTAATACCGCCGCCGCATGCAAGATTTGAATGTTCGACGGTTATAGCGCCTTGCTGCAGCCCGGCCAGCGATTCAGGGATCTTCCACGTCGATCCCGGCGGATAGCGTCCCTGTATCGCACGGTTATATAGCGGCCTTTTCTCGTCCTGCCAGTAGGCTGCGATCTGACGCCGTCCTTCAGGGGTCGAGCTGCCGCGAACAAAGATATTGGGATCGAATGACGGGGCTGAAGCCATCGCGAGCATCTCACCGGTATTCGGGTCCATGGCAGTTATCGTTCCACGCTTGGTTGGCGAATCTGCCAGTCTCTTTTCAGCCTCAAGCTGCAGGTCAAGATCGATCGTGGTTATCATATCCTGGCCCGACTGCGGCTGGACGACCTCGAGTTCGCTTTGAACCCGGCCGCGACTATCGACCAACACCTTCCGATACCCAGGCCGCCCGCGGAGATATTCGTCGTAATATTGCTCGATACCGCCCTTTCCGATGATGTCACCCGGCCTGAATCCCTTCTCCTGATACTCAGGGTCCTCAAGCTGCTTCGGGCTGATCTCACCAACATAGCCGAGAACGTGTGCAAGTGTGGTACCAAGCGGATAGAACCGCTGCGGCTGGAGTTCGACCCGCAGTTCGGGAAACTCAAGCGAGTGCGATTCGACCCAGGTGATGTCGTGCATATCGACATTTTCCTTGAGCACCATCGCCTCGAATTCGTTCTGCTGTTTTATGAGATTCAGGCGTTCGACCACGAACTGCCGGTCGAGATTCAGGCCGCGAGAATAGTCGTCTACACGCTCCGCGACCTTAATATTCTTGAGAGGTTCGTTAGAGAGAACTACGTTGTAGGTCGGCCGCGAATCGACCAGGAGCCTGCCGTACCGGTCAAAGATCGCTCCGCGCGGAGCCGGAATGGGAATAAACCGTACTCGCTGGCTTTCGGCCCGGTCATTGTAGTATTCGCCGCGAACGATCTGCAGGAAGTACAACCGCACGCCGAGCAGCGTGAGCAGAACAAATGCGAGGACCTGGATCGTTCCGACCCTTGCCCCTAAATTCTGAATCTGGTCACCGATCTTCATTCTTCCTCGCTATACTATTTACCAAGCCGAATTGGATTTCGTCGGCGAGTTTGCCGACGCGGAGTAAACATATCTCTCTTTCGCCGGGGACTTCTTTCACCCGAGAAACTCTGCAGCAAAAGATATACAAGCGTACCGACAATAGTTGTTCCGATAAGCGAGTAAGCTATTGTCGTAAGTGGATCGCCCGCCGGCGGCTGCCCGAACAACCGGTGCAAACCGTAATAGACCAGGTCGTCTAACAAACATGCTCCAGCTATGACGGGTATCCTAAGCAGCAGGTTGTCCAGGTAAACGCGGCGAGCGATCTCTGAAACCACGTATGCGACAACGGTTTTTGAGAACCCGCTCGCGCCGAGTAACCCGCCGCTTAATGCATCAACCGCGAGTCCGGCTAAAGTACCGAAAATAAGCGCTCGGATGGAGTTTCGCTGCAGTGCTGCGTAGACAATTATGATCAGCGGGAGGTCAACATAAGCGAAGGGCTCAGCGACGTTTCGTAACGTCCACTGGAGTGCGATCGCAATGATCAGTGAGATTGTCAGCTTGACGCCTTCCATCTTTACTAGCAGCTATTTCTTAGTTTCCTTGGTCGCATTAGGGAGCTTTTGATCATACTGGGTTCGCTCCGGCGGCTCGTAAAGCAAAATTCCGACCTCCTGCATCGAGCTGAGCCGCGACGCAGGCCTTACCTGGATCTGGTGCGGTGTAGTTGCGGAGCCGGAAATAACATTCACGATCTCTCCTACCTTTAGGCCAGCCGGGTAAATACCATCCTGGCCGCTCGTGAAAACGGGCTGGCCAACCTTGACATCAACCGTGCCCGGTACATAACGCATCTCGAGGAGATCGCTCTTACCTGTCCCGCTTATTACGCCGAGAGCGTTCGACTCGCCGATCTGCCCGATTACCGCACCCAAGCCCGATTTGTTACGCGTCACCAGATCTACCTGACAGGTCAATGGACTAACAGCGGTCACCCGTCCGATCAATCCGCCATCATCGACCACCGGCATATTGAGAGCGACGCCGTCGAGGCTGCCTCGATTGACGATCGAAGAATCGAACCAAACCGACGGATCTCGACCTATGATGCGTGCGGTAAGTACCTTGTAACGGCTTTGCTCCTTGAGATCGAGCATCGCCTTAAGGCGAGCGTTCTCAGACGCGAGCTCCTGCTTCTGTTTCAACTCTACCTCAAGTTCCTGGACACGCTGGTTGAGCAGGTCATTCTCGCTCTGTGCGGAGCGAAGATTTGAGATCGAGACGAAGTAATTAGAAATGCCTGAAGTGATCGTAGTAACCGGGGACTGGACAAAATCTGCCGCAGTCTGCGTCCAGGCACGGATCACTCTCTGACCCGTCGTGATCTCGCGGGCCTCAAACGCCATCAAAATAAAGTTGACCAAGAGCAGGGCGATCATAAGCCACGGGGCTAACCGCCATACTTCGGTTTGACTTCGCTCAACCATTAGAAGAGTCGAGAGTAAAGCTGCGTGGGTGAAGAGAGGAGCTGATCTTTTCTCATCACACTCGGATCTCTACTCGTCCTTAACTGCCTGTCATCAATGAATTATCCCATTTGACCCGCTTTAGGAGTTCGAAATCGGACAGCATTTTGCCCGTGCCCAGAACTACCGATGAGAGCGGGTCGTCCGCAATGACGACCGGAAGACCCGTCTCGATCATTAAGCGTTTGTCGAGATTCTTTAGGAGTGCTCCGCCGCCGGTAAGCACGATGCCGCGCTCGACGATGTCAGCGGAGAGTTCCGGAGGTGTGCGCTCGAGGGCCACGCGAACCGCATTTATGATCGTGGCGATCGCGTCAGATAGAGCTTCCCGGATCTCTTCGTCGGTCATCGTGATCGTCTTCGGGATACCCTCGATCAGATTGCGGCCGCGAACGTCCATGGACAAAGGCTCTTCGAGCGGAAATGCGCTTCCCAATGCGATCTTGATCGCTTCAGCGGTGCGCTCACCGATAAGCAGGTTGTACTTTCTTTTGATGTACTGAGTGATGGCGTCGTCCATTTCGTTGCCTGCGACACGCACCGCTCGCGAGTAAACGATGCCCGACAACGAAATTACCGCAATGTCGGTAGTTCCGCCTCCAATATCAACGACCATGTTGCCGTGTGGCTCGGTGATCGGGAGGCCGGCACCAATTGCGGCTGCCATAGCCTCTTCAACCAGATAAACTTCGGACGCCTTTGCGCGATATGCCGAATCTTCGACGGCTCGGCGTTCAACCTGCGTGATCTCGGATGGAATGCCGATAACGACACGCGGACGAACCCAGGATTTGCCGTTGTGCGCCTTTCGGATGAAATGCTGAAGCATCTTCTCCGTGACCTCAAAGTTCGCGATAACGCCGTCCTTCATCGGACGGATCGCGACGATGTTGCCCGGCGTACGGCCAAGCATCTCTTTCGCATCGCGGCCGACCGCTTCAACCTGATTCGTAACCTTATTTATTGCAACAATTGAAGGTTCTGATACAACGATCCCACGACCCTTTGCATAGACCAAAGTATTGGCAGTGCCCAGATCGATCGCAAGATCACTCGAAAACAAACTAAATAGAGACTTAAATGCCATTCTGAATAACTCTTCTAATAGATTTTTGGCTTAGAGATCGTGTGAAACGGGGTGATTTCGACCCTAAAACCAATAGGCTGAGGGCGGCAGAACAGGACACCGTTGCCCAAAACGTCTAACCCAATAGCATACACTTATTTATTAGCATTTTTCTAATCCAATTACACCAATTATTTTCATAATTATCGGTGAAAATGACCATATTTCGGATACTTAGGCCATTTACCTAAAAATGGCGGCCCTGAGGCGTCTATTGGTCGGTGATGACCCGTGCAGATCATTCGCGCGGTTGGAACATCGGTGCTAAACCAACGGCCTTCACTTGCAACGACGCGAACCGTAAGGTTTAGAGTCGCTATGGGTGATCACGGGCGATAGTGGTTTGGCTGTTGCGACGGTGGTTTCGGGGTTGACACGTCGCGCTGGTGGTTTTGGGTGCTTTGGGCTGCGGCCCCGCTCCGAATTCGGCTGATCTGCTCCGGAACAGACTGCTAAAGACCGGTGACACAACTGCCCTTTTCCGGTGACACAACTACCACTTTCCGGTGACACAACAGGTATTGTCCGCACCTGTTCCCATTTTCTACAAAAAAAGGAAGCTGCCTTGCAGGCAGCCCCCTTTGGTCAGTAGTTAATGGTCAATGGATGTCGGGCTTCACTCGAGGCCGGTGAAGTCAACGTCCGTCAG
>CAZJFB010000017.1:29727-45103 GCA_964545145.1 uncultured Chloracidobacterium sp. | reverse complement strand
TTAAATCTGCCATCCGCAAGCGGATGGGAACAAACTGATTGTCGGCTAGCTCGCTAACGGGTGTAGCTTAAATCTGCGATCCGCAAGCGGATGGGAACAAGCTGATTGTCGGCTAGCTCGCTTACGCGTGTAGCTTAAATCTGCCATCCGCAAGCGGATGGGAACAAACTGATTGTCGGCTAGCTCGCTTACGGGTGTAGCTTTAATCTGCCATCCGCAAGCGGATGGGGAGCCTTTGTTATGGTTCGCTTTGAGAACTCAAAACCCAATAATCTTCAATCTTTGAAGCGTTTCGGGCGGCAGGTCGAGGTCCTCGTCAGACGTCACGAAAAAGCGGTGGCTGTCGTCCGAGGCGTTGAGAATTCGTTCCAGATCGGCGAAAGGTTCGGGGGTAGTGTCGGGACCGGGAAAACGGGGTTCGGCGAGAGCGAGCCGCCGGAGGCAATCGTGCAGATGCGAGCGGCCCGAGCCGAAGCCGCCGTCCACACCGTCAACGATCAGGCAGATCTCCGCCTTTTCCGCTGAAAAATGCGAAAGAAGCGACGCCGCAAGACTGGCTGCACGTTCGAAACGCTCCGAAGCGACGACGGGCTTGCCGCTTTGCTCGGCGGCTAACCTCTCTCTCAATGAGGCACGGCCGTCTGCGTCGCGAGGCGTCCGCGTGTCAAAAATGACGGCGACGCGTTTCTCATCCTCGGCGGCAAACTCACGTACCGTAAGCTGCTGCGTTCGGGCGGTCGCTTTCCAGTCGATATGCCTTAGATCGTCGTGCGGCTGATAATCGCGAAGAGCGAGCAGTTCGCGGCCAAGCCCTTTTTTTGCAGATGTTTGCGGCCCTGTGTCGAGTGTTAGATCGTCAACGAGCGTGGTGATGCCCTCCAATTTTGGAAAGACGATCAATTCCGCCTCGCGGGCGGGCAGCCGGCGGCGATGACGAAAGAAACCGAAGGGGAATTTGGTCGAAAGCTCAAAATCCTTGATCTGTAGGCGTCCGCGATTAGGGAATGTGTGATCGTTCTTTGCCTCCTCGGTCCCGCGTGCACGAACGTGGACAAAATGGTTGAGCGTGCGGCGGATAAGCGGCGGCTTGCCAAGTCTGGACGCGATCCAACGCGGAAGCAGTTCGTCGAGTTCGTAGGCGACGATCGAGCGTTCGCGTTCGGTGCCGCGAACCTCGGCGACGACGGAAAACGCTGGGAAGAGACGCTTTCTATTGGTCAGCGTGACGAGTATCGTCGTCGGTTCGCCCGCGAAGATAGTCTCGGGGAAACGCATCGCCACATCGAGTTTCTTCAGGCAGATATTTCCCGCAAAAAAGCCGACGATAACCGCCGCGATCAGGAATGAGAGGACGAGAAAAAGCAGATTATTGCCGGTATTCCATGCAGAAAAGCCGACGATCAGGATAAGCACGACCATGATCGCACCGCCCGTAGTGAACTCAAAGGGCAAGTTCATCTGCGACGCTTCGCGGCCCGCATTCCGGGCGAGCGGCGGCACGACAAAGACCAGTATCAGCAGAACAAAGACGAGCGAAATGCCCGCCGAAATGCCGGCAAGGCGTATGTTGCCGCTCTGATGTGCGTACAGGGTGAGGGCCGAAAGTCCGAGCCCACCGATCAGTACGACGGTCCCCAACGCGGCGTTGCGAAGGTCGCGGATACTGAAAAGCTCGGTTATCGCCCTGAGAGACATGCAGGATCAGTAAGATCTTAGATCGGTACGCTGATCTTTTGCAGCAGTTCCTGCAGGATCCTTTCGGCCTCGCGCATGCGGCTGCGGACGACCGCCGAGCGGGAATTCAGGATCACGCGATGAGCGAAGCAGGGAAGCACGAGACGCTTGATGTCGTCGGCGATACAGTAATTGCGGCCTTCTATCAGAGCCAGAGCCTGTGCCGAGCGAAAGAGTGCCAGCGTGCCGCGGGGGCTGATCCCCAGCTCGAGTGCCTCGGCGTTTCGCGTAAGATCGACGATCTGAAGCAGGTAATCAAGCAGTGCATCGTCCACGCGGACCTCGCTGACGGCGGCCTGAAGGTCGATCACATCTGCCTGAGACATTACGGGTTCGACGGAGTCGAGCGGGTCTCTTGTCGCACGATCCCTGAGGATCTGGCGTTCGTCGTCGATGCTCGGATAACCCATATGGAGCCGCAGCATAAAACGGTCAAGCTGCGACTCGGGCAGCGGATACGTGCCGTGATGTTCCGACGGATTTTGAGTGGCGATAACGATGAATGGCACGGGCAGCCGCCGCGTATGTCCCTCGACGGTGACCTGTTCCTCCGCCATTGCCTCGAGCAAGGCGGACTGCGTCTTTGGCGTGGCACGGTTGATCTCGTCGGCGAGGACGATGTTAGAGAAGATCGCACCCGGCTTCCACTCGAAATCGCCGCTTTTTTGGTTGAATACCGACAGGCCGATCACATCCGACGGCAAAAGGTCCGAGGTGAACTGAATTCGCTGGAACGACAGTTCGAGTGCCCGTGCGAGGGCATTTGCAAGCGTCGTCTTGCCGATGCCGGGAACGTCCTCGATCAACAGATGGCCGCGGGCGAGCAGTGCGATGAGAGCGAATTTGACGGTCTCAGACTTGCCTTTAATAACGCGTTCGATCGCCGCCTGCAACTCGCCCGCCTTTTCCGCAGGGTCAAAATCGAGTGCGACGCCGACGCGTTCGCTCCGTGTTTCGCTTACTATCCAATCTCTCATTTACAAGATGTGTCCGGCCATTCGTGCCAATTCTACATTCTACCTGATTAGAAACCACCGAGGCATCAAAAAGTTGCGTAATTGAATTTGCGGCCAAAACAAACTAAACTTTTGAAACTTAGGGCGTACGTTTTCGTGAATTTGAACGGAGCGACCAGGTACGTACATTATGAGCATTATTAAGAATCGGCTTAGAGATCAACGCGGATTTAACCTGATCGAGCTGATGATCGTTATCGCGATCATCGGTTTGCTGATCGGTGTCGGCAGCCTTGCGTGGCAGGCGGTCATCCGCAGCGGAAACGAGACGACCGCAGCCCAGATGATCGATAATATCCGCAAGTTTCAGGCGCAGTACGCCGGCAGGAACAGGGGCAATTTCGCGACATTTGACGAGCTGGTTGCCAAAGCCGGTCTCGACGACAGCATGAAGGGCGAGCGTCCGGTCAAGAACGGCTACATCTTTACGATGGTCGTTGAGCCGCAATCTGCGAGCAAACCGGCGTTTTACTCGATCTCGGCCGACCCGCAGGTTGCCGAGGGCGTGACAGCCAGCGGCACGCGGCACTTCTATACGGATTCGACCCTGAGCGTCATCAAGGCGACCGACGAAAATCGCCCGGCAAAACCCGACGACCCGTCGATCTAGTGAATAGTGAATAACGAATAGTGAACAATGCAGAAAATTTCTTACAATGTTCTCTATTCGTTGTCAGTTATTAGTTGATCCGCCGTCTTAGCTCAGTGGTAGAGCACTCGCTTCACACGCGATAGGTCACAAGTTCAAATCTTGTAGACGGCACCATTTATCGGCCAAAAACGAAAAGGCTGCCTTTAGAGGCGGCCTTTTTTCGCTTCCGGAACGGAACGGCTGAATTTCCGCCTTTGGGTCACCATATATTGCCATTTGTGTCACCGGAAATGGCCATTTGTGTCACCAAATTTCTGTCCCTGTTCCGCGATAAAATTACCGGTTTTTTGCTCGAGCTATCGCCCGAAGCTCCGGAAACCACAGGAACGTGCGTTTACCGCCGGGACCACGTTTGCAATGCTCGCGTCGCTATGGCCGAGCACCTTCCATAGCGATAGCGGATGCTATTGACGAAGTCAGGCCCAAAACAACCCTATCTCCCAGGGATGGAGCCTTGCGTTCCTCCGTCAAGCGACTTATCTGCTAGAATCGTGTCTTTAATATCAAACTCAAGGAGATCTTAACGTGCGGCAAGGAAAACTGTTCATTCTCTCGCTATTCGTACTTATATTTGCGACATCGGTATTTGCACAGGACGGGGCAGAGCCGCGGTCAAAGGCCGAGGCGAGCAATTACGAGGAAACGAGCCGCTACGACGACGTTCAGGCGTTCATTACTGAGCTTCAGAAACGCAGCAAGTTGGTGAAGGTCTCCGATTTCGGGACCTCGGTCGAGGGGCGAAAGCTTCCGCTGATGATCTTTTCAGATAAGGGCATTTCGACCCCGGCTGAGGCGAGGGCGGCAAAACGGCCGGTCATCTTTATCATGGGCAACATTCACGCCGGCGAGGTCGAGGGGAAAGAGGCCGTTCAGCACATCGCCAGGCGGCTGCTTTTCGGCGATCTCAAGCCGATGCTCTCAAAGCTCACGATCCTGCTCGCCCCGATCTACAATGCAGACGGTAACGAAAAGATCAGCATGAATAACCGAACGGCGCAGAATGGCCCGATCGGTGGCGTCGGCGTCCGGGAGAATTCGCAGGGCCTAGACCTTAACCGCGATTACATCAAGCTCGATTCGCCCGAGACTCGATCGCTCGTGGGGCTTTTCAACACTTGGGACCCGGAATTATCGGTCGATCTGCACACGACCAACGGCTCGTATCATGCATATCATTTGACCTACTCGCAGCCGCTCAACCCGAACACCGACCAGCGAATACTCGATTATGAACGCGGGACGATGATGCCCGCGATCGCAGCCGCGATGCTCAAGAACCATAAATTTCGAACTTACTATTACGGAAACTTCCGAGGCTTCTCAAATCAGCCAAAGCCGGGCGAAAAGACGCAGTGGGAGGCATTTACGCACCAGCCGCGTATCGGGCAAAACTACGGCGGCCTGCGAAACCGGCTCACCATACTGTCTGAGGCGTACAGCTACCTGACGTTCAAGCGTCGGGTCGAGGTGAGCGAGCGGTTTGTCGAAGAGATCCTAAAGTTTTGCGTCGCGAACGGTGCGGCGATCAGTCGCCTGACAAAGGCTGTGGATGCCGATACCGTAAAGCAGCTTACCGGCAAGACGCCGGTCGAGATGGGCGTCGCTTTTCAGCCAAAGGCACTGCCAAAGCCTGTCGAGATCCTGGTCGGAGCCGTCGAAAAGGTAAAGAACCCGCGATCGGGCAAGGACATGACCTCCATGATAGAGGACAGCGTCACGCCGATGATGATGGAGGATATCGGGATGTTCGCCCCGACTCGCAGCGTTAGGGTGCCGCAGGCGTATGTTTTCAAATACGACAAAGCGATCGTCGATAAACTTAAGCAGCACGGCATCAAGGTCGAGGAGCTAAAGGCCGATACCGATCTGACTGTCGAGACATTCACGATCGACACCGCGACCAAAGCGACGCGGCCATTCCAGGGGCATCTCGAAGCGAAGATCACCGGTAAATACGCGACGGAAAAGGTCAGCTTCCCCGCCGGGACGATAGTTGTGCGGACAGGCCAGCCGCTGGGAAGACTGGTCTTCTACCTGCTTGAACCGGAGAGCGAGGACGGCCTCGGCACTTGGAACTTCTTTGACACCTACGTTGGCCCGGGCAAGCAGCATCCCGTTCATAAACTGCTGGATCTGGGCAAGGTCGGGGTACGGGATAGGATGTAGGTTTGGTTTCCGACGGGTTTGTAGATATCGAGCAACATTTCATCCGGCCGGTGATATAATTCGTAAAAAGTCAGGAGGCCGCAAATGTCAGTAGTTTCAGAAGTCGAAGAAAGAGCGTTAGGCCTGAGCACTCAGGAGCGCGGCATGTTGATCACAAAACTGCTGCGTTCCCTTCCTGAGTTTCCGACTGACGCGGATGACGGCCTTGCCGAGGCTCTGCGACGCCGCGAGGAGATGAGAGAACATCCGGAATTGGCCCTATCCCTGGAAGAGTTAGACCGGCGCATGCGGGAACGCTTTGGATGATCGTTAAGCTGCATCCGGAGGTCGATAAAGACCTTTTGGAGGTAATGGAGTATTACGAACGCGAAGCCGTCGCCGAATTGGCGGTCGAGTTCTATTCTGAGTTCCGCCGATGTTGTGATCAGATCTGTCTTCGTCCTCAGTCGTTTCCGGTCATCGAGTCGGGAGTTCGAAGGCTAAACCTTCATAGGTTTCCATTTCACATTCTGTTCGAGGTTTTGGACGAAGGTGTGGTCGAGATATTTGCTGTGAAGCACGACCGCCGCGACCCGGATCTTGGAACAGACCGCTTTTGAGCCATTCCAAGCTGAATCTGACCGTTTTTGACTTTGCAAAAATACCCTAACGATAGGATGAAATATCGCCACGTCGATGTCCGATGTCATTGAACGCTGACCGATGCCCCGTCGGTCAGCTGATTTGGCGGATGCAGTACGACGCGTTCGCCCTCGGCGATGCCCTCGATGATCTGGGCGGCCTCATTATTCTGATGGCCCACCTTTACGGCTCGCTTGCGGGCTTTGCCGGATGCGACAATATAGACATTCCATTCTTCGCCCTCGCGGAAGAGCGCGCTTGACGGAACCGTCAGGACGCCTTCGCCTTCCCAAACGACGATCCGCACATCGACTCGAAAGTTGTCGCCGAATTTGACACCCTTGGTAAGGAATTCGCCGATAACGTTGACACGCTGTTCCTCGACGCCAAGCGCTGAGACCTTGGTGACGGCCTGCGGTTCGATGACGCGCACGCGCGCATTGATGGGTTCGGCCGATTGAGCCTCGATCAGGATCTTGTTGCCGGGACGTATCCTGAGAGCGTCAGTCGAAAGGACGTCAACGACGAGTTCGATATTCTCGGGGTTGCCGATCTCCATTATCGGCGTGCCGGCAGTAATAACGCGGTCGTTCTTCTCAAATATTCTCAAGATCCTGCCGCTTGCCGGGGCATAAACTTTGGCGGTGTAGGCGCTGGGGCGAGAATCGCCCTCGTCGGGGATACGCGGCATCGGCGGGTTAGGGTCGATCTGTGTGATGAGATATTCGTGCGGTATCGTGTCGCCCTCGACGAGTCTTATGCGGGTCATCCTGCCCGAGATGGGCGCTGTGACGGTTTGCCTGTCGCGCACGCGGGTCCTCGCCTCTGCGTCGACGGTCTCGATCATCGGACCGGCCTTGCTGTACGCCGTTTCGACGCTGACGGACGAGCCGCCGAATAACATCCAGCCGATGACCGCCAACGCTAAGACGGCCGCGGCAATATAGATCATTTGTTTCCTGGTCAGACGCATGGCATTACTCTCTTGTTTTCAACACCGCGATCAGGTCGAGCTTTCTTAGCCGCCAGCTTACCAACCCCGCCGAGAACGCCGCGGCTACAATGACCCAGAACGCGGTCAGGATAAACGTACGTGCCGAATATACCAAGGGCAGGCGGATTATCTCGGTGTCGATGATCATATTCATCGCCTTGCAGACGGCCATTCCAAAAGCGAATCCCACCGGGATCGCTACCACGGTCAAAACGGCGTGCTCACCCATAAGGATATTGGCGATCTCTCTCTGTGTGAATCCGAGCACGCGAAGCGAGGCGAGTTCGCGTCCGCGTTCCGAGAGCGAGATACGTGCGGCATTGTAAACGACCCCAAAAACGATCGCGCTCGAAAACAGCACAAGGACCGAAGTGTAGATCCCGATCGTCTCGGCAAAGGTCTCGTCGAAGCTTTTGCGGATCGCGCCGGGCAGGCCGACCCCGGCCACGACGGGCATTCGCTTTAAGAGCGAATACAGTGCCTCGGCACTCGATTCGTCGACCGCCAGATATGCACCGGAAATGACGTCGTCCTCATTCATCAGGCGGTTGAGTGCATGGATGTTCATGTAGGCGTTCATTCCCATCAGGTCGTCGATGGTGGCGATGATCGTTAGTTCTTTTTTTGGCCGCGTTCCCTCGAGCACCTCGATCGATAGGCGGTCGCCCGCACGGACGCCGAGCAGGTCGGCGAGCGATGCCGAGAGCAAAACGCCCTCAGGCGGTATCGAGACCAGACGCGAATTCTTGTCGATGACACGGTGGAGTTGAGAATTTGGCTCGACGCCCATCAGGCCGCTCCGCTTCGAGCGGTAACCTGACGAGAGCCTCGCCGCCAAAGCACGAAAGGTCTCGACGCCGGTCACGCCTGGCAAAGAGCTCAACTGAAGGCGGGCCTTTTGCGGCCTCGTCGTGTTGAAGGTGACTATCGCGTCCTCGCGAAAGGCACGGTCGAACTGGACCTCGACGATCTTTTTTATCGCATCGGTAAAATAAAAGCCGGTGAACAGCAGCGACGAGGCAAGTGCTATCGCGACAACGGCAGCCAGTGCCTTGCCGGGCTGGCGCGTAAGGCTGCGAAGGACGATCCGATTCTCGGTCGATAGAAATCGGCGAATACCGATCCGCTCGAGGATCCCCGGCGAGTAGTCTGCCGGAGCCTCAGGCCTCATTGCCTCAGCCGGCGGCAGGCCGACGGCCTGTCTAACGGCCGAGAATGCCCCGACGCTTGCCGCCCCGAGCGTAATCAAGACCGACCATACGATCAACTCCCAATTGAGCGACACAGTTAATATGGGGAAGCGAAAGTATTCGCCGTACATCCGGGTCATGCCGCCGCCGAGCCATATCCCGAGCAGGATGCCGGCGATGAGCCCCGCCGAAACCGACGCGAACGCCAGGCCGAGATAGTGAATTCCGATCTCGCCGTTGCCGTAGCCGAACGCCTTGAGCAGGCCGACCTGTTCACGCTGCGTCTTGACGAGCCGAGACAGCACAAGATGGAGTATGAACGCAGTCACGCCGAGAAAGATGAGCGGCAGAAAGGTGCCAAATGTCTCGAGCTCGGCATATTCATTGGCGATGAATTTGTGCGAACGCTGTTCGTCGCGAGCGTATGCCCCCGTGCCGCCAAAAGGTTCGAGTTGTTTGTCGATCGCGTCAATGACCGAGGCCTCATCCGCTCCCGGTGCAAGCGAGACCGAAAGGTCGTTGAATGCTCCCTCCATATTTACGGCCGCGGCAACCTCGCCGCGTCCCATCCAGATGATCCCGAATCTGCGATTGTCGGGAAAGATGTCGCCCGGACGGATCTCGTAGATATATTCCGGCGACATCGCGACCCCGACTATCGTGAAGCGTCGCCATCTGCCGTTGATCACGGCTGCGATTGAGTCGCCGGGGTCAAAGTTATTTGCCTCGGCAAAGGAAGCGCTGATCATGACCTCGTCCGGCTTATCTGGCGAGAGATATCGTCCGCGGACCAGATAAAGATCGTTGAGGATCGCCGTTCGCCGCTCAGGTATCGAGATAATGCGGCCCTGTGCGGGCTCGCGGAGGCCTGGGAGGTCGAGCAGGCCGTCGGTCAGGATCCGGGTATTTACGACCGCAACACCAGGAATTCGTTCGATCGAGGCCTTTAGGCTTTCGGGTGCCCTGGTCAAATGGGCAAAGACCTCGGCGAATCGGTATTCGGTGTAATAGTCCTGCTGCGTTGCAAGAAGCGAATCGTAAGTGCTCTGCATCGATACGAACGAAGCAACGCCGCACGCGACGACGAGCGCCGTCGCGAGTACCTGCCCGCGAAGGTGCCAGAGATCACGAAGGAGCTTTTTTAGAAGGGAGCGGCGCATAGCTAATCGTCATCTTTTTCTTTGCGCTTTTCGGTCTGTGTTTGGGGCGTTTCGCCGGCCTGTCCGTTCCTGATCTCGGTGTGCCTGATCTGGCCGCCGAGATTTGCGGTGAAGGCCATCGCTCCGCCCGTAATCAAGGTCACGATCAACACGGCGACGGCCGCCATGGCCGCGACCTGCGTCGAGAGAAATCGCTTGACGGCGATCGCCCCTAGTGCGAGGACCCCGGTGATCATCGCCATGATCAGAGAGAACATCGCCGAGTCCTCATGCTGGGACATTATCTGCTCTGAGACGCCAGGCAGTTTCTCGACGATATCCTCCGCCGGTTCACCCGTCAGATACACCGGCAGGGCTGTCGCCGCCGTGACGAAAAGCGTTACCAAAGCGGCTTTTTGAATGTCGTTGTATCCGCGGATCATCCCCCAGGCCAGCAGAAGAAATCCGACAAGCAGGCCAAATACCGGAATGTGATTGAGTATCAGATGTAAATGTGCTCCGTCCATTTTTATGTACCTCACCAGCTAAGCTCGGATGGCCGAGCTTTGTGTTCATTGCAGCCGATAGAGACGATCCTGCCGCTGCCTATCCTGATCACCCGGTCGGCCATTTGGGCTATGGAAGCGTTATGCGTGATCACGGCTGTTGTGGTGCCGAGCTCGCGATTTACCTTCTCGATCGCCTCAAGGACGATCTTTCCGGTCTCAAAATCAAGAGCTCCGGTCGGCTCGTCGCAGAGAAGAACGTCAGGCCGTTTAGCGATCGCCCGTGCGATCGCGACACGCTGCTGCTCGCCGCCCGACAACTGCGCAGGGAAGTGGTTGACACGTTCCTTGAGGCCGACGATCTCAAGAGCGTCCATTGCTTTCATTGGGTTTGCGGCAATGTCGGTAATGAGTTCGACATTTTCCAGGGCAGTCAGACTCGGGATCAGGTTATAAAACTGAAAGACGAACCCGACGTGATCGCGTCGGTATACAGTGAGTTGGGCGTCGGTCGCTTTTGTAAGGTCGTGATCGGCGTATATCACCTCGCCGTCGGTGGGAGTGTCGAGTCCGCCAATGATATTGAGCAGAGTAGATTTGCCGCTCCCGGACGGGCCAAGCAGGACCGCGAGTTCGCCGCGATACAAGTCGAGATCGACCGACTGTAGGGCGTGTACGGCAAATTCACCCATATGGTAGGTCTTGGAGATATTTCGGATCTGAAAGACCGATTCGGCCAACGTTCATTCCCTCACAAACACGAAACTCCCGGTCCAACTGCCGTACGCGGTACTTGTCACGCCATTTCTTGTCGAAGCCGAGTAAGACGCCGCTCCGGGACGGATCTCGATGATCACATTACCGCCCGAGGTCCCGATGATCCCGGAATGGATGGCGGCCAGACAGATTGACGAGTCGTCAGTGTATACATCGGTTCCCCAAAGCCTGCCCGAAGTTGCTCCGCCGGATGGGCATGACAGGCGGAATCTTGCACCGTTTTGACCGCGCCAGCTTGTTGCCTGGGAAGACCAGTTTATCGGCGTAAATGAAGGTTGAGGATCTCTTTCGCCGCCGACAAACACAAAGCTGCCTTGCCAACTGCCGTAGGCGGAACTCGTTACGCCATTTCTTGACGAACCTTTGTAAGAGCTTTCACCGCGCCTTATCTCGATCGTCACCACACCACCTGAGGTATCTATGAACCCGGCATGGGCAGCAGCGAGGCAAACGGACGAATCGTCGGTGAAGATGTCAGTACCCCAGAGTCTTCCGGTGAGTGAACCGCCCGCCGGGCATCGCAAGGTGAATCGTGTGCCGTTCTGTCCTCGCCAACTATCAGCCTGAGTGCCCCAGGTAATTTCTTTTGTACCGGTCGTACCCTCGCCGCTCCGAAATGTCGCGACAACCGTCAACCGTTGGTTCGGTTGGAACCAGGCATCCCCTGATCTATATCCTGCCGGTACGATCAAGATCCTATATTCCTGAGTTTCAGCTCCGGTTAACGTTTCGTACTCGGAAAACCATCTGAGAGGCTTCCCGTCCACCATCGGATAAGGACTATAAACAGGCTCCTTTCGCACTTTTGCGTAAGGTAGTCCATTGATCCAATCGCCGGAGGAGCCCTTTTGACGGTATTGGATCACGAAATATTGATGACCGGCACGACCGCATTCACAGTACGGAACAACCTCATGGTCAAACCGCAAAATGCCCTTTCCGGCGAAACTGAATGGAGCCGTGGCTTTCCATTCGCCTTTGTAATTTTCTACTACCTCTAACACGTCGCCGCCGATCGTCGCTTGGGCAATAGTAGAAACGGCGAAGAGGGACAAGCTCAGGAGACCAACTAATAGGAGCCGCGCTCTTGATCGTCTCATAAGACACCTCCAAGTAATTTGCCGGGTACTTGCCTGAGACGAGCGATTTCCTGATGTTCGGAGCCTGAACCTGAGTTCAATCGGAACGACACCGGACAACCTCGCAACAGGCCTAGTGTCAAAACTGCGCAACCTTCGTGCCAGCCTGAATCGCCGAAATGCCCCAGAAATATTGTGTTTTTCGTGTTCCAGGACATGTATTGCGAATATTTACGGCACTGCTACGAAGATATTCACACCACCGCGAGCATAATTTGTGTCCCTACGGCCGAATCTGAGCAAAAATCGGTATTTACAACATCCTTAAGTTGGCACATCTGTTGCGACATATGACTTTGGAAAGAACTGAATTTGAGGCCGCCTCGCTACGAGCGATCTTGACTGGAGGGTGATATGAGGATGAATCTTCTTAATTTGTGCCTGATCGCAGCCGGACTGATCTTTGCCGGGTTTGGTTGTAATGGCCTGCCGGGCATACAGACCCAGCCTCCGGCAGCAACGGCGACACCTGCGCCGGCAGCAACCGCGATGCCGGCGGCTACGCCTGATGCTGAAAATGCAAAGCTGATGGAAAAGCTAGAGGAACTCGAAAAAAAGCTTGATCAGGCCCAAAAACAGGGAAAGACGCTGCCTCCGCCTGTAATAAAGAGCACGGGGACCACGGCGTGGGTAAATTCTCCTGGTGACGGTTTCTTGGCTCTGCGCAGCGATCCGAGCTCGAGTGTTGGGTATCGGATATTGCAGATCCCCCACGGCGCTGCCGTTAGGGTTAACAGCTGCCAAAGCTATTCGCAGACCATCGGCGGACGCTATGGTCGATGGTGCCGCGTGAGCTATGGCGGTTCGACCGGTTGGGCGTTTGACGGCTGGCTGGTCTATTGAGTCTTGGCAAATGCCAATGAACGTATCATCGGCATCTTTTACGAAATAACAGGCCGCGTTAGCGGTTCCGACCTATTTGACTTATGACATAAAACTATCGGGTTAAAAAGGGCCCCGGATCTTTCCCGACAAAGAATCCACCACCGTGGAAGGGAGGAAGGATCATGAAAAAAGGATCAGCATCACTTCTGTTGAGATCACGGCCCATTCTGATCGGCGTTGCGGGATTGTCGATCGTTTTAGGGCTTTTATTTGTTTCTGCCGCCGGCCAGGACGCAGACCCGTATAAGGCAATGGCGGCCCAGGCTCCCACGATGGCTGACGCTCCGCTTGAATTCAAGGCGATGACTCAGCGAAATATGGTCAATGGCGTTTACCAGTACGTCGGTTGGACGCCAGTATTCAGCGGACGGATATTGGGGCGTACTAATTCAGGAGACGCAGTAACTATTGAATTGGCTCAGGGTGGTAAGGTGCTTCGCACCCTACGTGCTCAGTTGACGGGTAATCGCGGCCAATCGTGGTTCGAAGATTGGGGCCTTCGCGGTGACGACACAAAGGACCTCATGACGGCTGTGGGCCAGATCACAGCGACGTTCAGGTACGTCAATGATCTGGCCGGGACAACCACGCCGTTATCGGTACGTAAATTCAACATACTTCGCATCGTTGCCTATGAGGACAGCAAAAACGTTTGGAAATACGGAACGGATTACAATGACTTGCTAGGATTCAGCTACCTGGTGGAACGTCAAACACAGAGCAGTCAGAGCCCGCCGGTTTGGATCTATACATGGATGAACCTTCCGCACGACTCGGTCCTGAAGGACATAAGCTATCGCATCGAGGTAGACGGTAAAGTCATTCCGCCGCCGGACGGATTTGATGCCGGGCAAAACCACGAGTCTGTGACGACCTTCGATCAGGAAGAGACCTTTTTTCTGAAAGCCGCAAATGACAGGGTCATTAATAAACAAAATGTTTACCTTGTCGTATTTCGACCAAGACTGATCTGGGGGGCGAAATCCGAAAGTGCCGGAAACCTGGACTGGATGTGGTTAGTCGATCATCCGGGTAAATGGAGCTTTAAGATTAGGATCGCCGGCGAGGTTGTAAGAGACCTTCGCTTTACGGTCCTGCCGAATGGGCATATCCAAAGGCATTCGGAGCAAGACCCGGCAGCCCCGGGCTTTTTGAATCTCGGGCCGGGGCGTTATTTTGCGGAGACTTACTTTGCAGTACCGAACACTTTCGACGCCAGATTCGATCCTGACGCCATTCGTGAAGGAATGCTGTTTGGCCGGCCGTGGATCAGCAGCGATGTAAAGGACGGCATGCTCAAGGCATTACCGCCAAAGAATGCGGGCAAGCTCCCGTTCCCGCAGCCGGCATTGCCTCCGGTGAAATAAATGTACTGTCTATCGCGTGGGCCAACCACGCGATAGACACACTTGGCTCACACCCACGTTTACTGCCTGCCGCCCGACGCGGCGGCGGCGACGGCTGATTCCGCTTTGTTCAGGGCAGACTGAAGGTCTCGTGCCGCCGCGACTGCCTGAGTGCTCGGGGCCACATCCGCGTCCTGAAGTAGATCGAGAAGTTGCGTGAATGCACCTGCGAGCCTGCCGAGCGGGAAATCGGCGACTGCAACCGGAGCCGCTGCCGCTGCTCCACCTCCTCCTCGTTGTTGCCCGCCGCCAACCAGTGCTTTTAGCTTTGGCAATGCCGGGTTCGTCGGCTGCGATCGCTCGAGGTCGGCGATCTGCTTCTGGACCGAGGCGGTCAATGCCCTGGCCCTGAGAATGCCGTCAAACGCCTGTACCGACAGATCGTACTGCTGCCTCAATCCGGCGGCCGATGTAGTCACACGCGGATCCATTCGCACGGTAAGTTTCTGGGTGTATGACTTGCCGTCGACCGTTAGTTTTACAGTGTAAACACCAGGCAAAACTGCGGGCCCTTGCGGAGTCCATGGCGTGTCTTTATAGATAGCCGAGATCGGAAGGTCGTAACTGTCGGCGGGCGGATTCGGATAGAGAAGGTCCCAGGTGAACCGTTGCATTCCGGCCTCATTCTTGAGCGGCTGGAATGGGCGCACCCAATAGAGCGGCGGATTTATCCGGACGGAATTGACGTCAAACGGCTTGTCATCGCTTGCAAACCTCCGGATGAGTTTGCCCGCCGCGTCCGAGATCTCAAGCACGATCGGGGTTTTTGCAGCTGCCTTCAGGTAGTAGTTGATGATCGCGCCGTCGGGCGGGTTCTGGCCCGCGGGTTCCTCGGGCGGAAACGGTGTATCGGTGTGCAGGCTTCGTTTAATGCGGGTCGCCCGTTGAGGAGTAAACAACATTGCGTCTGCGGCTTTCGTATCGCGTGCGATCTGCCTAAGCGGCGTGATGTCATCGAGTATCCAAAAGCTGCGTCCGTGGGTTCCCACGACCACGTCGTCGTCCTTAATGACAAGGTCGCGGATCGACGTTGCCGGCATATTCAGGCGGAGCGGCTGCCAGTTCTCGCCGTCGTCGATCGAGAAATAGACTGCCTGTTCAGTGCCGCAATATAGCAGGCCCTTGCGTACCGGGTCCTCGCGAACTGCGTT
>CAZJFB010000017.1:25960-29627 GCA_964545145.1 uncultured Chloracidobacterium sp. | reverse complement strand
CCGGTCGTCGTTTTGAAAATTACGTTGCCGGCAAAGTAGAGCGTCTTGTTGTCAACGGGCGAGAAGAGAACGGGAGCTGTGCGCAGAAAGCGATACTTCCCGGTGCGAACAGCCTCAGGCATTATGTTCTGGACGTGCCTTGTCCGGCGGTCGAAGCGGGTGAGTTTGCCGCCGTAAACAATATTCGGGTCGAGCGGGTCAGGGGCGACGTAACCGTATTCTTCGACGCCAACGGTTTCCCAGTCCCATGCGCCGATCGCACCCGTATGGCCACGGGACCTGACACATGCCGAGCCGCTCTCCTGCTGGCCGCCGCAGACCCGATACGGGAAATCGTTATCTGTGTTGACGTGATAGAACTGCGCTGTCGGCTGGTTGTACCAGCTTGACCATGTCTCGCCGCCGTTCACAGTGATCGTGGCTCCCTGGTCAGTAGCGAAAAGCATGATGTCCGGCTGCTCCGGATTGATCCAAATGCGGTGATAATCGTCGCCGCCCGGGGCTCCCTTAAAGCTCGTAAAGGTCTTACCGCCGTCTGTCGATTTGTGTGACGAGACGTTAGCTACGAAGATGATATTCGGATCCTTCGGATGCACTCTCAACTCAGCGAAATCGCTCCCGCGGCCCCACAATCGGGCATCGCCGTTGACACGCGTCCACTTTTCACCGGCATCATTCGATACGTAAATTCCGGCGACTGACGGCTGGGCGTCGACCGTCGCGTAGAGAATGTTCGGGTTCGAACGTGAGATCGTAAAACCGATACGGCCGAGGCCTTGTTCGAATGTGGGCAGACCGTCGGTGAGCTTTTTCCAGGTCGTGCCGCCGTCTGTCGATTTGAAAAGGCCGCTCTCTTTGCCTTGCCACGCACCGTTCTCCCACGGGCCCTGCCGCCCGGCCCAGAGGTCGGCGTAAACAACCTGAGAATTCGTCGGGTCAAACTCGACCTGCATCGCGCCGGTGTTCTCGTCTTTGTAGAGGACGCGTTCGAATGTCTCGCCGCCGTTGGTCGATCGATAGATGCCGCGTTCGGTATTTGGTCCGTACGGGTGGCCGAGCACGGCGACGAAGAGCCGTTTCTCGTCCTTCGGGTCGATGGCGATCGAAGCGATCTGCTGACCCTCGCGGAGCCCGAGATGCTTCCATGTCTTTCCGCCGTCATTCGAGCGATACATCCCATCACCGGTCGCGAGATCGGGTCGCTGGAGGCCTTCGCCGCATCCGACGTAGATCACGTTCGGGTTAGACGGGGCGATCGCTATATCGCCGATCGAGCCGGTCGGCTGGTCATCGAATATTGGTTTCCAGGTTCTACCGGCGTCGTTGGTCTTCCATACGCCGCCGTTATTGACTCCGATATAGAAGACGTTCGGCTGCGACGGGATGCCGACCGCACCGACCGTGCGCCCGGCTCGAAACGGCCCGATCATTCGCCAACGCATCGACTGATAAAGCGATGTGTCGACGGGCTGTCCAAAGAGATCGATGTGAAAGGTGAAAAACGAAAGTATCGCGACGACGAGCGTCGTACAACGCAATATAGCGGCTGAGATCGACATGAATTTTCTCCTTTGGGGTACTTAAAGGAGAAGATTATCAGAAAAGATGAGACGCAACATCTCGTGACAAAGAAAAATGGCAGCCCCGGAAGGAACTGCCATTTGATACTGTTTTCTTAGGTTTTCTAAGCGGTCTCAAAAGTCTCGCGAATCCAGAACGCAACACCCTCAGAATTTGGCTTCTTGGGCTTGTTCTCAGGCTTTTGCGGCGGCGGATTTTTTGAGCCGGGATTGATCACCGGCGGCGGATCCTTCGGCGGCGGCTTCTTGTCGTCCTTCTGAGCGAAAGCAACCGCCGAGAAAGCGGCCATGATCGCAAAGGTCATAACTATATTACGCAATATCTTCATCTCTTTTGTTCTTCCTCTTCCTGTTTATCTCACGCCTCACGGGGAAAGAGGGAAAGAGCGTCATCCAATTTCTAGGCAATCTGAGTGCCACATTGGGCTATCTCGACTGCCGAGACGACCTTATGACGCTTGCGTGGGGCATTTAGTTGGAAAAGAAAACGATCGCTCGGCGACATAGCTTACAAAACTTTACGTTTTCCGTTATTTTCATACGAAAACGTGAATTTTACGAGGCCGCACAGCCAACTTCCCGGTCAAAAGTGACATAATCGAACTATGACAGACACCGGAAATTCGACCGACCGGGTCAGGTCGTTTCTCGTCCTGATCGGAACGGCTGCGACGATCGCATTCAACGGCCTTGCTTCCACCGGATATCTTAACGGGGTGGCGACGGATGAAGTTTCGAACCGTTACCCGACCGTGATCACTCCGGCTGGATTTACGTTCACTATTTGGGGGGCCATATATCTCGGCCTGATCGGATTCAGCATCTATCAACTGCTTCCGTCGAATCTCGCCCGTTTCCGTCCGGCCAGAACATTGTATCTGGTCACCTGCCTGCTGAATTGTCTTTGGCTATGGTTTTGGCATCAGTTCCTGATAGCGGGATGTCTGGCCGTGATCGTTGGCCTTTGGGCGACCCTTCTGATGTTAAATATCCGTTTTCGCGTCGCCGATTCATTCGCCGACGGCCTTTTCGGAAAGGGTGTTTTTGGCCTGTATTTTGGCTGGGTCACGGCTGCGACACTGGTCAATGCCGTTATCTTAATGGTCTCGGAAGGCGTGACGATGACGCCGCAGGCCTGGAATCTGCTCGGTGCCGGAACGCTGCTTTTCGCGTCCGCACTTGCTGTTGTCGTGCGATTCAAGCTAAGAAATTTCCTTTACTCACTTGCTCTAGCGTGGGCGGCGACCGGTATCGGCGTAAAACAGAGCGGGAACACGCTAATTGTAGTAGCGTCGGCGGTTTGCGTGATCGTCGGCCTTGTGATGGCCGTGAGTTTTGTTATGGATAGAGAGGGTACGATCACGGCGAGTCGGAATGAATAGCGGCAAGATCTGCATTCCCGTCTGCGGGCAAACCGCTGAGGAGACGATCGCGGAGATAGGCCGAGCGGCCGAGTTCGCCGATATCGTCGAAGTGCGTATCGACTGTCTTGACCCCGAGCAGATCGACATCCTTCGGGCGGAGATCCAGGAATTCGCGATCGAAAAGCCGCTGATCGCGACGTATCGTTCACCAGAGCAAGGCGGGAACGGTTCGGCTACATTGGAAACGCGGGCCGCATTCTGGGATCAAGGGGATCGGGGGTTCCAGGTTTGCGACCTCGAAGAAGATGTGATCGAAGCAGTCAGCGCGTGGCCGAAACGGATCGCTTCGCATCATGATCTTCATGGGGTTCCTTCCGACATAGACGAGATCTATACTCGGCTCGCCGCAACCGGTGCCGAGATAGTAAAGATCGCTGTCACGGCCGATGATATTACTGATGCCCTCCCGGTCTGGAAACTCATCGAACGTGCCGGATCTGAAGAGAAAAGCATCATTCCGATCGCGATGGGCGAGGCTGGAAAATGGACCCGAATCCTAGGCCTCGCGTATGGTGCGTATTTGACCTTCGCCTCTCTCGACGCAGGTAGGGAAACCGCGGGCGGGCAGATCACGGTCAAAGACATGATCGAGGTCTACCGGGTCAAAGATCTGGATCGCGATACTCGTGTTTATGGTGTGATCGGCGATCCTGTCTCGCAGTC
>CAZJFB010000017.1:24689-25860 GCA_964545145.1 uncultured Chloracidobacterium sp. | reverse complement strand
CAGGGCGCGAGGCAATTCGAGATCTGGACCGGCCTCGATGCTCCCATTGACACTATGCGGGCCGCGATCGCCGACCGCATGAAATAGGTGACAACATGGCCGTCGAAGCTCTTAACTGTCCCAATTGCGGTGCCGCTGTCGAAAGCGACCGCTCGTTATGTGAATTCTGTAAGACGCGGCTCAAAACCGTTGGATGTCCAAAGTGCCTCGGGCTGATGTTCGTGGGCAGCAAATTTTGTGGTCATTGCGGAGCGATCGCTGCACCGCTGGATATCAGCCTGGGATCATCTGCCGGTGATTGCCCGCGCTGCCGCCACGAACTTGACCAACTCCAGATCGACAACATCGGTCTGAGGGCGTGCAGCAAGTGTGACGGCCTCTGGGTAAGTGTCACGACATTTGAGACGATCTGTGCCGATCAGGAGAAGCAGTCAGCCGTGTTGAGCTACCTCGATCATCGCACGCAGCGAGGCGTGCCGTTGACCAAGATCAACTACGTTCCGTGCCCCGACTGCGGCCAACTAATGAATCGCAACAACTTTGCGAAAGCATCGGGTGTAATAGTCGATATCTGCAAACAGCACGGTGTGTGGTTCGACGCTGACGAATTGCCCTCGATCATCGAGTTCATTCAAAAGGGTGGGATGGAAAAGGCACGCCAGCGTGAACGGAACGAACTGGAGCAGGAACGCGACAAACTCCGCGACGAGCAGCGCCGGCTCGCGGCGCAGGAATCGAGGTCAGGTATGGACCGCGTGTTTGGAGATGCGGGCAACGCAAGCGTCCGTTCTTTCGTCCGAAGCTTGTTTGAATAACTGCCCAAAATGAAAAACAAGCTCTTTACCTGCTTCGTCGTCCTCCTGTTACTAGTGTCGTCGGCCGCGGCCGGACCGGAATGGCGCCCAGAACGCACATGGGCATTTTTTGTCGGTCTGGTGGATTGGAAGGATTCGGAGACGTTTGAGTCTTTTCCGTCCGAGAACCGCAAGGACACGGTCCTGCGCGATACGCTGAAACGACGCGGTGTTCCCGCGGAACAGATCGTTTATATCAACGACGCTAGGGCTACGACCGCGGTTGTTGAGACGCGATTTGCTGAATTTCTAAAGAGGCCGGCGCCCGGCGATTGGCTCTTTGTCTATTTCGAGGGCCACGGCGACAAGGACGACGA
>CAZJFB010000017.1:23468-24589 GCA_964545145.1 uncultured Chloracidobacterium sp. | reverse complement strand
TTTGGCGAGGAGCAGATGGCGACGATCACTTTCACGGGAACTCTCGATCCGCAAACGGTGATCGCTCAGGCCGAGATGCCCGCTTCGCCTCGCGTCGGCGAACGCGTCGAAGCATACAGCGTCGACGATTGGTATAAAGGGTTCATCGTCGATGTAAAAGGCGGCAAATTCAAGGTCCACTATTACGGTTACGAGGCGAGCGATGACGAATGGGTCACCTCAAAGATGATCCGTTCTCCGAGAACTACTCAGTATGCTAAAGGCAGCCGTGTTGAGGTCGAGTGGCAGAAGAGATGGTACCCGGCGACGGTGCTGGAGGTGAAGGGCGGTTCGCACTACATCACCTATTCCGGCTACGGCCACGAATGGGACGAATGGGTGTCGTCGAGCCGAATTAGGAAAGGGAAGTGAACGAACGTTACAGCCGACAGATACTGTTCCGCGAGATAGGTCGCGAAGGCCAGGAGAAGCTCCTGAGCTCGCGGGTTCTGTTGGTCGGCTGCGGAGCTCTCGGCTGTGCTCATGCTGAGATGCTTGCTCGGGCCGGCGTCGGAAAGCTGCGGATCGTCGACCGTGATTTTGTCGAATTCACCAATCTACAAAGGCAGACGCTTTACAAGGAATCAGACGCCGCTGAACGCCTTCCAAAGGCAGTCGCGGCAAAGGCTCGCATCGCTGAGATAAATTCAGAGATCGAGGTCGAAGCGATCGTCGCCGACGTCAATAATTCTAATATCGAATCGCTCCTCACCGGCTGCGACTTAGTGATCGACGGCACGGATAATTTTCAGGTCCGCTATCTCGTCAACGACGCGTGCGTGAAGAATGGCGTGACGTGGATCTACGGTGCCGCGGTCTCGAGCTACGGCACGACGATGACGATCCGTCCCGGCGAGACGCCCTGTCTGCGGTGCATTTTTGACGAGATGCCGGACGCCGGTTCTTCGCCGACATGTGACACCGCCGGCGTGATCATGCCGATCATCGCGACCGTCGCTGCTACGCAGGTCGCCGAGGCATTGAAGCTGCTCGTTGGCGATACCGAGTCACTGCACGGTTCGCTGATGCAGTTTGACGTGTGGGCAAACGACCGCCAACGGATAAAACTCGGCGAGCCGAGC
>CAZJFB010000017.1:2921-23368 GCA_964545145.1 uncultured Chloracidobacterium sp. | reverse complement strand
CTTTTCGCCTTTCTTGATGGAGGCGATGCTATGAGCGACAAACCAAAGGTAGTGATCATCGGTGGTGGGTTTGGAGGCCTTTGGGCTGCCAAGGCTCTTGCCAACAAACCAGTTGAGGTTACGCTTATCGACCGAAAGAATCACCACGTTTTTCAGCCGCTGCTTTACCAGGTCGCGACGGCCGTGCTTTCACCGGGTGAGATCGCACAGCCGATCCGGCGTATTCTTCATTGGGCAAGAAATGTCGAGGTCATACTCGGCGAAGCCATCGGATTTGATAAGGAGAACAAAAAGGTCCGGCTCACCGACGGCTCCGAGATCGGCTACGACTACCTGATCATTGGCGCTGGAGCAAGGCACGCGTATTTCGGCCGCGACGAATGGGAGTCGTCCGCTCCCGGGCTGAAGACTCTCGAGGATGCCGTCGAGATACGTCGCCGCGTGCTGCTTGCATTCGAACATGCCGAACGCGATGCGTATCTCACGGGTGTTCAAAGACAACTCAATTTTGTTGTTGTCGGTGGAGGCCCGACCGGCGTCGAACTCGCCGGTGCGATCGCAGACATTGCACGAAAAGCACTTGCCAAGGATTTCAAGGCGATCGACACGCGAAAGGCTAGCGTCATGCTCTTTGAAGGTTCGGATAAGATCCTCGGTACGTTTGGCAAGGACCTTTCCGAGAGTGCCAAGTCCCAACTTGAGTCGCTGGGCGTCGAGGTCCATCTGAATAGCTTTGTAACCGCTATTGAGGACGGCCGTGTAAAGGTCGGCGACAATTGGATCGATTGTGACGTTATCCTATGGGCGACGGGCGTCGCGGCGTCGCCGCTGGGCAAGGCTCTCGGTGTCGAGACTGATAGGGCTGGCCGCGTGCTTGTAGAAAGGGACCTTTCGATCAAAGGCTATCGCGAAGTCTTCGTCATTGGCGATATGGCTTGGCTTCTTCAGGAGAACGGCGAACCGGTCCCGGGTGTGAGTCCCGCAGCGATGCAAATGGGCGAGGCGACGGCCGCCAATATCCTTCGCGATCTCAACGGGACGCCCCGAAAGGATTTCAAATACGTCAACAAAGGTACGATGGCGACGATCGGCCGCCGTAAGGCGATCGCGGATCTGGCCGGCATGCAGTTCAAAGGCTTTGTCGCCTGGCTGATGTGGCTATTTCTCCACGTAATGTTCCTTATCGGCTTTCGAAACCGTTTCGCTGTGATGTTCGAGTGGTTTTGGGCATATATGACCCGTGAGCGAAGTGCCCGACTGATCACTGGCGACGCTGGGGAACTGAGTGCCCCGCGCAAAGCTCTCGATGATGTGCATGAAGTGGCGAAGGTGCGAAATGGACGCGACCTAACTACGATCTAGTCTAGTCCGAACGCATTTTCCCGCTGCCAGAAACTAACGCACTCCCCGGCAATTTGCTATCATAAACGGCGTTCTGAATTTAGCCTCGATTCTGCAAATTTACATGAGATCAATCATAACCGCCGCCTCTGCATTTTTTCTATTTTCACTGAATATTTTCGCTGCCGACCCTTCGATTTGGTCTGTAAATTCTCGGGCCGACGTCCTGAAGGGCGATTCCCACGGCGTTTCGATCGATCAGGATGGGGCGATCAGCCTTGCTCCGAGCCTGACCGAGGTCTTTAAGACCGGACAGCAATACATTTGGTCAAGTGCCGTTGACGCTAATGGCAACGTCTATCTCGGGACTGGTGGCGAGGGAAAGATCTTTAAGGTTGGGCCTAACGGGACCGGAACGCTATTTTCCGACCTTGGCGAGATGAATGTGTCTGCACTCGTGATCGGACGGACGGGCGAGATCTACGCGGGCACCTCGCCTGACGGCAAGGTCTATCGCATTGACTCGAGCGGTAAGGCCGAGGTCTTTTTCGAGCCGAAGGAGAAATACATCTGGTCGTTGGCTGTTTTGCCTGACGGCCTGGCGGTTGCGACCGGCGATAATGGAAGGATCTTTAAGGTCAAGGCCGCGAACGTTGCCGCGGATGCTTCGCTGCTGTTCGATACGAGCGAAACGCACATGATCTCGCTGTCGGTCGACAGACAGGGAAATCTATACGCCGGCAGCGATTCGAACGGGATCGTGATGAGATTTGGAGCTGATGGCAAGCCTTTCGGTTTATTGGATTCGAGCCTCAGGGAAATTCATGAGATCGCGGTTGGCCCTGACGGATCGGTCTATGTATTGGCCCTTGGCGAATCGGCTTCGGCACCGAAACCGGCGGCGGATGCCGCGGCGACAACGCCGGAGAAGGTCGAAAACAAGACCGTGTCGGTAGAAAAGCCGGCGTTGCCGGGAACAGAGCCGCCAGCGAAAAGCAGGTACGATCTTTCAGCGGCAAAGTCAGCCGTTTATCGGATCCTGCCCGACGGCAGCATTGACCTGATATGGGCATCGCCGTCGGTTACGGCGTTTTCGCTCTATGCCCATCAGAGCGGCAACGGCGTGCTCATCGGCACCTCAGACAAGGGAAGGATCTTCAACATTGGGAACGATGGGCGTGAGACCCTTGCCCTACAAACAGATGCCAATCAGGTTTCGACGATCCGTTCGGCCGGAAACGCGTTGATCGGAACATCTAGCAATCAGGGTTCGCTCTTCAAGATCGGCCCGGGCGTGGTCGCCGAGGGCAGCTATGATTCCGCGATACTAGATGCAAAGGGTTCTGCGACCTGGGGCAGGATCTGGTGGCGTTCGACTGGTACGGTAAGTGTTCAGACGCGAAGCGGAAATACCGATAAGCCCGACGAGACGTGGAGCGGCTGGAGCCCTGCGATGACTGACCAAAAGGGAGCCCAGATAGCGAGTCCGCGGGCAAGATTTATCCAGTGGCGTGCGGTGTTGAGAAGTTCTGCGACGGCTGCATCGCTCAGCGAGGTGAATATGGCATTCGTTGCCCGCAACATCGCGCCTGAGATCCTGTCACTTAACGTGCTGCCGACCAACGTCGGGCTCGCGGCAAATCCACCGGTCCAGATCGATCCAAACATCGAGTTGGCAGGAATGGATCCCATAACATTCGGCATACCGAGCGCTGTTGTCCCGCCCCGCAGGGTTTACCAGCGGGGAGCGACATCGCTGCAATGGACCGCGGAAGACCGGAATGGCGACAAGCTGGTTTACGACGTTTATTACCGCGAGGTCGGCGAATCGACATTCAAGGCCTTGCGCGAAGGCCTGGCAGACAATTTCCTTTCTATCGATGGGCAGTCGCTAGCCGATGGCAGATATGTCTTTAAGGTCATTGCTCGTGATACGCCGTCAAACCCTGCGTCGATTGCTCTTACCGGCGAAAAGGTGACAGAGCCGATAGATATTGACAATACGGCGCCTGTCGTGACCGCTGTCGGTACGCCGCAGGTCGCCGGCGATAGGGCAAGGGTCGTTTTTGACGCAGCCGATGCGGCGAGCTACATCATGCGAGCCGAGTACAGTGTGAACGGCGGTGAATGGAAGACGGTTTATTCCGACGACGGCATCTCCGACAGCCCAAAGGAAAGGTACACGATCGAGCTCGCGGTCCCTGCGGCCGGTGAATATGTCGTCACGATCCGCGTTTATGATGCGAACGCAAATTCGGGTAATGCCCGGCATATTGTGAAAAAGTAGGATTTAGATAATGACCCTTAGGAACGACTCGGTCGTGGTGATCACCGGTGCCGCCTCGGGCATCGGCCGTGCGCTTGCGGTTCGGATGTCTCGCGAGGACGTCTCCGGCATTGCGATCTCAGACGTTAACGAGGCCGGCCTTAATGAGACCGCGTCGATGATCAGCGGAGTGCCCGTCTCGCTGCACGTGATGGACGTCTCGAAACTCGACGAGGTCAGGCAGTTCGCCGCCGACGTTGTCGCAAAGCACGGACGAGTAACGCACCTCATCAATAATGCGGGTGTCGGTGTGATCGGGACATTCGATCAGATCTCGCTCGAGGATTTTGAGTGGCTTATGGGGATCAATTTCTGGGGTGTGATATACGGATGCAAGGTCTTTCTTCCGATCCTGAGGCAGCAGGAGAAAGGGCACATCGTAAACATCTCCAGCGTTTTCGGGTTTATCGCTCCTGAGGAACAAACAGCATATTGTTCGTCAAAATTCGCGGTCCGTGGCTTCACCGAGAGTCTCAGGCACGAGCTTGCAGGGACTAACGTAATCGTTTCATCGGTACATCCCGGCGGTATCAAGACCAATATTGCCCGCAATTCTCGCCTCGGTGAAAATACGCCCGAAGAATGGAAGCAGCAGGGAACAAAATTCTTTGACAAGGTGGCAAGGACGTCTCCTGAGACGGCGGCCGAGGTTATCCTGAAAGGGATCAAGGACCGTGAGCCGCGCATCCTGATAGGTCAGGACGCCTACGCGATCAGTTTCTTTTCGCGGCTGTTTCCAAAGAGATATCTGGGAGTTATCGAGCGGATAAGCGGCCACAAGATGAGTTTGCGAAAGAAGTAACTACTTCTTTGGTAGTGTCATCGTTTGTCCCTCACTGTCGATAGCGAGGTGCCGAGTCGTGCTTTCGGTAACGCTTGGCGGTACAAGGTCGCCCGTCTTATAACGCGACTCCGGTGCGGTCCATTGTGTCTGCGCGGACGGCAAACCCGTGTTTTGAGCGGGCGGCATAGCTGCCGGCTGAGGTGCGAAATTGATACCGCTGTTCTCGGCCTTCCTGAGTTGAATGTATTGGGCAACGCCGGCTCCGAGACTCGTAAATGCGGGGATCAGCAGCCAAAACCACCACCCGCGGCCGTTGCCGGTCAAGGCAAGAGCTGCGGCGACTACAACAAACGCGACCCCGGTAAATATCTTGATTATCGCCCTGTCCCAGCTGACAGGCCTTCCTTTATGGTCGACGATCTGTCGAGCCGGGGCCAGATTACCGGTCAGCGCCTGGGAAACATTTCCAAGATCCGTGCCGCAGCTGCGGCAGAATTTACCGGTCTCGGGGTTATCTTGTCCGCATTTTGGGCAAAACATAAGCTAGTCATTCGCCTCAGGTCTCTTATTAGCCGAGCGTTGACGCCTGGCTTCAAAGAGCACTACGCCGGCAGCAACCGATACGTTCAGGGAATCTATTCTTCCATACATCGGAATATTTACCAAAACGTCACATTTCTCGGCAACGAGTCTGTGAAGGCCGCTGCCCTCGGCTCCCAGCACCAAGGCAGTTGGCCGCGTCCATTCCCAATCGGTGTATTCCATGCTGGCGTTACCGCTCGTGCCGACTACCCAAATATTCTGCGACTTGAGTTCGTCGATAAAACGGTTAAGGTTTGCTGTCTTTGCGACCTTGACGAACTCGATCGCACCGGCTGACGATTTGGCGACCGTGTCATTAAGGCCGGCTGCTCGACGCTCGGGAATAACGATGCCGTTGGCACCCGCGCATTCGGCGGTTCGAAGGATCGCCCCGAGATTTCTCGGATCTTCGACACCGTCGAGCAGTAGAAGGAGCGGCACTTCGCCGGCTTGATCGAGGATCTCGTCGGTCGAGACATACGCAGCGGATGCTGCAAATGCCATAACTCCCTGATGGTTGACACCGGGATCCAAATGTTTCGCAAACGTTTCTCTCGGCACGCGGTTCCACGCTATCGAGCGACTGCGACAGATCTCGATTATTTCGGACAGGCGGGCTTCGCGTGAGCCGTCGGCGATCCAGACCTTGTCGATACGGCGAACATCGGCCCGCAGTGCCTCGAGTACGGGAAGTACGCCGTAGATTACCGAACGCTCTGCTGCCGGCTCAGGGCGACGTTCTTCGCGCGGCTGCCTTTTCTCGTGCGGACGCCTTCCGCGATCGCGTCCGGATCTTTGGCTGGTGGCTTTCATTTTGACCTAATATGATATTGAAGTCTCGAGAATTTAGTGAATTGAAGTAAATTACTGGTCGATGCGATGCTCCCGAACCCGCGCTTGGCAAAGCCGGTCCGATGAAATCCGATCGTGTCGTTTCGCGATTCGGTCGGCCAGGTCGCCTCAAGCAGCGGCCTGACCTCGGTGTACGAATTTACAAGCAACGCGGTTGATGCGGCCGCCCGCAGCCGCTCGATCAGTGCCCGAACATTTTCAGGTGTCACTAAGCTCATCTGCGAGCCGAGACTCGAGAAATCAAAACCGGTAGATCTGATCCTATATCCGTAAGGATCGCCCCTGGTATAGATATCGATCACCGTTTCGTCCGAACCGGTCGCCATGGCGTCGATGATGTCCGCAGTGCCTTTTCTCTTTCTCTTTTCAAGGATATCGGTACGGCTGGTCACCAATTGGCCGATAACGATGAGGGCGATCTCCGCAGGATCCACCTTATTGATCGAGCCCGAGTTGAAATCATGCAGCCCGACAACGCCGTCGCCAAGGTCAACGCGCCTAAGTCGCACCGGCTGTTTATCGGCGTCAAGGGCCTCGTCGCCGACGATACAATTCGTGACGTTCAGGCCGATCAGCTGTGAAGATAGGACTTCGGCCTTTTGCTCGCTCTCGAGACGAGCGAGCGGCATCGGTACCGTGGCCGAGAGTAGCGCCTTGACGTCTGCGATCTCGAGCGAAAGGATCGATGCAACCTGCTTGACCACCAGCTCATCCGGCGTGTTTGACAGAAGGGAAATGACATTCCAGCCCGGCTGCCACGGCTCCAATTGCGGCAGGTTAACCTTCAGGGCACCAACATTCTGTAAATTCGCCTCAAGGACTTCGCCGCAATAGAGGCACTCGATCCGATTTGGCGGATTCGATCGCGAACATCTGCCACACGACATCAAGTCGCCAGGCTTAAAGGCAATATCTTCCGACTGGATATTCGGGTCAAAATGGCTGTGGGGATCGGCGTTTTCGGCCATATGGGCGATCAGGTGCCCAATTTTATCATTTTCGGTTCGAAATTGCTTGACCATGTCCGATGCAAACGGCAAACTACACTTGGCTGTAACATATTGGATAAGCCACATGGACAAAAGGCAGAAGCGATAACAGATAGCAGAATTTACCATCATTTAGACTGATATTTTTTGAAAACAGAGTAATTTGATCCGTAGTATTAGCTCCCAGGTTCAGTTTCATCACTTCATTTTGCCGCAGTCCGTCAAAACTTATCTCAAATTGGATCAGCCTTGATTCTCGAAGTTTGAGGTACAACGAAATGCAGTTCGATACGACGGCCAGTTCCTCTTGGAAGTTTGGGCACCGCGGACGCGTCGCCGTTTTTATTGACGGGAACAACCTGTTCCACGCGGCCAGGTTCCATAATATCGACATCGACTACAACAAACTGCTGCGCGTTCTCCTGGGCGACGGCCGGTTGCTGCGGGCATTCTTTTATACGGGCGTTGACGTCGGTGCAGAGCGTCAGCAGGGGTTCCTGTTGTGGATGCGGCGAAACGGCTTTCGCGTTGTGCAGAAAGAGCTTAAGACCTTTTACGACGGCACTCGAAAGGCCAATCTCGATGTCGAGATCGCGGTCGATATGCTCAGCCTCGCCGGCCGTTACGACACGGCCGTGCTCGTCTCGGGCGACGAAGATTTCGTTTATGCGATCAATGCGGTCGCATACAAAGGCTGCCGTGTCGAGATCGCGGGCTTTCGGTCCAATACGGCCCCGCGATTGATAGACGTCGGCGATTTCTTTATCGACCTAGGCGATATAGCCGAATTGATCCGAAAAGACGGGCATCAATCGGGCGAATTTGAGATCCCGTCGTTCGTCCCGCCCGATGAAATGGGCAGGAACGAGCCCCGCGAGCGTTAGTGGTCCGCGGATGTCTCGGGAGACGATCGACGCCGAATAGCTAGAAGAGTTTTCCACAAAGCGCTTAAGAATTTTCCACACCCCCGAAAATTTCCGGCGATATATCGAAAAACTCAACTTTTACTGCGCTTTAGGGTTGACTGCTTAAAGTATATCCTGATACCATTGCTTAGTTTTTCGAAAGTTCGCTAGTCGATTCAAAGCAAAGCCAGCTCAAAACGCCTTATGAATTGCCCCGTTTGCGCTCGGAGTTTAGCCCCGACCCTTTCGATTTGCCCGTCCTGCGGTGCGATGATGAACGACACCGTCCGCGAAGAGCTCCAAACAAAGATCATTCAGGGAGTGCCTCCAAAACCTGAAATGAGGGCCGAGCCAAGGCCCGAGCCGGTGATCCCGGCTGAGGCCGTTGTCCCGCCGCGGCCGGTGCTTAAGCAGCCGGTTACTGCGAAACCGCAGACAGCGGGCCTTGTCGCCCCGAAGACGAGCCCGACCCTGGTCGGATTTCAGAACAAGAACACCTCGGTGCCCGACTGGCGTCTGCAGCTGCAGAACGCTGTCCAACAGCGGCGCAGCTCAGGCAAACTGGCTTCGGACACGGGCCATCATTTTCCGATGAATGGCGGAGCGGCGCTTAAGGCGGAGCCGGTCCGTGGCCCCGAGCCTATGCCGGAGATCGAGGATACACGCGTGGCGAACGCTCTTAAGCGCATTGAGGAGTCGAGAAAGGCATTTCTCGAGTCGCCCGTTCCTGCGAAAAAGACGATCGTCCCGAAGCCTGCGACACTCAGGCCTTTTGGTGTGGTCGCTCCGACGACGACCGCCGCGTCGGCAACCGCTTCCGCGATGCCAACAATGACGCCCGCTAAGCCAAAGCTCGTCGCACCGCCCCAAAGTGCACCGGTCTTCAGGGAAAAACGAGATACTAACAAACTGCCGCCGCTTGAGATGCCGTTTGAGCCGGTTGCGACCGCTCCGTCAGCTTCGGTTACCATGGCCGCGCCGGCAGAGGTACTGGATGAGGCCGCTCCGGAGTTTGGCGAGATCAAGCGGATCAGGATCAAGGCGGAGGCAGACGAGATCTCGAATGCAAGGATCGCCGAGAGTTTTGATGAAGATATCGAGGATCTTGCTCCTTTCTCGATGCGGTTTGGAGCCGGGTTATTCGACCTAATCATCGGGCTGTTCGCGAGCATGCTGATACTGTCGCCGGTCGCATTCTCTCGCACTGATTGGTTCTCGACATCGGCCATGCTTGTATTTGCTGGAACGACGGCGATCGTGATGTTCCTTTACATGACGGTATGCCTTGGTTTCTTTGGCAAGACAATGGGAATGAGGCTCTTTTCGCTCGAACTCGTCGATGCGATCGAGAATGAATATCCGACGCTGCATCAGGCAGCGATCAGCTCGTCACTTTTCATCGTCTCGTTGGTCTGCGGCGGTGCAGGATTCCTGACGATGTTCTTTAACGAAGAGAAGCGGGCGGCACACGACCTGCTCTCGGGCACGATCCTCGTAAGAGAGTTTTAAGCCCGGCATTGTATCTCAAAAGGCCCAAAGGGTGTCTCGACATCCTTTGGGCTTTTCTGCCTCTGGAATAAACTTGTCTCAATGAGCGGCGACGAAAAACAAAATACTCGCGAGGACGAGCGCAAGGCCCGTCTTGACGAACTCGCCGCAAAGGCCCGGGCAAAGGCTAACGCCGAGGTCCGCAAGGCAAGGAAGCTGATCGCCAATTTGCGATCCGATCTCGACAAGCACGGCGATCCCGCGCTTTGGAAGCGTTACGGCGACTTGATCCTCGCAAATATAGGCACCGCCGGCAGGGAAGGCGACGAGATACTGGTGACCGATTATTTTGACGCCGCGACGCCGTTGATCTGCATTCCCGGTGAGGCGAGATCGTCGCTGAACGAGGTCGCCGAGGACTATTTCCGCAAATACACAAAGGCCCGCAACGGCATTCGCATCGTCGGCGAACGCATCGATACCGCAAACGCAGCGATCGCTGCCGCCCTCGAACGCCTAAAACAGATAGACGAAGCGGTCCAAAACCTGGATGAGGCAACTCTCACCGGTCTTGTCGAAACCCGCCGCCAGATTCCCGCTACTTCAAAAAAGAGGAAAAAAGCAGAGCGTGCTTTCAAGGGGGCACGTCGCTTTTTGTCGTCAGACGGCTTTGAGATCCTCGTCGGAAAAAAGGCGGCCGATAACGACTTTCTGACCTTTCGGATAGCAAAATCGCTCGACACATGGATGCACGCGGCAGATTATCCGGGCTCGCACGTTGTCATCAGAAGCTCGGGTAAAAAAGCCGTGCCCGACCGGACATTGGTCGAGGCCGCCGGGCTCGCCGCGTTTTACAGCGACGCCCGTGGTCAGCCAAAGGCAGCGGTCAGATATACGCAAAAGAAGTTCGTCAACAAGCCCCGAAAAGCTCCCGCCGGGCTGGTCAGCCTTTCCAGCTTCAAGACCCTTCTGGTCGAACCGGCCGTTACGGTCGAGATGGTCCGCGACGATCCCCGTTGACCGGTGCCGGCCTCCAGGCCAAACGTATCGGGCTGGTCAGAACCCGCATTTTTAACTTTTCCACATTCTCACTCTTGTACTTCCTTGTCCAATTTTCAGCGGGATTTCCTCCTTTTCCTTTCTCTAGAGCGAACTCGTTCAATGTTCAATCTGTTCAAGCAGTAAACCTTCAGAAACAGGCCTGTAGGTGAACGTCCTTCCTGTGCCGTCATTGAAATTGAGTGTATTTCCCGCCGAGTCGTAAGAATGCGCCGTGATCCGGTTTCCGCTGAACGAGAAGTTCGTCACACCCAGCCCCGAAGTGATATTCCTGTTACCATAACGGTCATAGCCGAAAGTCTGTGTCCAAGTTTGATTGCCGCCGATCGTTTCGCTTGCGCTACTTAGTCGATTCAGAGTGTCGTAGGAATAAGACTGAACCGCCGTAAAGCCCGACGGCACCGTTATCGTCTGGCTGAGCACATTGCCATTGTTTTGGCTGCTGCCGTAACCGTAATTCAACTGAAGCTTATTCGTCCCATTCTGCGAAGTTCCCAACGCGATCTGCTCTGGCTGAAGCCGCGAATTGAGTGTCTTTGATCCCCAGAGCGCGTTGCCAGATTGCCGTCGAAAATCGTAAATAAGTAAGCCTGGCAGCTCTTTGATTTCACGCTGCCGTCGGTTTGGAGAACACCGTATTCATAACTTATCTTTCAGAATTCTTTACTTGTGACTTGGCCTTCCTTACGAGCATCTTTTTGGCTCGTTTGGCGACTATTTGATTACTGTCGTGTTCCAGCTTATGTAATACGTCAATAACTTTCGGGGACTTTAGTTTGGCCAACGCTTCGATAAAGCCAGTTCGCGATTCTCCGTTACTTTCGTCCGTGACAATCTCGATCAGGTCATCCAGGTCATCCTTTGTGACGATGATTCGCATGGTATTACCGAACGCCCATCTGTAATGAAATATCCATGGTTCCTCCGGAGACTCCTTCGGAAGTTTGCGATATTCCTCAAATACCGCTTTATTTGCGATGCCCTTTGCGTCTTTCATGGCTAATGCCCGGACGATGCCTTCTTTGTTTCGATTATGATAAGACCTGCTAAGGTGCTTCACCAGTATCGGTATCGCATTCGGATACGGCTCTGAAGTATTGACAAGATCCCACACCGATTTAATTTTTATGCCTACCATGGCAAGCTCGTCGAAAAGAGGGGCTGCCTGTTGCTGAAGAGCTTTACCAAAAGCCTCCCTAATCCTTAGCATTTCTTCAACTTCGGAAGGCGATTTTACGGGCTTTCGAACGAGATCGCCTAATTTTCGACCCAAATCGTTTATCTTTTCTTCAAGTCTCATGCGTTCCTGTGTTAACTCATATTTCATTCAGAAGGGCAATTTCGGCCGGTGAATTATAAGACCGTCGTCGATTGCGCGCTGCAATGGGCCCGACAGTTTAGTTCCAGGACGGGTAACAAGGAAAAACGGTATCTCCTTACCCTGAGTATAGGCGGCGTAATCCCTCAACTGCTTCGTAAAACTCAATCGCCGCACGTTCTTTACCTCTGTCAAAGCCGCATCCGTTATTTCGTCGGGAAATAATTTGCGACCAGCTATCTCGATTGCCTTCTTTGGTCCGGATATTCCAGCCGCCGTTTCCCCGGCAATTCCCAACTCCTTTGCCAATGCTAATCCTGTCGGAGCTTCTTCCGCAACCCGGGCGACGTTCCCAAGTTTAGCCAATTTGGCGAACGGGATCGCCATCGCTAGGTTCGTTCCTGCGCCTGCAAAATTCCCCTGGCCGGCACGGGTGATACCTGCCATCACTGCAAATGGAACACCAACGACCGGAAGAGCCGAGCCAATCTCTGAGATACGAGCAATTCCCTCTACCGACTTTAGTCCCTCAGCATTCGGGATATCTAAACCCGGAGCCGGCGTACCTCGGAGAGAAATAGTATTACTTACGGATGCAGAATAGCTAATTGGTATCTTGGCCTCGTCTTCCGCACGAACGTCAACTCGCGCAATCTCCGCGCTCAAATCCGTAAAACAGCCGGGCGACCCACCTTCACAGGGTTCGACATTCGTGGCTGCCTGTAATCCCGTAGGATCTACAAGAACAATCGGATTGTTCAATCCATAGACATACCGATTGAAAGTTTGCGGATCGGCGGATTTGCCGGAGGCGAGGAGTGGATCGACCGCAGTGAAGCGCCCATGCGCATTTTGGTAGTAGCGGGCCTCGGCGAAGTCGAGATTGGTCTCAGCGTCTCGTTGGTAGCCGGTGAAGCGTTGTCGAACGGCATCAAAACCCGTCGTCGAGTACTTCGCGGTTGTCGTGCGGTACATACCGTCGGCAAAGAGTTCCTCGCCGAATGGCATGAAATCACGCCGAGATTCGACCTGTCCCGACCCGTTTGTAATTACGCGCGGGCTTCCGAGAGTATCGGTCGCAGTGTAGCGGATCGTCGGGCTTTGAGGTGGTGTCGACGTTGAATACTCCGCGACCAGCTTACCCACCCCGTCATAGACAAAGATCGTCGTCTCAGCATCGGTAACTTTCTTTACCCGATTCCCGTTTCCGTCGTAGAATTAGGTCCCTATGATTACGTTGCTGGAATTCCTGACCTCGGTCTGCTTGTTGTCTCCGTTGAAGGTAAAGGTTCGACTCTGACCCGTGGCTGCGTCGACATCGCCGGTAATGTTTCCATTTGAATCGTAAGCGTACCCCTGACCGCTCGTAAATCGATTGGTTGTCGAGACGACTGATGGCAACGTGACGTTATTGATCGGCAGCACATTCGAACCGACTATCTGATATCTCGCATTCCGATTGCCGTAAATGTCGTAGCCGAACGTTTGCTTCCATGTCTGAGTCCCGTTTACTTTTTCGATGGCTTCCGTGATCCGATCGAGCGGATCATATCGATAGGTCTGCACAAATGGGGCAACTTGACCAGAAAATGTGATCGTCTGCGCAGAGGCGCGAAGTTGATGTGTACGAAGAGTCAGGAGAGGTGCGAGGCGAGTCTCAGTCGGCCAGCCATTTCCAATCGAAGGACCGGAAATGAGCCGATCTGGTTTCATGTAGCAGGGTCCCTAGCTAGGGTTCCATTGCACGAATAGATGATGGCACTCGCCTTGTTTCGGCGGTGCGGATTGAAACAAAGCTAACTAAAAAAAGGAGGCGGGTGTTTCTTGTCCAAACAAAAGTGAATATTCACGACACTTCAGAACGGTGCGACCAACGAGGTGCGCTGACTCAAGGCTAAACTTCATAGATGAACTGTAGCCTTTCTCGTGGACCATGCGGCCCGTGTGGATGCCGCGACTCCGATCAATGCCGGTCTAGTTGCCGATTCATTCCAACCAAGCATGTTGCTGAAACCACTCATACAAATCTGATTTGAAGCGTTTCAAATCAAAATCTCTGAAGTTATATTTCTCAAGAATCGGCGGCAATTCAGTTAGAAGCGCTTTAGCAACAAGTCTCTTTCTTAGGTCTGTACTCGAAATTCTCATTGCTTCAAGATTTAGCATCAGATCCACGTAGAGTTTGTTTTCCGCCTTAGAGAACCTAATTCTCTGCTTGAGGTTCAGCTGCGTATCGCGGCACATGAAAACAACCGTAATTTTAATACCCGAGTCGTCATAGAACTTATTCTCAAAAAAATCCTCGAAGCCACCGTCGTCAAAAGAATCAAATACTTTGTCGAGCCCAGCCTCGCTATTTGCGTCGTAAAGAGTAGAGAATCGCATTCTTGTTTACCGCCTTATCTTATTGCCCGGAGGAAGAAAGCCGAAACGGGTTTCATAGTCGACAATCTTGAAATATTCCCGCTGGATAACGCTTTTGAAGGACGTTGTCTTAAACTGTGAATCAAAATTCAACCCCATTCCGGTATTATCCAGAAAGCTCTGCGAGTACCTAGACCTAGGATTCATGGTTTGGCCATATTTCCAAACATCGCCCTTGTTCAAAAAAACCGTCCCTACGGGGTCCTTAAACCCCCTTTGCATAACTGGATAAAGACCACTTCTTCTCGCCCTCAAGGCATACTGCTCGAATTGAACTGCCGTGGCGGTCGCTGCGGGGCTTGCATTCGACGCACCGGAAACGGATCCCGCAGTCCTGGCCGCTGACGCTGCTGTAAAGTATAGACTGACTGCTGTCATCGCCAATCCGGCATTTGCTTGTGTTTGGTTTGCGGGTTCCCAATATGGCGTTCGATGAATAATTCTTGAAGGATCCCAGCTACCGCCGGAAAAAGGGGATGGCTGCTCAACTGCCCTAAAGAAGGCATTGCTATTGTCGGCCACGCCATTCCAGACAAACTGAGCGACACCTATTCCAGTATCGGCGAATGCGTCGCGTCCCGCCAGCAAGTTCTGATAGACTTGGAATCTTAATCCAAAATCCTGCCCCCCACCGTCGTAGAGATACGCCGTGACGCCACTACCCTCGCTGCCCCAGTCTGTGATCGTCTTAAACCATGACCCCTTGAAGTCGACCGCTTCCCACGCTCCGTCGGTTGGTTTCCCTTTGCTTTCACGATACTCGCAACGTCCGTTACTGCAATTTCCTTTCCACCATGGATCCAAACCGCTCGGATCGCTCAACGCGATAGGATTGTTCACTACATAGACGTACCGATTAAAAGACTGCGGCGTCGCCGATTTGCCGGAGGCCAAGAGGGGATCGACGGCGGTGAATCTGCCAAAACGATTCTCGTACATCCGCACCTCGGCGAAATCCAAACCCGTTTCGGTGTCTTTTTGGTAGCCGGTGAATTTCTGGCGGACTTTGTCGTTTGAGGACGAATAACCCTGACCGCCGTCGCCGGTTCTGCCACCGATGCCTGCGGGTATGTCTTCGCCGAATGGGAGGAAGTCACGGCGGGAGGTGACTTGGCCTGATTGGTCGGTGATGACGCGTGGACTGCCCAGGTGATCGGTTGTTGTGTAGTTGATCTTGCCGACCGGGGGCAGACTTGCGGTCGAGTATTCGCCGATTAGCTTTCCAGCCGAATAGACAAAGATAGTCGTTTCGCCCGTAGCAGTGATGACCTCCTTGACCCGTTTGCCCTCACCGTCGTAAAAGTACTGGCCTATCGTGACGTTATTAGCGTCCTTTACTTCGGTCTGCTTATTGTCGGCATTGAAAACAAACGTCCTCAGCTGATTCGTAATGCCGTCCCGGTCGCGGGTCACATTTCCGTTCTTGTCGTAAATGAAATCACTACCCGTAAAGCGATTCCGCAACTGATCAACATACGGGTTCAGTGCGGTCGTGTTTCCGCCAATATTCTGCGTAAACGAAGATCGGTTGCCATAGCGGTCGTAGGTCCAGTTCTGGATCCAGTTCTGGCCGCCATTCGTCGTCTCTTTCGCTTCCTTAAGCCGATAAAGCGGATCGTATTTGTATGCTTGGATGAACGGAGCTGCGAGGCCGGAGAACGATAATGTTTGCTTAGCTATGTTTCCCGTGTTCTTCGTCGGATCGTGATTGCCGTTGTCATCAATCTCTCCATAGAAATAGTTGATCTTCCAAAGTCCGGTGTCTGTTGGTGACGATCCTAAACCTAGTTCTTCGACCTGGTTCCTCGTATTAAACTGAGTGGTTTCCCACAATCCATTGCCAAGCTTCATCTGCTTGATCCCGCCCGACGCCGTATATAGGAAGTCCGAAACGTAGGTCGCGAAAACTGCATTTGGCGTCTTGGCGCTAGTCACTTTCAACAGATCGCCATCTGTCTCAAAATCGTTTCTTACGATGCGGCCCGATGGGTATCTTTCTTCCTTCAACGCTCCGGCAAGAGTGAAGTCGTACGTCATCGGATTGGCATCGTCACCATAGACCACGCCGTCCGTGATCTGGCGGCTGCGCGTTAGGCGTCCGAGATTGTTAAACGTCATGTTCTCGGTCGCCGATATGCCATTATCGACCTTTGTCAGCTTGCCCTTCGCGTAGTTCGGCGACTGCGGTTGGGCGAGCCCTTTGCCGTCGTAGTAGAAATTGACCGTCGGCGTATCGGAATTCAGATCTCCCTGAGCGACCTGGGCACACGTGGTCGCCGTTGTATAAAAGTTTGGCTTGGTGTAGCAGCGTTTCTTAACGCGACCGGCCCGGTCGTAATCGTTGATGATGTTGACGCCATTCGCGTCCGTCGCGCGCACAAGGTTACCGAGTACGTCATATGCGAACCCCGCCGTCCAAAGACCTGTTGGATTGAAACTGTCCGCGAGAGTTAGATTCGGATTGTGATCCTGCTCAGGCTGGTTCACGCGGATCAGGCGCCCCAGCGAGTCGTATTTGAAATACCGGTACTGGTTACCCTGTTGAACACGGGCCATGTTGCCGTATTCGTCGTAGCTGTAAATTGTCGCCTGTAGAGGCGCGCTAATGCTGCCGAGATCGCCCGCTCCTGTCGTGCCGGCCGGTTCGTCCACGCGAATTAACTGGCCCAGAGCATTGGTGATCGAACGGTTCTGCCGCCCCGATGCATCGGTCGTAGCCACAACCGTCCCGAAAAAGCCCGGCACGGTTGATATTCCATGAGAGGTCACTCCCAGACTCGGCGCGTTGCTGAGATCGGCCAGTTCCACCGGGGCAAATGTCTCGACTGCCCTCCCAAGCTCGTCATACCGTGTCTTGTTCCAGTAGACCGTATCTCCCAGCCGGTAGGGATTGCTGACCCTTTCGACTCTTCCGAGCGAATCGTAATGCGTCTCAACATACACATCGCCCTGACTGTCTTTGGCCTGTGTTTTGATAACTCGCCCAAGCGAATCGAGATAGGTTTTTACCTCGTCGGTACCCGATTCACCAACCGGCTTTGTTACCGTAACCGTCAGATTAGTGTCATCATAGTTGGTTGCAACTTCGGGGGCGGTAAAGTTGTATCCATATACTCGTTTCGGTCTAAGAAGCGGGTCGTTGTACTCAGTCTTAATCGTCTGGCCAAACTCATCTGTCGAGCCAAGTGGCAGTCCTGTTGGTAGATCGTAGTCATTGTTAGTTGTAGTCGCCTGATTCGTTCCATTTGTATTTGTCGGGTCTGGGGCGGGCGATATGACCGTTGTCGGAAACGCAAACCCAAACGTCGAACTGTACTGTGTATCGACAAACTTAGACGTGTCTCCACTAGCGTCCCACGCCTTTCGCAAGTTCCCAAAATTGTCGTACTGCGCATGCGATTCTAACCAGGTATCGCTCTCCATGATCCATTTTCGGGTTGTTGTAACTTTGCCGCGCAACAAGGTCCCGGGATCGATCCATTGAGGATTCGTCCCCTCAATCAGCATCGGATATTGTCCCTCTGTATCGTACTTGAACTGAGTTTTAGATAGGATATCGGATGGATTTGTCGGATCAAGAATTCGTGATTCAGTAATCATACCGATGATGCCCCGGGCCATGTACGGGTCACCCCCCTGAGCGGAGTACTTATAATCTGTCTCCGAACTGGATGCGTATACCGTGTTTGTAAACCAGCTATTAATGGTCGACCAGGTTAGATCGGTGCTGGCCGCTACACCAGCAGAAACCGACGCAAAATGAGTGCTTTTCTTCGATCTTGCATTAAGATGCGAGAAGTACTTCGCATCGGCAGATCCGGGCTGGTCGTACACTATCGTTGTAAGCGTGGCCAATGCCGAGCCGCCGTCAAACGTAATGGAAACTGTTTTTTCCGGACGGGCATCACGCTCGGCCGTAGCGATTCCGGGGTAACTTGGCGAACCGACCGAAGTCGACTCGGTCTTAAAGCTTGTCAGGGTTCTCGATCTTAGGGACTGGTTCTCATCGTAAGTTTGCTCATCGTACACCATTCCTGCGAGTGCGGTTTCGAAGCCAAACTTCACATCATTTGGATCGCTGGCATACATTTTTCGGACGGTTTTGACGCCATTTGGTTCTGCCTCCAACGAGGAAGCGTTTTGATGAGGAAACGTCGTCGTGGTCGTGTAAGTTCCTCCGCCAATATCTGCCGTTGCTGTATATTTGGTCCGACCGATCAGTAAGCCTCCGGCATCGTACACGCGATGGTCTGTCACGCCACGATTTGCCTGATCGTAAGCAGCTTGGTTGTATCCACTCACTGGAGCGATCGGCGAATAGGTGAACCGCTCAAACGCGCCGGTCGGATGCGTAAGCTTGACTATCTCGCCATACTGATTGTACCGAAACTTATAACTCTGACCATTTGGAAGAACGACCTCGGCCAATACCACAGGGTTGAATTTCAAGCCGACAGCCGTCGATAGGGTGCCGTCAATCGTTGTAAGTGGGTTGCAAGATCGCAGGCCAATCCCGTCGCTCGGAAATAGCGCGTCTGAATAGGTTGGTCCAAGAACATTGCCAAAACAATAATGGGACGTATAGTGCCGTGTAACGATTCCTTCGTCCAAGGCACCTTCTGGATTTCCGCAATTCGTAGTACTACCTGGTGGACACGGAACCGGTTCGAGATGTCGCCACTTGTAGGTATAGGTCTGAGTGCCATTCAGCCCGGGAATGCTCACCGGTTGATCGCCTTCGGTCTGATTCTGTTGGCTAAAGTTTCGTGGCAGCGGATCGACCAACTGTCGGCCCAAGGTGTCCGTGATCGATCGAACTGGGTTCGCACCTTTCTCCGGCACGGTGTAATTGTAGGTGACGCGGTTTCCATCCGAATCGAGCTTCTCAGTTGCATAATACAGCGTCGTTTGATTGGCCCCTGGCGAGCCCGTGGCGCTGAATAAAATACGACTCCCGTTCGGGAAATATAACGTACTCCCGGCAGCAGTTCTGTTTAGCCGCGTGCCCGAACCGTCAACCGACGAAAAATCTCCCAGATTATCCGCGCCCGAAGTGCTTCCATTACATCCTTCGCCATCGTTGTACCCTCCAACGCAGTAGCTATGGACGGCTTCGGATTTTCGAAATTCATGTGTCGTCCCATCTCCGAGGCGCACTCGAGTCCGCTTTACATAATATGTACGATCAGGAGGCGGGAGCCCTCCACTGCCACAGCCGTTGCCACCCCAACCGGGATTACAGCCCGTATAGATGAAATTCCAGTTCTGGCAGGTGCACAGGAAGTTTCCGTTAGGGTGGTCAGGAATTGGCTCGCACCAGTAAGTAGTACATCGCCAACCACATGTACCACCAGGTTCAGGGGGGACAACGGTTGAACCCGGCGAGTTCAAAGTCATGGCTTCTAGGAACGAAAGGTTGTAGTCATCCTCATAGCTCGAGACATTGTAGGGCTTACCCTCCTGATCAAATAGCTCAACCCGTTCTTCGATTGTGGGAAATGAAATGCTTGAACTCCATCCTGCGGTGCTTCTTTCCGAATAGATTGGTCGCAAAAGTGTGACAAACCGTTTTTCACAATTACCGATGGCGTACCAATACGTGGCGTAGTCATCCATCCTCCAAACCTTTGAAGAGTAATTAAGCCCAAATGGCGTTGAACCCCTGCGTCCGGGGTAGGTCATCATCGGAAGGCTGAACTCCAAAGCCAGGGTCGTCGGATTAATTCGCGAAGCTCCTCGAAGGTTTTGGTCAGCCTTGCCATTGGTGTCCTTAGCCTGTGGTGTCTCCGATCCGCTTTGCGCAGGCCCGGCGGCCACAAAGAAGACCATTATTAGGAATGAAGCAGCAAATCTTTTGTTATTTAGGATATTCATACTAAACTCCGCAAATTACTGTTATGGGACATCATGTTCCTGGTTCTATGGATCATTGAATAACCGAGATCGAGCCGCTTACGTAGCTTGTGACGACCAGATGCGCCGTGCGGTCAGCGACGCCTTGGCGGGCGAGCGAACTGGTTAGGCCAAGCGGCGAAATGCCTGTCAAAGCGGCCGTCCTGATATCGAAAGTTATGTAGACGATCCGGATCGTTCTCGGCGTGGATGAGAATGGTTCTTCCGCATCGACGAGTATTCCGATCTTGCCGGGTTGGGTCGTGTTTGTTGTTAGATATGCCGACGATGGAAGGCCCGAGCCAAGCGTCACCCGCGGATTTGTCAGTCTGGAGTCATCGTATTCGAGTGTGAAAGCCACGGCTACTTCATCACGTTCTAGTTTCATTTGGATCGGTACCGTTACCGTCTCGCCGCGTCGTCCCGTCGCCGGCATGACGCGAAGCTCTCTGTTGGCAGCCGCCTCGATCTGTGACCCAACGATGGA
>CAZJFB010000017.1:0-2821 GCA_964545145.1 uncultured Chloracidobacterium sp. | reverse complement strand
ATCGGGTCGGTGCGGGGCAGCCAGCCGTTCGAGGCGAAGACGCCGAGAGCGATGAGCAGAACGGCGAGGGATATTCCCAAACCGAGAAAAAGCCTGCGGGGGCGCTTCGGCTTAAATGCGCGTATCAGAGACATGGGGACTTCTCCTTTCGGACTAGTTTGTTTTGTTAGCGACGGTTGGGAAAACTGGCGAAGGGAAAGTCTCTGCGGGAGAAATTCGATCCGGGAGTTAAAAACCGTCAGTTATCAATACTTCGAGTATCAAGATCTGCCGACCCGGTCCATATGAATGCCGGTTGGAGTCGGCCCCGCTTGAATGTATTTCCGAACAGTAGACTCCGAAAACGCTTCCTTGTCAATAGAAAATTTTGGACAATAGTCGACCTATCCACTTCTACTGACCCGGAAGTCGAGTGTTTTAATAGATTTACGAGATGAAAAAAACCTTAGGACGGGCTGTTCTCAAAAAGGTAAACATCGAGGCCGGCAGATCCGTTATCAGATCAGCATGTCGAAGCCGGGAGCGGCGATCACTGAGAGCTCATCACTTTGTCGAGGTTGCGATTCATCGAATCGATGATGTTCTGGCCGCCTCCGACAAAGATGCCGCGGACGTAGCCTTCGCGGTCGATAAGCATTGTTTGCGGGACGACCTGCTGCTTGGTGGTCGAGTAAAACGCGGCGAGGGCAGAGCCGGGAATTCGGGCGATCGTATAGTTGATCTTCATCTGCTCAGCGAATGCGGTAATTTCCTCGTTAGTTTCCGGCTGGCCTGAATTGTCGCCGATATTTAGCCCGAGCACCTCAAAGCCCTGATCGCCGTATTTCTTTTTCATGGCGACCAGATGCGGGATCTCGGCACGGCAGGGGCCGCACCACGTGCCCCAGATGTTGAGCAGCAGGACGGTGCCTTTCTTGTCTGAGATCTTAAAATTCGTGCCGTCGATCTGCTGCATTGTTGCGTCGGCAAGAGCCGATACGAGCTTCGGATAACCGTCCTTGCTCATCGAGTTGCCGGGTGAATTAGAGCTCTTTTCGGGGGCGGCCGGGCCTTGGGAACAGCCCGAGAAAGCGATGGCAAGAACAACAAATGACGCTATGTAAGTAAATATCTCTCTGATCTGCATAATCAAACCGCCCCGAGCATTGAGCATCCGGACGTGTGAGGCCGCCCTGAAGATATACCTTAACAGCGGCAAAAAAAAATTCAAGCCAAGATCGCAACCAGCTTTTTGCTTTAGTTGCAAATAATATAGACTGCAACTACATTTTCCATAGATCACCGCCGATATGATATTCCTGATGCAGTCAGCCGCTGTATACGGCATAGATGCTCTCGCTGTTGATATCGAGGTCAATCTGCGTCCGCCGGCGGGCGAGAACGACCAGTCGCCAAATTTCACGATCGTCGGTTTGCCGGACACGGCCGTCCGCGAATCCCGCGAGCGTATCCGTGCCGCGATAAACAACAGCGGCTTCTTTTTCCCGACGCAGAAGATCACGGTAAATCTTGCCCCGGCCGACGTCCGCAAGGAAGGTGCGAGCTTCGACCTGCCGAGTGCCCTGGGCATACTCGGCGCAAGCGGCGACCTGACCAACGGCCAGGAGATCGCCAATACGATGAGCGTCGGCGAACTATCGCTCGACGGACGCGTTCGCCCTATACGCGGGGCGTTGTCGATCGCCCTTTCGGCCCGTGAGAACGGCATCGCCAACATTCTGGTTCCCGAGGAAAACGCCCGCGAGGCCGCCGTCGTTCAGGGCGTTAACGTTTATCCGGTCAAGGAGCTTCGGCAGGCCGCCGAGCTCATGCAGGATATCGATGCCGGAATGCCTACAAAGGTCGCTCCGCTGCGGCTGAGCGTCTCGGAACTGAAGGAAAACGAGAACCGGTATCGCGTCGATTTCAGCGAGGTCCGCGGCCAGCAGACAGCAAAGCGTGCTCTCGAGGTTGCGTCCGCCGGCGGCCACAATATCCTCTTCATCGGCCCGCCGGGTTCGGGCAAGACGATGCTCGCCAAGCGTCTGCCGACGATCCTGCCGCCGCTGGAATTTGAAGAGGCACTTGAGATCACACGGATCCACTCGGTCGCAGGGCTGACCGGCAGATCGGGCCTTGTTACGGAACGTCCCTTCAAGTCGCCGCATCATACCGTCTCGCAGGCCGGACTGATCGGCGGCGGCTCGATCCCAAAGCCGGGCGAGGTCTCGCTCGCGCATCTAGGTGTGTTGTTCCTCGACGAGCTGCCGGAATTTGACCGCAGTGTGCTCGAGGTGCTGCGCCAGCCGATGGAGGACAAACTTGTGACCATCTCGCGGGCGGCGAGTTCGCTTACCTTTCCGGCGAACTTTACGCTCGTTGCCTCTATGAATCCGTGCCCGTGCGGTTACTTCGGCTCTTCGCGTGAGTGCAAATGCTCGCCGATGCAGATACAGCGCTATGTCGGCAAGATCTCGGGCCCGCTGATGGACCGCATCGACATTCATATCGATGTGCCGGCGGTGAAGTTCACCGAGCTTCGCGGCCGCGACGTTCCGGCCGGCGAGAGTTCGGACATCGTTAGAGAAAGGGTCATCAGGGCACGCGAGGTGCAGCTTGAGAGGTTCGCCGGCGAAGGCGTTTACTCTAATTCCGCGATGTCGCCGAAGCAGATCCGCAAGTACTGCGATCTGGACACTCAGAGCGAGCAGCTACTCGAAAAAGCGATGACAAGACAGGGTCTCTCGGCCCGTGCCCACGACCGTATCCTAAAGGTGTCCCGGACGATCGCCGACCTCGACGGCAGCGAGAATATCCAGCCGGCCCACATCAGCGAGGCGAT
>CAZJFB010000016.1:5905-45737 GCA_964545145.1 uncultured Chloracidobacterium sp. | reverse complement strand
TCCTGGGACGCACGGCGCGCATGACGATTCAGATCCCGTCAATGATCGAATTCAGCGTGGCCGACGATCGCATCGCCGCATATGCCTTCTGCGTATCCGGATGGTAATAGCCGCCAATATCCTGCGGTTTTCCTTGAGCGCCTATCAGTTCTTCGTTGATCCGGGCCTCGTTTTCCTGCATTGCGCGGGCAACGGAAGCAAACTTGGCCGCGATCTCGGCGTCGACGGCCTGCTCGGCCAGTGCCTCCGCCCAGTACATCGCCAGATAGAAATGCGAACCGCGGTTGTCGATCTGGCCGACCTTTCTGGCGGGAGATCTGTCGGTCGCGAGGAATTTGGCATTCGCTTCGTCGAGAGCATCAGCAAGGATCTGAGCCTTGCCGTTGTTTTGAGTCTGGGCCAAATGCTCAAAGCTCGCCTGCAGAGCGAGAAATTCCCCGAGCGAATCCCAACGCAGGTATCCTTCGTGGAGGAATTGCTCGATGTGCTTGGGTGCAGAGCCGCCGGCTCCGGTCTCGAACAATCCGCCGCCATTCATCAGCGGAACTATCGAGAGCATTTTGGCAGACGTCCCAAGCTCAAGGATCGGGAACATATCCGTCAGATAATCCCTCAGGACATTTCCGGTGACAGAGATCGTGTCTTTGCCTTCTCTGGCACGTTTCAGGGTTTCAGCCACGGCATCTTTCACGTCCATGATCCGGATATCAAGCCCGGTCAGATCATGATCCTTGAGATACATCTCGACCTTCTTAATTATCTGTGCGTCGTGGGCCCTGTCTCTATCAAGCCAGAATATCGCAGGTGTACCGGAGAGCCGGGCGCGATTAACCGCCAGCTTTACCCAATCCCGGATCGGAGCGTCTTTTGTCTGGCAGGCCCTAAAAATGTCGCCGCTGCGGACGCTTTGCTCAAGCAGGACATTCCCGTTCCCGTCCTCGACCTTGACCGTTCCGTCGCCTGAGATCTGGAATGTTTTGTCGTGCGAACCATACTCTTCTGCCTTTTGTGCCATTAGTCCGACATTCGGGACCGAGCCGAACGTTCTCGGGTCGATCGCTCCGTTCGTCCTCATATCCCGGATCATCGCATCGTAAAATCCGGCGTAGGTCCGGTCCGGGATCATGCAGACGGTATCTTCTTCATGGCCGTCCTTGTTCCACATTTTGCCGCCGCCGCGAACCAGTGCCGCCATTGACGCATCGACGATGACGTCCGACGAAACGTGGAAATTCGTGATCCCCTTATCCGAATTTACCATTGCGAGCCGCGGCCCGTTTTCTATTGTCTTTGCGATGTCCGCCTTGATCTCGGATTCGAGCGGATGTCCGGCGATCTTTTCATTGAGCGTCGCAAGGCCAAAATTCGGATTGATGTCCAGTTCTTTGAACGTCTCTTTGTATTTCTCGAAAACGTCTTTGAAATAGGTCTCGACAATAGCCCCGAAAATGATCGGGTCTGAGATCTTCATCATCGTCGCTTTCAGATGTGCCGAAAGCAGGACGTCCTTCTGTTTGGCATCCGCAATTGCGTCCCGGACAAAATCCTTCAACGCCGATAACTCCATCACCGAGGAATCGATGACTTCGCCGGCTTTGAGCGGGGCGAGATCCTTCAGAACCTGTTCTGAGCCGTCATTTCCGTAAAAAACGATCCGGAATTGGCCTTCATTCTCGACTGTGGTCGAATTTTCGGTTCCAAAGAAGTCATTGCCGCTCATTTGGGCGACCGAAGTTTTCGAATCAGGTGCCCAGACGCCCATACTGTGCGGGTTCGCCTTTGCGTAGTTCTTGACGGCCTTTGGTGCCCGCCTGTCGGAGTTCCCCTCACGAAGTACAGGATTTACGGCACTGCCCAGGACCTTTGCATACTTCTTGTTGACGGCTCGCTCTTCGTCCGTTCTGGGCTCTGCCGGATAATTTGGCAAAGCATAACCCTGGCTCTGAAGCTCGGCGATCGCTTCCTCGAGCTGCGGGACAGATGCTGAAATATTCGGCAGCTTAATGATATTGGCTTCGGGCCTTTTTGCTAACTCGCCCAATTCCGCAAGTGCGTCGGGCGTTTTTTGATCATCGCTCAGGTATTCAGGGAAACTCGCCAAGATCCGTCCCGAGAGAGATATATCCGGTACCTCGATCTCAATATTTGCGGACCTGGTAAATGCCTTGATAATGGGTAAGAGTGAATGTGTCGCCAGCATCGGCGCTTCATCGGTCAGGGTGTAGTAAATTTTTGACATTATCTTGCTGCGTTCATTCCGAATTACGGAGATTTTTTGATCGATCTAACTTACAGGTCGAATAACTCAATATTAAGTCGCTTTGCGGTAAAAGGTAAGTTTATAGGCTAAGAATAATGCCTTAACGGCGGATCGGCGGCCTCGAAGATCAGGCTAAAGTGAGTTAACATTGGTTCGATGTGTATGGATAGGTTCCATTTGATCTTCTTAGCCGCGGTACTATTTCTGTACGTGCCGTGCCTCGCTCAGCCCGCCGCTGCGCCAAAGGAGATCTTTCGCGATGCGAACGGGAAGCTGGTCTCTAATAATGAGTTTGTGGATATCCGGATGGCGAACTACAACATCGCGGATACAACGGTCGTAAAGACGCTTGCCGATGGAACGAAGGAATTTCAGTTGCAGAAGATCCCGCAGGAAGGCATGCGGGTCCCTGAATTTAGCGTAAGGACCTTAGACGGAAACGTTATTTCCGATACGTCGCTAGTTGGAAAGGTCGTGGTCCTCAGTTTTTGGTTCATTGGCTGTCCCGCGTGTCGAAATCAGGAGCCGAAACTCAATGAGCTGCGGACGAAGTTCGCCGGCCGTGACGACGTCGTTTTCCTTGCATTGACAGCAGATCCAACGGCCGACGTGAAGGCATACCTGGCGAAGAATCGTATCGATTATCTGCACGCCGCCGCCGCCGACACCGCGATCAAAGCATTTCGGGTCTCGTATTATCCAAAGAATATCGTCATCAGCAAGACCGGCGAAATTGTCTATTGGCGCTCGACCGTGCATGCGTGGGAAAAGTTCGGATCGGTGATCGAGGGTGAGCTTAAACGTTGACGACGAATATAAATGCCCGATCTGCGGGCGACCCGGTGAACGATCGCCGCGTTACCCGAGATATATTTGCGTCGAGTGCAGTAAGAGGGCCACGGATCGGGAAGGACGGCGGCTGCGGTTTGCAAATGTTTCGATCTCAGGCGGTTTCGAGGCGTCGATCCGTGATACGGGTGAAATTTACGACAGTCATATTTGCTTCGTGGACGGCCGCCAATGCTGGGCTGACGAAGCACATATGGGCGGCATTGTAATTAGTATCTATGGTGAACCTGCCCCCGGACCACTTGAGTAAAAGAACATCGATGAAAAAACTGGCACTTTCCGCTCTGCTGATCGCACTATTACTCCTGTCTGGCTTTGCCCAGGAGCGAAAGTTGACGGTCCTCTATACCAATGACCTTCATGCCCACTTTGAGCCTCATATCGTTCCCTGGGTAGATAAATCCCGAAAGGTCGGCGGATTTGCCAATATTGCTGCTCTCGTCAAAAAAGAAAAAGCTCTGAACGCTCACACCGTGTATCTGGATGCCGGAGATTCATTTGCCGGCCCGTACGTCAGCTCGCTGACCCGCGGCGAAGCCGTCATAGACGCGATGAATCATCTGGGTTTGGATGCCGGATGCGTGGGCAATCACGAATTCGATTACGGCTGGGAGAATGCGCTTGAACAGTTCAGGAAGGCGAAATTTCCGCTCCTCAACGGCAATATTTTCCTCAAGGGGACCAACAAACTTCACTGGAATAATCCCTATATTATCAAGGAGGTGAATGGGATTCGGCTAGGGATCATCGGCCTTCATGAAAAATTCGCCTTTTACGATACAACCTCGGCCGAGATGATAAAGGGCGTCGAGGTCAAAGACGAAAAAGCCCTTCTTCGAAAGTACATTAGGGAGCTAAAGCCGAAGACCGACCTTATTATCTTGCTAATTCACATAGGCATTCCCGGTACACAGTCTTCGGCTGGCGAGAAGGACGTGGTCCGCAACCATCAGCACGACATCGATCTGGCAAGGGCGGTGCCGGGCGTCGACCTAATGATCACCGGACACCCTCACAGCGGGCTCTCCGAACCTATCGTTGCCGGCGGCACGATCATCGCCTCGACCGACGCTTATACCATCGAACTGGGGAAACTCGAACTCACCTATGACAAGAAACTCGATAAGATCACCGGGTACAAGAATCATTTCAACTATCTTTTCGATGATGAGGTCGAAGATGATCCTGAAATGCTCGCGGTAATAAAGAAATGGAAGGACAAGCTCAAAGTCATTACCGATGAACAGGTCACGCGTATTACCAAACCGCTGACTCGCTCCTACGGCGAAGAATCAGTGATGGGCGATATGGTGGCCGACGCGATGCTTAGCGTCCACCCCGAATATGACCTTGCCGTAACAAATAGCGGCGGCCTGCGCCAGGATATCGATGCCGGGCCAGTCAGGGTCGGCGACCTGATCTCGGCGTTTCCGTTTCCAAATACTATTGTGAAATTGGAGATGAAGGGTAGCGATATGCGTGCCCTGTTCGAACATGGAGCCGGCCTTACAAATGGGATCCTGCAGGTCTCAAAATGGGTGGAGATCGTTTATGATGAAACCAAGCCGATCGGCCAGAGGATATCTAGCTGCAAGATCAAGGGGATTCCTCTTGATGACAAAAGGACCTATAAAGTATTGACCTCAAACTTCCTGGCAGATGGGGGAGATGGTTTTTTGGCTTTCAAGAAAGCTCTCTCATATAAGAACACCGGCTTCGAGATACTGCAGTCAATGGTCCGTTACCTAAAAAGTTTTGACAGCTATGATCCGCGCATCGAAGGCCGCGTAAGGAAGCAAGAACGAAAGTGAAACAAAAGGCAAAACCAATAATTTCGATCATCATGGGCAGCAAGTCCGACTGGCCTACGATGGAGGTCGCGTCAACGACGCTAGCGGAATTCGGGGTGCCACATGAGAGCAAGATCGTTTCTGCCCATCGTACGCCCGACCTGTTGTTCGAATTTGCCAAAGGCGCCGAAGAGCGTGGGATAGAGGTCATCATCGCCGGGGCCGGCGGTGCGGCCCACTTGCCCGGAATGTGTGCGTCGCAAACCGTAATCCCGGTGCTCGGTGTCCCGGTCGAGAGCCGCGCTCTCAAGGGTCTCGACTCGCTGCTGTCGATCGCACAGATGCCGGCCGGCATTCCCGTTGGCACTCTCGCGATCGGCCAGGCGGGGGCAAGGAATGCAGCGTTGCTTGCGATCGCGATACTTGCAAACTCTCGGCCTGAACTCCGAAAGAAGCTTGCCGCCTTTCGCTCGAAGCAAACCCGAACGGTTTTGAAGGACCGCCTTAGGTGATCTCTACTGTTAAAACTTGTTGACACTTTCTATCGGGTTGCGTTCCAATAGATGGAGATGCAGTCACTTCCGCATCGCGACCGCTATGAACGTGTACAAGTGCAGAAACTGCCATTTGGTCAACAAATCGTCATTCGAGGAGTGTCAGCGATGCGGCTACGAGTTGGTCGCACCCCCTGGGAAAACGGCCGTACAGAAGGCTCCGTCGACCGGCCCTTCCCTTCCCGTCAAGCTGGCGATCTGCTGTGTCCTCGGCTTCGTTGCATATTCTTACTTTGGCGGATCGGGCAACGTCGATCAAACTGCCGTGCCGGCTAAACAACCGGCCACGCAGCCGCAGCCGACACTCTCGCTTCGCAGTGAGTACGAGCAGCGGCAGACGGGTGCTTACAAGAACGCTGTCCAGAGCAGCCCCAACCTTGCGCAATCGCAGAAGCGATCGGAAGAGACTCAGAGACTGATGCAGTCCGAGCCCGTGAAGTCACCAAAATGAGGCTGTTCCACCTTTGGGTGGTGCCTGTGGTAATCTTGGGCTTCACGTGATATGCCGGTTCTTCCTAACTCGACCATTGGTGTTTTTGGCAGCGGCCAGTTGGGCCGGATGTTTGCGATCGAGGCTCGAAAAATGGGCTACCGCGTGCATACATTCTCGCCCGACAGCGATACACCGACCGGTCAGGTCGCTGACATCGAGACCACGGCTAATTATGACGATCTGGACAAGGTCCGGGAGTTCTCAAGGGCGGTCGATGTAGTGACATTTGAGTTTGAGAATGTTCCGGCGGCAACGGTCGAGGTAGCGTCGGAATTCACGGAGGTCCATCCGCGAGGCGAGATACTTCACATTACGCAAAACCGTCTTCGCGAAAAGACATTCTTATCGCAGAACAGCTTTCCGGTCACTCCATTCCGGCACATCAGGCTGATCGATGATCTGTATCGTGCGACGAGCGAGCTTGGATTTCCCTCGGTGCTCAAGACCGCGGGCTTTGGCTACGACGGGAAGGGACAGGCCAAGCTTGTCGCACCGTCAGATATCGAGACCGCTTTCGCCGCAATGAATGGCAGCGATGCGGTCCTTGAAGCGTTTGTAGAATTTGAAAAGGAAGTTTCAGTGGTTTGTGCTCGCGATCAGGCCGGGAATTTTGCTCACTTTGGTGTGATCGAAAATGAGCACGCAAATCACATCCTCGATCTGTCGTTGGCACCCGCTGTAGTTACCCAAAAGGTGTGCAGCGACGCGGTTGAGATAGCCCGAGACATTGCAGATACACTGGGTTTTGTCGGCACACTTTGTGTCGAGTTCTTTCTGACGAAGGAAGAGAAGCTGCTTGTAAATGAGATTGCACCGCGGCCGCATAATTCCGGGCATTTGACATTTGATGCCTGTGTCACCTCACAGTTTGAGCAGCAGCTTCGTGCCGTGTGCGGCTTGTCGCTCGGCTCGACCGAGTTTTATTGCCCGGCGGCAATGGCGAACCTTCTCGGTGATATCTGGGACGGCGGAGAACCTGATTGGTCAGCCGGTTTAGCCATTCCGAACGTAAAGCTACATTTGTATGGAAAGCTTGAGCCGCGACGAGGAAGGAAGATGGGGCATTTTACCGCCGTTGCGGAAAGTGCCGCGGTTGCCGCAAAGGCTGTTTTGGAGGCAAGGGCCCGATCACAAAAGTCTTGACCCGAAGATGGCGTGTGTGTGAGAATCTCACTCAACAACGGGAAATGGGGTCTTCCCGAACCAAACCGCTGCAAGGCTGATGACTCCTGTTCTAAATAGTTTTTGCTATGGACAGGAGCATTCTTCTAGTCGCCATCGGTGGTCTCATTGGCAGCGTTCTTCGCTATCTCGCGGCTATTGCCTTTTCAACTCAAACCACTTCAAGTTTTCCATTTGCGACGTTGACCGTGAACGTGATCGGATGCTTCGCGATTGGGGTCATTTTTGCGCTTTCCGAAAAGGGCAATATCCTTACACCCGAATGGCGTATCTTCCTAACGACGGGGTTTTGCGGCGGCTTTACAACGTTCTCGTCATTCTCATACGAGAGCATTAAACTTCTGCAGGACGGCCAATTTCTATCTTTGTCTGCGAACGTGATATTGAGCGTATTGCTCGGCCTTGCAGCCACCTATTTAGGTATGATCCTGGTGAAGGCACTATGACACTTACACTCAACCGAGATTCTAAATTACTTCGGATATTTACTGGCGAGGCTGACAAAGCGGGCCATCAGCCCCTTTATGAGGCGATCGTATTTGCCGCCAAAGAGAGCGGTATCGCGGGTGCGACCGTCCTTCGCGGCATTTTGTCATACGGAGCGAGCAGCCGGATCCACACGGCAAAACTGGTCGATCTTTCGTTCGACCTGCCAATCGTGGTCGAGATCGTCGATAGTGCGGAAAAAATAGAGGAGTTCCTGGAAACCGTAGACAAGTTGATCGAGAAGGCCGGATGCGGAGCCCTTGTGACCATAGAAAAAGCTGAAGTGATTCGCTACAAAGCGAAAATGGCCTAAACCGATGGCTCGCGGGCTAAACAGCGGTCAGATCTGCCGTTTGCTGGTTTATTTATGACCTAATAGAATTAGGTCAATGGTGGAAAGCATTGCATTTACCAAGAACGCGGATCGCTCCCAGATCTACGCCGAGATAATACCGCAGATCGAGTCGTTGGTTTCATCTGAATCAGATCTGGTCGCGAATCTTGCAAATGTCGCGGCGGTACTCAAGTTCGCTTTGGGGTTCTTTTGGGTCGGTTTCTATTTGGTCAAAGGCGATCAACTCGTGTTAGGTCCATTTCAAGGGCCGTTAGCCTGTACTCGAATCGATCTTGATGCAGGTGTCTGTGGTTATGCATACTCCAGGGGCGAAACTGTCATCGTGCCAGATGTCGAGGAGTTTCCAGGGCATATTGCGTGTGCCTCAGAATCGAGATCGGAGATCGTTATTCCGCTCTTTGGACAAAATGACCAATGCATTGGCGTCCTTGATGTAGACAGCGACCGCCTCGACGATTTTGATCAGACCGATGCCGAGGGCCTGGGCCGTATCGCGCGGATCGTCGAACGGCTGATCTGATCCGGGAACAAGATTTCTTATGGCTGTTACGGAATACCCTTACTGGGTTTGGATCTTATTCTTCGCCGTTGTACTGACGGCGCTGTTTGTTGACATCGGTATTGTCAACCGGAAGTCTCACGCTCCCACACGGAAGGAAACATTGGCATGGAGCGCGGTTTGGGTCGGACTTGCGCTCGCTTTCAATGGATTTGTGTTGTGGCAGTTTGGCGTTGCCAAGGCTACGCTTTTTCTCACCGGCTACCTGATCGAACTATCACTCTCCGTCGATAACCTTTTCGTATTCCTGCTAATTTTCACGTTCTTCAAGGTGCCCAAAAAGTACCAGCATCGCGTGCTCTTCTGGGGGATCATGGGTGCGTTGGTCATGAGAATGATCATGATCTTTGCCGGTGCGACCCTCGTCGAGAGCTTTCATTGGATCATCTATATTTTCGGCGCGTTTCTCGTTTACACGGGCCTGAGTATGTTTCGGGACACGGAGGATAACTTTGAGCCGCACGAGCACGCTATCGTTAAGCTCGCCACGCGCTACATCCGTATCTCTAAGCATTATGACGGAGAGAAGTTCGTTGTTGTGCAGGATGGGGTGCGTACGGGAACTTTGTTACTGCTTGTTTTGATCACCGTCGAAGTTACGGATCTGGTATTTGCGGTCGACTCAATTCCAGCGATCTTTGGGATCACCACAGATCGTTTCATCGTTTATACCTCAAACATTTTTGCGATCCTTGGCCTCCGGACTTTCTTTTTCCTCCTTGCTGACCTGGCGGACCGTTTTCACTTCCTGAAGTACGGCCTTGCTTTCGTCCTGACCTTCATCGGATTGAAAATGCTCTTGCCTCTGGCCGCAGGCGGTTTGATAATGTTGATTGGCAATAGCGATCAGTCTGCTCTTGTGACTTTTGTAAATCGATACCTAAACCACGAATTTGAGCAGGCTGTGATCAATATCTCGCTTTCGGTGGTGGCAGGCGCAATAGCCCTATCAGTGATCTTATCTCTGTTATTTCCAAAAGCTAGAGTGGATGAAGCTGAGACCGAATGATCTAGCCGTCGATGGAAGAAAACAAGTACCGCAAATACTACCTTGAATGGTGGAACATAAGGAAGAGCACGATCTATGGGGTCGTTGCGGCGCTTGTTCTTTTCGGCGGCCTATATTTCGGTATCAGGTACGCATCTCAAAATAATTGGTTCATTGCCACGGAGACGACCAATGCCCCAAAGGACGCCGGAAAGATCATCTCTTTCGAGGGTGACGTCCGGGTAACGAGGGCGGCGACACGTGAGACCATTGTTGTCACGAAAGAGACTTATGTCTCGGCGGGCGACATTATACAAACGATGTCCGACGGACGCGCGATCGTTCAGATGATCGACGGATCGAGATATCAGGTGCGGCCAAACAGCGCCATGACCGTTAAGCAGTCGACGTCTATCTTTGGCGCCAAAGACGTCCGTGTAGGCGTCGATGATGGTCAGGTAAACGTTCGGACCAATGAGCAGCCGGAGGGCACAAATAACATTGTTGAAGTAGCCGACTCGGAGAATCGCCTCTTATCAAATACCGATGCGAGTTTTAATGCCGATGCAGCGACCGGTGGAGGCGAGATCCGAATCAGCCGCGGCGGCGTAGAGACTACGATCGGTGGCGAAAAGACTCTGATCGGAGAAAACGAATTCGCTTCAGTGAATGGCGGAAAGCTCTCGGCCCGCGAAAAGCTTATGGCACCGCCGAGGCCGGTCGCCCCGGATAATTCTGCCCAGATCCCGGATTCTTCTGGTGCCGGCGTAAGCGTGGGCTTTAGCTGGCAAGATCCGGAGGGGAATCCCGCCGCTAATTATTATCTACAGATCTCACGATCTCCTACTTTTGCGTCCGATTCGATCATGGTCGACCGTGCGAACATGACGACGCGAGAGTTTCGTCTCTCTGGTATCGCGCCGGGAACATACTATTGGCGTCTTAAGGCTACCGGGCGTTCTGGCCAAACGACGAACTGGAATGACGCCTGGAAGTTCTCAGTCGTAAAGGCAAATGGGAGTGTCGCTATAGACGCGGCGGAGTGGGCGGTCGAGACTGTTGGTGGCAATATATATTTGATATCCGGCAGGACATCTCCAGGTATGACAGTCCGCTCCCAGGGAAGGGAGACCATCGCGGGAGCAGACGGGTCATTTAAGATGCAGATCTCATCACCATCCGTTGAGACCGCCGTAGAGATAGGCGACGGCCGCGGCAATCGAGCAGGTTTTATCATCTCACTAAGGAACGGAAACATCCTCCGCCGCTATTGATCCAGGAGGGCGCATCGCACACGCTCACGAACATCACATTCACGGCTATGGGCGAACGAAAAGACTGAGTTTTGCCCTGTTGCTTACCTTCGCTTACATGATCGCGGAGGGGATCGGCGGCTGGCTCACGAACTCATTGGCTCTGATCGCTGATGCGGGACACATGCTGACCGATGTGGCAGCAATTGGACTGACGCTCATTTCGATATGGTTTGCGGCTCGGCCGGCAACTGCTCGAAAGACGTTTGGTTATTATCGTCTCGAGATCCTGGCTGCCTTTGTTAACGGGGTCGCGCTCGTTCTACTTTCAATCTGGATCATCTACGAGGCTTATTCCCGCTGGGCGGTGCCGCCTGAGATCAAAGGGCGGCCGTTGATGCTTATTGCGATCGGCGGCCTTATTATCAACATTGTTGCGGCAGCTTTACTACACAACGGCCATAAGCATGACCTGAATATGAGAGGGGCCTTTCTCCACGTGTCGGGCGATCTGCTTGGATCGGTCGCGGCTATTACCGCAGGCGTGCTGATCTCCATGTTTGGATGGATGTGGGCTGATCCCTTAACGAGCATATTTATAAGTTTGATAATCATTGCTGGATCATGCCGGCTGGTCTCGGACTCGGTCAATGTCCTCCTGGAGGGGACTCCGGCACACATCGATCTCTCGTCCGTCGAAAGGGCCATTCTCGAAACAGACGGTGTTTCGGGGGTACACGATCTGCACGTTTGGACGATCTCATCCGGCATGTATGCCCTTTCTGTGCATATCAGCCATCGTGAGACCGTCGCACATCAGGAACTTCTTGCACGCGTACGTGCGAACATTCATAGCCGATTCGGGATCGACCATCTTACGATACAGATGGAAACGCTCGATCGTGAGGCTGAGGCGATTTACGTGTGCGATCCCGGAACGAGATGCTTTGAGCCCGCTGTAATGAACACGACCCGATAGGTAAAGATCACCGGAGTTATTCGCAAAGCCTTGTCATGCATTCTATCGACCTGAAATATGGAGAGGGTTCATTACCTATCGAGTACAACCCATCGAAGTTCGATGTGTTGCAGACCAATGCTCCGAAGGAACCTTTGACAGATGCAGAGATCGGGGGGCGTTTGGACGAACCGATCGATTCGCCGCCGCTCGAAGAGATCATTGCGCCGGGCGAGAGTGTATTGATCGTCGTGCCTGATGCCACGCGAAAAACCGCTGCCGGTCAGGTTGTCAACTTGATCGTTCGGCGCCTGATCGCTAATGGCACCGCCGCCCACGACATTCGGATCATATTTGCGACCGGGATCCACAGAAAGGTCACGGAAGCAGAAAAAGAGTCGATAATAACTCCGTTTATCGCCCAACGTATCAAGACCTTGGATCATGATCCCCGCGACCTGATGCAGCTAATGCATCTTGGAACGACCAGATCCGGTATGCAGGTTTCCCTGAACCGGGCCCTGTGGGGGCATGATCACGTTGTGACCGTGGGCGGAATCTCGTTTCACTATTTTGCCGGATTTACCGGCGGGAGAAAACTGATCTGTCCGGGCCTTGCCTCGGCCCAAACGATCACGGAAACACACAAGCTTGCGTTTGATTTTGACAACTGCAAGCGGAGAGACGGCGTAGACACGGCTGTACTGGACGGCAACCCAGTTCATGAAGCGTTCATGGATGTCGTCAGAATGCGGCCGCCGTCGTTTTCGATCAATACGATATTAAATGGCGCTGGGCAACTCCTTGATCTCTACTGCGGTGACTGGGAAACCTCTCATCGGGCCGCGTGTGAGGTGTTCTCCGCTGACAATCAACTTCGAATAAGCAAGCAGCGCGATTTGGTCGTTGCAAGCTGCGGCGGAATGCCTTACGACATCAACCTGATCCAGGCCCACAAGGGGCTCGACGCCGCATCGCGAGCCTGCCTGCCCGGCGGAACCATCGTCCTTTTCGCGGAATGCAGGGACGGTCTCGGCAGGGCAGATCTCCTCAAATGGTTTGTACCCGGCGGCAGCCGTGCCATCGGCGAGATGTTGGCGGCAAAGTATCAGGTAAACGGGCAAACAGCGTGGAGCCTCAGAGAAAAGGCCGAGCGGTTTGAGATCCTGATGGTGACAGAACTCGAAGAAGCATCGATCTCATCGATGGGCTTGAAAAAAGTATCTTTCGAGACCGTCACAAGACTGGTGACTGGTGGCTCCGAAGGATTCATAATTCCAAATGCAGCGAAGTCGATGATCGTTACCTAGGCACTGCCGGGGCAAAAGGTGGAGTCTCAGCAATCTTGACAGAAAAGTAATGTTTTGAGAACATTTGAGCAGATAGACATGCAAAAGCATTGTCTGATAGTAGTTTATGAAAATTTCGGCTCAAGAGGAATATGGCCTGCGGTGCCTCGTCCAGCTCGCCAATTTGCCCGACGGCGAATCGCTCACGCTGCCGCAGATCGCCGAGCGTGAGGGCATTTCCACCGCAAATGCCGGCAAGCTGATGTGGCTGCTGAATAAGGCAGACTTTGTGACATCGACGCGCGGGACAAAGGGCGGCTATTCACTCTCGCGTCCTGCGGACACGATACGGCTGAACGAAATAATCAAGGTACTTGACGAGGATGTCGTCCAAAAGCATTGCGGCAGCTACACGGGCGTACTTGACAGCTGCGTACACAACGGTGACTGCGGCATCCGCTCTGTGATAACGGGCCTGCACGAGATCGTCGAGAATGCGCTGTCACGCATTACGTTGGCTCAGTTGGTTGGCAACGAGAGCTCTGTAGATGAGATGTTTCATCAGATACAGGGAATACATCGCACGATCGAACCGCAGCGGATCTAGCGAGAGTTTTTGCCGCGAATGGGCACGAATCATTAGGTTTTTCTTCGTGGTATTCAGGTTTATTCGTGGCGGGTACAATTTATGTCGACAGCAGCAGAGTTACTACAAAATCGAGAGTATAAGTACGGATTTGTGACCGATATCGAGTCGGACATTATCCCTAAAGGTTTGTCCGAAGACACCGTCCGGCTCATCTCTTCCAAAAAGAACGAGCCTGAATGGTTGCTTGATTTTCGCCTTAAGGCCTTTCGCCAGTGGCTCAAAATGTCTGAGCCCGACTATTGGGCGAACTTCGATTATCCACGCATCGATTTTCAGGACATCTCGTATTACGCCGCCCCGCGGCAAAAGCCGAAGAAGCAGTCGATGGACGAGGTCGATCCCGAGCTGATAAAGACCTTTGAGAAGCTCGGCATCCCGTTGAGCGAGCAAAAGATGCTTGCAAATGTCGCGGTGGATGCCGTTTTTGACTCAGTCTCGGTTGCGACGACATACAAAGAAAAGCTAAAGAAGGCGGGCGTTATCTTTTGCTCATTTACCGAGGCGGTAGAGGAATATCCCGAACTGATCCAGAAATATCTCGGCTCGGTCGTTCCAGTCGGCGACAACTATTACGCGGCGTTGAACTCCGCGGTCTTCTCAGACGGATCGTTCGTCTTTATTCCAAAAGGCGTTCGCTGCCCGATGGAGCTTTCGACCTATTTTCGTATCAACACGCAGGAATCAGGACAGTTCGAGCGAACACTAATTGTTGCAGAAGAGGGCGGTTACGTCGCCTACAACGAGGGCTGTACGGCGCCGCAGTTTGACACTAATCAGCTTCACGCGGCCGTCGTCGAGCTCGTTGCTCTAGACGATGCTGAGATCAAGTACTCGACCGTTCAGAACTGGTACGCCGGCGACGAGACCGGAAAAGGCGGCATATACAACTTTGTGACCAAACGCGGTGCGTGCCGCGGTGTCAACTCAAAGATCTCGTGGACGCAGGTCGAGACCGGCTCGGCGATCACTTGGAAATATCCGAGCGTGATCCTGCAGGGTGACAATTCGATAGGCGAATTTTACTCGGTCGCGCTGACTAACAACGCCCAGATCGCCGACACAGGCACCAAGATGATCCACCTTGGCAAGAACACCAAGTCGACGATCGTCTCAAAAGGAATTTCAGCCGGGCACTCAAATAACTCGTATCGCGGCCTCGTCAAAGTAATGCCAAAAGCCGAGGGTGCAAGAAATTATACGCAGTGCGACTCAATGCTTATCGGCGGCCGATGCGAGGCCAATACGTTCCCTTACATTGAGGTCATGAACAACACCGCCCGCGTCGAGCACGAGGCAACGACATCGAAGATCAGTGAGGAGCAATTGTTCTACCTTCAGCAACGCGGTATCTCGCAAGAAGACGCGGTGAGCCTGATCATCAATGGATTTTGTAAGGAAGTTTTCCGAGAACTGCCGATGGAATACGCCGTCGAGGCGCAAAAGCTGTTGGGATTGAAGCTTGAGGGGAGTGTTGGTTAGGCAGAAACACGACCGGTAAGGACTGTGCCGGTTGATGATCAATGTAAAAGAATGAAAATTATTCAACCAAGTGACCAACTGCCGCCGAAAGGTCACTATTCACCGGGGGTCGAGCATGACGGGTTGATCTATGTATCCGGTCAGTTGCCGATGACGCTTGACACGCGTGAGCCTTTCACAGGTGATATCGGAGAGCAAACGGAGCTAGCGCTGCGAAACGTCGAAGCAGTGCTTCTCGCTGTCGGAAGCGGCCTGCAACACGTTCTGCAGATGACGATCTATGTTTCTGACATGGAATTGTGGGGTGCGGTCAACGCGAAATATGCTGAGGTGATGGGCGATCATCGTCCGGCGAGAGCCATAGTGCCGGTCAAGGACCTGCATTTCGGAACAAAGATCGAGATACAGGCGATCGCAAGTTTGGGGGTCAAATGAAGCGAATAGCTTTGCACTTTTTATTTTTCGCCGTATGTGTAGGCCTATTGATCAACCTTTTCTCGACATCGGGCAGTGCTCAGGCCAAGGGAAAGCGTGCTGTCGTTTCAAAAGGATCCCCAAAGCCCATCGGACCATACTCGGACGCGATCGTTGCCAACGGATTTATCTTTTTGGCGGGAAAGATCGGGACCGATCCCAAAACTGATGCCCTGGTTCCGGGAGGCATCGCAGAGCAAACGGAACAGGCCCTGAACAATCTGGAAACGGTCCTGAAGGCTGCGGGCAGCACCCTTGACGATATTGTCAAAACGACCGTCTTTCTTGCGGACATGAGTGATTTCGTGAAAATGAACGAGATCTATGCTAAGCGTTTCAAGCTACCGTTTCCGGCTCGTTCGACGGTACAGGTTGCGCGGCTTCCACGCGATGCAAAGATCGAGATCGAGGCTATCGCGGTGGCAAAGAAATGAACTTGCTTCAGTATTACGGGATCGATTGGTTTGCGACCTGCTGCGGGTTGATGGCAGTTGCGTTTCTCGGCAATAAGAACAAGGTCGGTTTTTTGATCTTCATGATGGCGAGTTTGAGTTGGATCACATTTGGCCTGATCGTGGGCAGCTACGCGATCGTTACGGGTAGCTCCATATTTTTTGTGATGCATCTGCGCGGGTTCTTGAAATGGCGGCGTGACGAGGCCGAACAGCGGTTCATGGAAACTCAGGAGTTGAAGGTCGCAAAATGAAATTACAGATATATCAAGTTGATGCATTTACTCGAGAGCCGTTTCACGGCAACCCCGCGGCGGTAGTGCCGCTCGACGAGTGGCTGCCCGACGATGTGATGCTCGCCGTCGCGGCTGAGAATAACCTGGCCGAGACTGCATTCTTTGTTTCAAATGGAAGTGGCTTTGACCTTAAGTGGTTCACGCCCGAGATCGAGATGGACCTTTGTGGCCACGCTACGCTCGCATCGGCGTTCGTTCTTTGGGATCAGCTAGGGTTTGATGGACAAAGGATCGAGTTCAATACGAACAGCGGGATACTGACCGTCGAAAAGAACGGCGACCAGCTGGTGCTCGACTTTCCGTCGCGGCCGGCCGCTCTTTGTGATGTTCCCGATGGGTTGTCTAGGGCCCTCGGTGGAGAGCCGGTAAAGGTTTTGAGATCACGCGATTATCTCGCGATCTTCAATAGCGAGGCCGATGTACTTGCTCTGCAGCCCGATTTTCGTGCGATCAAAGAACTCGGAGTTCATGCGGTGATCGTCACGGCACCCGGCGAACGATCTGATTTTGTCTCGCGGTTCTTCGCCCCGAGCGTCGGAGTTGATGAGGATCCGGTTACGGGTTCGGCTCACTGCACGCTGATCCCTTACTGGGCAGATCAACTGGGCAAGACCGAACTTTTTGCGAGGCAGGCTTCGAAACGCGGCGGCGAATTATATTGCTCGATAGTTGGTGATCGGGTCAAGATCGGCGGCAATGCCGTTTTGTATTTGAAGGGCGAGATATATGTTGAGGCCGGAAAGAGCATTTCAGCCTGAGGTCAGGCTCGCCACGCCGGGTGATTCAGCGGCGATCGCCGAGGTTTTGCACGAGGCCTTTGCGGTCTATCGCGAGCATTACACTCCTGAGGCATTTGCGATAGTGACGCCTTCGTCAGATGAGGTAGCGACGCGATTTGATGAAGGGCCGCAATGGGTGGCTGTGGCCGACGGCGATGTCGTCGGCACCGTGTCGGTAACGGTCGAGGAAGGCGACCTTTATGTACGAAGCATGGCCGTGTCGCCTAGGGCCCAGGGCCGCGGCATTGGTCATCGATTGCTTGAGGCGATCGACGAATATGCGGCCACGACCGAGATGACAAGGATATTTTTGTACACGACCTATTTCTCGGCAGGTGCCAGGGAAATGTACGAAAAGCACGGTTACGAATGGGTCCGCGATACGACCGCCGAGGAGTGGTACGGCGTGCCGGGCCTCGAGATGGATAAGGCGATAAATGTCAGATAGGGCGATTTGTTCAAAATGCGGGGTGAACGACGTTCATCTGGTGCCGCAAACGGCGGTCGAGGTTTCGATCGGTATCTCATGGTCGAGTACCGCGAGCATTGACTATTACGTTTGCACGGCCTGCGGCTACGTGGAACTTTACGTCAAGGACAGTGCTTTGCTGCCAAAGATCGCTGAGAAATATCCTAAAGTTAGCTGATAGAAAATTATGTTGTTAGAAGTTAAAGATCTGCATGCCGGTATTGACGGCAAGGAAATACTAAAGGGGCTGAATCTTCGCGTTCAAAAGGGTGAGGTCCACGCTATCATGGGCCCGAATGGTTCAGGCAAATCCACGCTTTCAAAGGTGCTCGCCGGACATCCGAACTACGAGGTGATCTCGGGTGAGGTTATCTACGAGGGTAAGAACTTGCTGGACCTTGAGCCCGACGAACGTGCCCGCGATGGCGTCTTCATGGCGTTCCAATATCCCGTCGAGGTGCCGGGCGTCTCGAATTCACAATTCCTGCGGCTAGCCTACAACGAAAAGATGAAGCACGTTGGCGGTGAGGAACTCGATCCGCTTGAATTCAACGACTATCTCAAGGAAAAGGCAAAGGTTGTCGAGATGGATCCGCAGTTTTTCAAACGCTCGGTCAATGAGGGCTTTTCGGGCGGCGAGAAAAAGCGTAACGAGATATTGCAGATGGCTGTACTCGAACCGAAGCTCGCAATTCTTGACGAGACCGACTCGGGCCTCGATATAGATGCTCTTCGCATCGTCGCCGAGGGCGTTAACAAGCTGAGAAGTGGCGATAACGCGATCATACTGGTGACGCATTATCAGCGGCTATTGAACTACATCCAGCCTGATTTTGTTCATGTTCTCGCAAACGGCAAGATCGTTAAGGAAGGCGGTAAGGAACTCGCTCTTGAGCTTGAAGAAAAAGGCTACGATTGGGTCAAGGCCGCCGGAAACTAGGTGAACGATACGTTCAGGATCATCTTACCGCTCTATCTTGCGGCTTTTTTTCTAATCGCATTTGTCTGGCGGTCATATCTCGTCTGGCGGCGGACGGGCATCAATCCGTACGTCGTCGGCAAGTCAAAGCGGCCGATCGATTTCCTTGAGCTCTATTATCGCGTTCCGACGCTCGTGATCCTGTTTACGACGCTTCTCTTTTCATTCGTGCCGCAGGTATATGAATATGCCTCGCCGATCGGTTGGCTGGAAGTTCTGTGGGTCAAGACCGTGGGTCTTGCGATAATGGGCTTTGCCCTACTCTGGACGGCCACGGCACAGATGCAGATGGGCCGTTCGTGGCGAATCGGTATAGACCGCGAAAACAGGACGGAGTTGATAAGTACAGGGCTGTTTCGCGTTTCGCGGAACCCGATATTTCTAGGAATGCGGCTCGCTCTTCTTGGGTACTTTCTAGTTCTGCCGAGTGCCGTGATGCTGGCGGCGGTCGTGCTTGCCGATATCCTGATGCAGATCCAGGTGCGGCTCGAGGAAGAGTTTTTGACTGAGCAGCATGGCGATGCCTATACCGAGTTTTGTTCGAAAGTGAGGCGCTGGATCTAGAACCGTTAAAATGACCGCTGAGGTGAAACATGGCAACAACGGCACGGCGGCGATCGTCTTCGCGGCGTTCGCTGTCGTTTGCATTGTAGCGTTCCTGAGCTACCGCGGCGGAGATATCGGCCAGTTGCCAAAGCTCGTCGGCAACCTCGGCGGAGGGCCGCTGGCCGGAACCGGCATTGTCGATACCCTTGCCGGACTCTTGATCAGCGTTCTGATCCTATTCGCGTGGGCGGGCCTCGGCTGGATCGTTCTGAGAGCATTGTCGGTCGGTAATGTTGGCCGGCTTAACATCGTCATGTGTAGCGCCGTCGGTGCCGGTGCATGGTCCCTTGTTTGGTGCCTGCTCGGTATTTTCGGCATTTACACGAATGTACTCGCCGTGATCTCGCTTGTGATCGGCGTCGGGCTGTTTATTATTTCCCGCGCATGGAAAGCAGATTCAGAGAATAGCTTTGACAGGTCGTCGTTAATGATCTTGACGTTCATGTCCGTTGCTTTAGTACTGGCAGGGTCTGCCGCCTTGGCTCCGCCGATAGCAAAGGACACGCTGCTCTATCATTTTGCGGTTCCGAAGGCATTTGTTGCCCAGCACGGCAGTACGTTCATTAGCGGCAATATAGCCAGCTATCTCGCGCTCGGGACGGAGATGCATTATGTATGGGCAATGCTGCTCGGCGATTTGGTCAGCCCGAGAGCCGCTGAAACTGCCGCCGGAGCCACCGGCTTTCTTTTCTTTCCGCTGTTGCTTTCAGCGGTCGCGCGTTGGGCGGGCGAGATCGGCATTTCAAGGCCGTTAGCACTAGCGGCTGCCGCCGTTGTCGCCGGGATACCGACGGCGTATCACGTTGCCTCGAGCGGATACATCGATCTTTCGCTGGCCTTATATGTCACCCTAGCGACATATGCCTTAACGCGTTGGTGGAAGGAACAGTCCTGGGGTTGGGCAATTTTGATCGGCATATTCCTCGGTGCGGCGTTGTCGGTAAAGCTGACTACGATATTTGTGATCGCGGCGTTTGCGTTGCTCGTCCTGCTTCGGGCCAGGGAGGCAAAGGACCCGTCCGCTATCGCTCCCGGTGCTGACACGGCCGCTGCGTCGAGTGCAGGTAGGTTCTTGCTCACCGGGTTTGGGGCATTGCTGCTTGCAGGTGTGATCGCCTCGCCGTGGTACATACGGACCTGGGCGGCAACCGGCTCGCCTGTATTTCCGTTCTATATGAGCATATGGCCCGGCAAGGCCAATGGTTGGGATGTGGAGCGCTCGAACCTGTTTCAGGGGATGAATTCGCAATACGGCGGTGTAGATACTGACAAGATAAATTACCTGACCGCACCGGTGCGGCTATCGGTTGCCGCCCAGCCCGAACAGCCGGCCCATTACGACGGCGTCCTCGGGCCTGCTTTCCTGATCGGTTTGCCGCTGCTTCTTTGGGCTTTGTGGAAGTTCGGCCTCGGGGTCGAGGTCAAGATAATTGCAGGTGTTGCGGGCGTCATGTATCTGTTCTGGCTATTTTCGAGCGAACAATTAAGATATCTGCTGCCGATCGTGCCGCTTTTGGCGATCGCGATCACGGCATCTGCGGAAAAGATCGGTGGCGGGGTTGCCAAGGTCGCCAAGTTCTCGCTCATTGCGGTGAGTTTATGCGGACTGCTGACGACGTTCGCTTGGTTCTGCCAAAAAGCCCCCTTGCGAGTCGTGCTCGGCGGTGAGACACGCGACCAGTATCTCGCACGCAACCTCGACTACTATCCGTATTATCAGGAGATCAACACGAATGCGCCGCCCGACGCTCGAGTGTGGCTGATCAACATGCGGCGTGACACCTACAACATTGAGCGGCCCGTGTTTTCGGATTACCTGTTCGAAGACTGGACGCTCAGGAAGATGTTGTGGGAATCGCGTTCGGCTGAGGATCTGCGGTCAAAGGCCGCGGCGATGGGCATAAAGTACGTCTTTACGCGACACGATTTCCTGTTCGATTACGACAGAACGACGCTCGTCGATGATAAAAGGCCTCGTGCCGAGAACGAATCCAAACTCAAGATCGCCAGAGAATTCATTTTGGACCCGGCCAACACGATCAAGGCCGACAACAAATTTAGTTTGATAAAGGTATTTACAGAAAAATGACAACCTCAATAGCCGTAATGGAAACACAATTTACGGAACAGTTTGACCGGATCATTCGCGATATCAGCGACGCGAAGATGCGTGAGCTGCGGCAGCGTGCGTTCGATAGATTCTCGTCACTTGGGTTTCCCATTCCAAAACAGGAAGACTGGAAATATACGAATGTCGCCCCGATCAGTAAAGAAGATTGGTTGGCGAGGCCGCCGGCAGATCAGCAGGATCTTTCAGGCGACGAGTTAGATCTGCTTGGACGTTTCAATTTTGAGAGGAACGGTTTTGCCGCACTGAATCTGGCGCTAGCGGATTTCCGCGTGGTTCGCATTCCGAAGGAGACCAGCGTCACCGAGCCGATCGAATTGGATTTCACCTTGGACGAAGGCACAGCGATCTTTCCGCATGTTTTAGTGATTGCCGAGGCCGGTTCAAAAGCGACGATCGTCGAAACGTATGCGTCGAAAGGAAGGAGTTTTACTAACTCGGGCGTCCAGATCATCGTCGAAGACAATGCCAACCTCACGCATTACCGAGTACAAAAGGAATCGCCTGATGCTTTTCATTACGGTGCCACCGAGGTGACGCTCGGCCGCGGCAGCCGTTACGATTCGACGAACATCAATCTCGGCGGTGCGATCTCGAGGCACGACATCGAAGTAAAATTCACTGCCGAAGGCGGCGAGGCTTCGGTCGACGGGCTGTATATGCTGTCGGGTGTTCAGCATCACGACACACATTCGGTGATCGACCATACGGTGCCAAATTGCACATCGCACCAGAGCTATAAAGGCGTGTTGAACGACTCGTCGCGCGGCGTTTTCAATGGTAAGGTCTTTGTTCGCGAGAACGCTCATGGCACCGACGCTCAGCAGTCGAACAAGAATCTTCTTCTCTCAAATAACGCCCGTGTCGATACAAAACCGCAGCTTGAGATATTTAACGACGATGTAAAATGCTCGCACGGTGCGACTGTCGGACAGCTCGAGGAAGAGGAGCTATTTTATTTGCTCGCTCGAGGTCTCTCTGAACCGCTCGCGAGGAACCTACTGACCTACGGCTTTGCAGAGGAGATCATCAATAAGATCGGAATTGGCTCGATCAAATCAGAATTGGATGCAATGGTGTTAAACCGATTAGGTACGCAAATATAGCCACAGGGTTCACAGGGCTCTATGGGACTTTTTCACAGTGCCTCCTGTGTTCTCGGCGGCCAAAAATTATGACTTGGGATGTAGAAAAAGTTAGAAAGGATTTTCCGGTGTTATCGCAAACCGTAAACGGCAAGCCGCTTGTTTACCTGGATAACGCGGCGTCGTCGCAGGTACCGCAGTCGGTGATCGACCGAACGTCAAAGTACCTCGCTGAGGAGCACTCGAATATTCACCGCGGCGTACACTATCTGTCGCAGAACGCGACGACTGCCTACGAGGCGGCTCGTGAGAAAGTGAAACGCTTCATCAATGCTCCTGACGTAAAAGAGTGCATCTTTGTCCGCGGCACGACCGAGGGCATAAACCTGGTCGCTCATTCGTATGGCAAGGCCTTCATTAAGGATGGCGACGAGATCGTCGTCTCGCAGATGGAGCACCACTCGAACATAATTCCGTGGCAGGTTGCGGCAGAGGAGCGAGGAGCCACGATCCGGGTCATCCCGATGAATGAACGAGGCGAGCTGATCATTGACGAATACGAGAATCTGCTTAATGAGCGAACAAAAATGGTCGCCATCGCACATGTATCAAACAGCCTCGGAACCGTAAATCCGATCAAAGAAATGATAGCCACGGCACACAAGTACGGAGTGCCAGTCTGTGTCGATGCGGCTCAGAGTGTGCCGCACTTTCCGGTCGATGTGCAGGAACTGGACGCCGATTTCTTTGTTTTCTCGGGGCATAAGATGTTCGCACCAACGGGCAGCGGCGTAATTTACGGTAAACGCAAATGGCTCGATCAGATGCCGCCCTATCAGACAGGCGGCGGGATGATCCGCACGGTCAGCTTTGAAAAGACGACGTACGCTCCGATCCCGGAGAAATTCGAGGCCGGCACTCCGGCGATCGCGGCAGGCATTGGCCTTGGAGCCGCTATCGACTATATAAACGCGATCGATTTCGAGGCCGCCGCCGCGTACGAGCATGAGTTGCTCGAATACGCGACGCAGCGACTTTCGGACATACCGGAGGTTAAGATAATCGGTACCGCCGCCAATAAGGCGAGCGTTCTTTCGTTTACGATCGAAGGCATTCATCCTCACGACATCGGTACGATCCTCGACCAGCAAGGCATTGCCGTTCGGGCAGGACACCATTGCGCTCAACCGGTGATGCAGTTCTTTGACGTGCCGGCGACCGCTCGGGCAAGTTTTGCTTTTTACAATACGCACGAAGAAGTGGATAAACTCGCCGATGCGATCCAGAAGGTGATCGAGGTCTTTGCCTAAAGTTGTGAGTCTCGTCACTTCGCCGAAACACCAAGTCGAGCGATAATGCGCATATGTACTCCGACCTATACATCGCACAACACGCTAAGCTTCGTCCTGTAACCGAAGTCGCCGAGCAGCTCGGCCTCGGCCCTGACGATATCGACCTTTACGGAAGCCCGTACATCGCCAAGGTGCGGCTCGATGTCCTGGATAAGTTCAAGGACCGGCCGAATGCTAAATATATCGACATCTCGGCAATTACACCGACGCCTCTCGGCGAGGGCAAATCGACGACCCTTATCGGCCTCGGCGAGGCGATGAAGCATCTTGGCAAAAGATCGGTCGTTTCCTTACGGCAGCCTTCACAAGGCCCGACCTTCGGCATCAAGGGCGGCGCGGCCGGCGGCGGCTATGCCCAGGTCGTGCCGATGGAGACATTCAACCTGAATCTCACGGGTGATATCCATGCGGTCACGGCGGCCAACAACTTGCTGGCGGCAATGGTCGATAACAAACTGCTTCGCGGCAACCCGCTTAACATCAATCCGCACAGCATCACGTGGAAGCGGGTCGTCGATACCAACGACCGGGCTCTGCGAAAGATCATCGTTGGCCTCGGCGGCCGAATGGAAGGCGGCATTCCACGCGAGACAGGCTTTGATATTACGGTCGCCTCCGAGGTGATGGCGATATTGGCTTTGACCACTTCGCTGCAGGATATGCGCAAGCGGTTCGGACGCATCGTCATCGGCCTCACACATGACAAAAAGCCTGTCACTGCCGAAGAGATCGGCGCTGCAGGTGCGATGACCGTGTTGATGCGTGACGCTATTCGTCCGACGATCATGCAGACGCTCGAGAATACTCCCGCTCTGGTTCACGCTGGGCCGTTTGCCAACGTAGCACACGGAAACAGCAGCATCCTCGCCGACCTGATCGGGATCAAGACCGCCGATTATCTGATGACCGAATCCGGATTTGGCGCGGATATCGGAGCCGAAAAGTTCTTCAATATCAAATGTCGTTACAGCGGCCTCAAGCCGGACGCTTGCGTTATCGTTGCAACGATCCGGGCTTTGAAATCTCACAGTGGAAAATACAAGATCATCGCCGGCAAACCACTGCCGCCGGAGATGCTCGAGAACAATGTCGCCGACGTAGAGGCTGGAGCAGCAAATCTGCGAAAGCAGATCGAGAACGTCAAACTCCATGGCGTAACGCCGGTCGTCGCGATCAATGCATTTGAGAGCGACCACGCAGATGAGATAGAGGCCGTCAGGCGTATCGCTATTGAATCCGGTGCACTTGGGGCTACGGTTTCGACGCATTGGGCCGATGGCGGAAAAGGTGCGATCGAACTAGCCGAAATGGTCATCGCCGCTGCCGAACAGCCGAGCGAATTCAAGTTTCTCTACGATCTTGATCAACCTATCAAGACAAAGATCGAGACGATCGCAAAGAAGATCTACGGGGCAGAAGATGTCTTCTTTGAACCGTTTGCCGATCAACAGATCGCATCGTATGAACAAAATGGCTTTGGCAATCTGCCGATCTGCATGGCAAAGACGCACTTGAGCTTGAGCCACGATCCGAAACTTAAAGGAGCTCCGACCGGATTTACGCTGCCGATCCGTGAGGTTCGGGCAAGTGTAGGTGCGGGCTTTATATATCCGATCTGCGGCGACATGAGAACGATGCCCGCGTTGCCTGAGCATCCGGCCGCTGAGCACGTCGATATTGACGAGAACGGCAACATCGTCGGCCTGTTCTAGCTGGCGGTAGCCCGGCGGGCATACTAGAATAGAGATATGTCCGAATTGAGCGAGCTTTACCAGGAGACGATACTCGAACACAACAAAAATCCACGAAACTTTCGTGAGATCGACGGCGCTGATAATATGGCCGACGGCAATAATCCTCTGTGTGGCGACGCTCTCCGTGTTTACGTCAAAATGGACGGCGACACGGTGGAGGATGTCGCGTTTAAGGGCTCGGGATGCGCCATCTCGAAAGCGTCTGCCTCGATGATGACTCAGGCTGTAAAGGGCCGGACCCGCGAAGAGGCCGACGAGCTTTTCGACGAGTTTCACCGAATGGTGACCGGAGGCCTCGATCCTGAGTCTGAAGAAACGCATCTGGGCAGGCTCAAGATATTCTCCGGCGTCCTGGAATTTCCCGCCCGAGTAAAATGCGCCTCGCTTAGTTGGCACACGCTCCACGCCGCACTGCATGGCGACGAAGCCGTCACAACCGAGTAATGCTTGCCGATATTCAAACTCGCAGCGATATCGAGGCTCTGATGCGCGAATTCTACTCTGTCGCGATGACTGACAGCGAGATCGGGCATCATTTTGCCGAACTCGATCTCGAGGCTCACATTCCGCAGATCGTGGATTTTTGGGAAAAGGCCCTCTTCGCAAAGCCGGTCTATTTCAATAATCCGATGCTCGTCCATCAGAGACTTCACGAAAAGGTACCGATGCTACTCGAGCATTTTTCTCGTTGGGTCGAGATATTTTCGGCTAGCGTTGACCGGCTTTTCGTCGGCGACGTTGCCGAGGGAGCTAAGCAAAAGGCAAGAATGGTCGCCGACGCGATGGGCCAGCGGCTCAATGTCGACCAGCGTTTTGTCGGGGTAGATATTTCACGGCTATCTCGTTGAATTGCGTGACCTGATCTTCCACCCAGGCATGATCCCTTCCAAGTTCATTTGCCATGATCACGCCAACCTCGCGTGAGATCTCGATCGCGGTTCGCACATCGAGAAAGAGTATCCGCGTCCGCCTCGCCAAAACGTCTTCAAGCGTCACCGCCATCTCGTCACGAACGGCGCGTACGACATCCTCTCGAGTTATTGGAATGCCAGGCAGCAAAGGTTCACCTGTTCTATTTCCGCTACTCTCAATGACGATCTCCGATGTTCGGCAGGCGACATTTGGTAATCCACCTATCTCAGCCGCCATATTGACCGCGTCTTCAGCCATCCGCCGATAGGTCGTCCACTTGCCGCCGGCTATCGTGATCAGATCTGATTCGTCCATAAAAAAGTTGTGGCTTCGCGAGAGAGCAGAAGTGTGTTTCGTGGCCGAGTTACTCACAAGCGGGCGAATCCCGGAAAAGACGCTGAGAATATCGGCCCGAGTTGGCTTTTTGGTCAGATATTTACCGACGGTTTCGAGAATGAACCCGATCTCGCTATCGAAGGCCTCTGGCTCAAGAATGGCGGAAGTGACGGGCGTGTCGGTTGTGCCGACTAACACGTGATCATGCCAAGGGATGCAAAAGAGCACTCGTCCGTCGCGGGTCTTCGGTATCATCACTGCCGTTTCGGACGGCAAAAACTTACGGTCGAATACAAGATGTGTTCCCTGGGCAAAGGTAAGGAAGGGTTTGGCGGCGTCACTCGACATCTGTCTTACACTATCGCAAAAAACGCCGGTTGCATTGATCACCGATCTCGTTGCTACCTCAAACGTCTCGCCAGTCTCAACATCCTTAAATCGAACGCCAGTGATCTTTCGCGCGTCGTTCTTAATAAAAGACGTGACCTTCGCGTAGTTGATAATTGCCGCACCGTTCGCAGTTGCCGTGGATGCTATGTCTATCAAAAGCCGCGCATCGTCAAACTGGCCGTCAAAATACAGCACGCCGCCGACAAGGCCATTGAGCTCAAGGTTTGGGAGCAGATCGGCAGTGCCTTTGGCCGACAGCATACGCGAAGAGCCAAGCGAACGACTGCCCGCCAGCAGGTCGTAAACCTTAAGCCCAATTCCGTAAAACAACTTCTGAGAAATGCTGTAACACGGCACGACAAATGCTTGTTCGTGAACCACATGTGGGGCGTTCCGAAGCAAGATGCCGCGTTCTCTCAACGCTTCGCGAACAAGAGAAATGTTTCCCTGTCTGAGATACCTGACGCCGCCATGGACGAGTTTAGTTGATCTGCTCGAGGTCGCTTTTCCGAGGTCATGTTGTTCGAGCAGCAGTACCGAATATCCGCGCACCGCCGCATCAAGCGCACAGCCGACACCGGTGGCGCCGCCCCCAACAACGACGACGTCCCATGGTTCAGTGCGGTCAAGTGCGGCTTTGAGCGAGGATCTTCGATCCATAGGGCTTACCTCACGATTTAAGCACAATTGCGATGCCGCCTTCCAACAATGGTGTTCCGGTCGCCTTGAAACTTTCTGCCGTTGCGAGCAAAATGCCTAGTGACAGATGCTTAAAGAGCTCAAAAGTAATCGATCCGCGACCATTTCGATCGCGATTGTGTTTCTTATTGCTACAGTCGTACTCTGGACGCAGGGGCGGGTTTGGTGGTGTCAGGCGGGCGACATGTTGCCGTGGTCGTGGGACATCTGGACGACCCACAATTCACAGCACATTGTGGATCCTTACGCGTTCACGCACGTTTTGCACGGCGTACTCGAATTCTGGCTAATCGGACTGGTTTTCAGGCGAATGCCGCTTGCGTGGCGGCTCGTTTTGGCGGTCGCTATTGAAGGCACGTGGGAGGTTGCTGAGAATTCTGCATTCATCATCGAACGTTATCGGACGGTCACGCTGTCACTGGATTATTTTGGCGATTCAATAATCAACTCACTCGCAGATATGGTCTGCTGTGCAACCGGATTTGCGATCGCTTATAAGCTGAGATTCTGGAAGTCGCTGGCTCTGTTTCTTACGACCGAGGCGATATTGATCGTCTGGATCCGGGACAGCCTGCTTATCAATATCGTAATGCTGATCTATCCGATCGAGGCCTTGAAGGTGTGGCAAATGTCCGGCCACTAGCCGTCCACAATGCAAACAAAAAAGCACGAAAGGAAGAGATGTCTTCTTTCGCGCTTTTGTACTTTGCTAACCCCTACTATCTCTCGCCGCGTGCGGCTTCAACTTGGCTTTCCTGCTCAACGTTCAATTTTCGAGAACCAGGTTGGTCGAAGGTTTCTATCCAGCGAAGTGTTTCATCCAGAATGCGTCGCTGATATTGAGGCCAATCGGCATGTCCGGCAACAGATCCAAATTCGCCTTTGTAATACGCAGTTCGCGGTGGCCTTATCTTGTCTGTCATTGTCGGGTCAACCGAAATACAAATTGTCGGGATCCCCGCGGCCTCGACCACACGAGCAATGATCCCGAGAGTCTGATGACATAGTTTCGACGCCGGGATGAGGAGTGCTGCCTGTACATTATAGCGGTGCAGCCTTTCGGCGACCGCCGGAGCGAGTTCCTCGGCGACGCGGGCAGCGTTCGGAATATGGCTGCTCACCGACCACCAGGCACTATTTAGACTCCCAATCACGGTGTTCGCCTGGTATTCGAGAAGGCGATCAACTGGTATCTGCGCGTTGCGGTCCTCGGTCACAGCCTTTGGGTCATAGCCCTTAGCTGCGAACGACAGATAGCTGGATTCGACCTCGATCGGGATCTCACGATAGGTTAGGTCGCCGTCCTTTGATGAGAGATCAAAGGGAGCGGTCCCGTTGATATATGCTCCGGCCGACGACACTAGTCCAAGATTGAGCATCGGCAACGCCCGCCTGACGGGCGTGAACGGCGCATGAACATTCTCGACCCACGGATAGCCGCGCAGATCTTCGTTAGCGTTCCAGCGGTCAAAGCGGTCTTTCCACGAGCTCAGTTTTTCAATCGATTCCATAACTAGACCTTGAATTCCTTTGAAAAATCGTAAACATCAGCCTTTTCGGACTTCGAAATGCCGAATTTTCTGTTAGCGATGATAAAAAATGCGATAAGTGCCGCAGCCATCGCTACCATCAGCACCCAAACGGAATATTCGTGCAGCGTATTGAACTGCATCCTCAGAGGGTCGTCCACAGGCACATCGTCGATCGGTCGCCCAAGCTGAGACCTGATCGACGCCAACCAGAAACCGATAACGAACTGTCCAACCGCTCCGGCAGCCGCGATGATCAGGAGCAAAAATCGCTCGACCCACAACCAAAACTTGTTTACCTTCGCTGACGCGACCAATGAAGTCAGTATCAGGATGACCGCGATCACCATCCCGCCGTAATTCAATATGGAAAGCGTTCGATTGACCACGCTCCCCGCAAGCTCTCGCTGAGGCAGAACGGCGAATGCACTCTGAGCGACTCCGATGAAGAACACCGCAGCCCCAAGCCATACGGCGAGAAGCAGAAGGCGAATGTCGGAGAAAAACTTCATAAAACGCGCGGTTTCCAGCCATTATTATCTAGCTTTTCCCCGCAAAGGGCAAAAGTCGGCGATTGTGATACGCTCTTATCAAATTTCCGATGGCGACGGACTTGAAGATAACGTACGAGCGGCTTTATGAATATTGCGAACGCGAGAGCTTTGCAGGCTATGATCCGTTTGACGGACTGAATAGCCGCATCTTTCAGGCATTGCCATTCAGGCATTGGTATACCGCAAGGCTCGGCTGGCTGCAGGTCGTCAAGAGATCTCCCTCAGCGGTTCGCCGAGCACTACTGGTACCAAAAGGACTTAACCCGAAAGGGTTGGCGCTATTTGCGTTGGCCGAGCTTTCGCGCTTTCGTGACTCCGGCGAAACAATGCATGAGGCGAACGCCCGTGATCTGCTTGAGCGAATGAGTGAGATGCAGATCCTCGGAAAAACTCCAGACGGTCACACTACCGCAGGCTTTGGCTATAATTTCGACTGGCAATCTCGGGTATTCTTCGCTCCGAGGGGAACGCCGGCGATCGTGCCTACGGCATTTGCCTCGCAGGCGTATGTCGAAGCTTATCAGGTATTTGGCGACGAGAAATACATTGAGCGTGCGGGTGACATATGCCGGTTTGTCCTGAACGGCCTAAACCGTTCAGTCGATCGCGATGACGAGATCTGCTTTAGCTATACGCCGATCGACCGTACCGTGATCTACAATGCCAGCCTCTTGGCCGGCGAGTGCCTCGCCCGTGTCGGTTCGATACGTGGGAACGATATGTATCTGGACATCGCGGCTCGAACAGCGCGATTCGTCGCCCGGCGGCAGCGTGAGGATGGAGCGTGGATCTACGGCGAGAACGCTAGTCAGGGCTGGGCGGATAATTTTCATACCGCTTACGTTCTTCTTTCATTGGTAAGGATAGCCAACGCGGTGCCGGGCATAGGTCGTGAGACAGATGAGGTGATCGCAAAGGGCGACACCTATTGGCTAAATAACTTCTTTCTGGACGACGGCACGCCGAAATATTACGACAACGAGGTTTTCCCTGTCGATATTCACTCGGCCGCGGCGGCGATAGCGGTTTTGTCGGAACTCCGGGACCTCGACCCGCGAATGCTGCCGATGGCAAACAAGGTCGCCGCTTGGACATGCGAGAACATGCTCGGTGCCGACGGGTCCTTTTACTACCAAAAGCGTAGGTCGGGAATAGCCTCGACTCCCTTTATGCGATGGGGACAGGCTTGGATGGCATACGCCCTCGCGAGGTTGATCGAGGCAAATGGGCAACCGGGTACACCGTTCACCAAGAATAGATCATGTGCGGAATCGCAGGAATAATTTCACAGGACCCCGGGACGCGTATCGGCGACGCTCTTAAGGCGATCGAGCACCGAGGCCGCGATGATGAAGGTGTATTCGTCTCATCGATCTTCGGTGCTGAAGAATTCAAAGCGTGTCTTGGTCACCGACGACTCTCGATCATCGACACGTCCGCTGCCGGCCATCAGCCGATGCTCACTGATGACGGCCGGTTCGCCCTTGTCCTTAACGGTGAGATCTACAATTACCGAGAAATTCAAAGAGAGCTCGAGGCGAAAGGCGAGGTATTCATTTCGAGTTCAGACACCGAGGTACTACTAAAAGCATTTCGCGTTTGGGGCAGGGGCTGTCTCGACAAGCTCAACGGAATGTTTGCCTTCGCCGTCTGGGATGACCTCGAAAAGGAACTTACACTTGTCCGCGACCGGGCGGGTATCAAGCCAGTTTATTTTGCTGCGGCCTCGGAGGGATTTGTCTTTGCTTCTGAGATCAAAGCGATCCTCGCCACGGGCATGGTCCGCGCCGAGATCGATCACGAGGCTCTCGACCAATATCTGACCTTTCTCTGGACACCGGGCCCGGAAACGATCTTCAAGAATGTCTTCAAGATTCCACCTGGCAATTACCTCACCTGGAAAGATGGGATGATAGAGACCAGACAGTGGTGGGATCTCAGCTTTGATAATATCGAACACGGTATTAGCGAGGCCGTTTGGCGCGACCGGATCCTTGGGACCCTCGAACGCGTTGTAGAAATGGAAATGGTTGCCGATGTCCCGCTGGGATCATTTCTATCCGGCGGCGTCGATTCGTCATCGATCGTGGCGTTGATGGACCGTCACAGTAACGGCAGAAGGGTCTCAACTTACACTGTCGGAATAGCGCAGGAAGACCTAAAGTTCGACATTATTCCTGACGATACCGTTTGGGCTAGGCAGATCGGCAGACTTTTTGACACCGATTACCACGAGATCATGCTCAAACCAAACGTCGCCGAGCTACTGCCAAAGCTTATCTATCATACGGATGAGCCGATAGCCGATCCGGCGATCATCACGAGCTATCTGATCTCTGAGGCGGCCCGTGAGACTTTGACGGTCCTGCTTTCCGGCGTCGGCGGCGACGAGGTTTTCGCCGGCTATCCGCGTCATCTTGCAATGAAACTCGCGGGAGCGTTCGACGCCGTTCCGGGGGCTATCCGCCGTCCGCTTTTTGGAATGATCGAAAAGACGGTGCCTGGCGGCATGCCGGGGAAATTCACTGCTCCTTTTCGAAACGCAAAGAAGTTTTCCAAGAGTGCCGCCCTCGACTTTGAGGATCGCTACCTGGGTTTCGGTACCTATTTTACTTCTGAGGCGAAGCAGCGACTTTACGGCCCCGGACTCGCTGAAAAGGCGGCGTCTTTTGACGCATACCGCCAACACCGTCATTATTTCGACCGCGTAAGAACGGCTGATCCGTTGAACCGCCTGCTTTACGTAGATTTCAAAACGTTCCTACCGTGCCTCAATCTTGCGTACACAGACAAGACCTCAATGGCGGCCAATCTGGAGGTGCGGGTACCTTTTCTAAATGTAGAACTTATCGAGCTTGCCGCCCGGATGCCGGCCGATCTCAAGCTCCGAGGGCTCAAACGCAAATACATACTCAAGCGTGCTGCCGAAAAGCTATTGCCGCATGACGCCGTTTGGCGGAAAAAGGCGGGATTTGGAGCTCCGATCAGGGCCTGGCTTCGCGGGCCGCTGCGGCCAATGGTCGGAGATCTCCTTCACGAAGATCGGGTCAAACGACGCGGGTTTTTCGATCCCGGCGAGGTACGCAAGATAGTCGATGCTAACCTGTCGGGACGAGAAGACCTGAATCTGCAGGTGTTTCAGCTGCTCGTCTTGGAGCTCTGGATACAGACATTCATCGACGGCTCACACGGCCTCGGGGCTTCCGGATCGAAGTGAGTCAAGCACCCGGAATGTAGCCCGTGTCGTTGCCGTGAGATCTTCAAGCGATATCGGTGCGTCGCCGCCGGCTTTTACCCATTCACAAACAGCCTTCACCTCAGCCGCTTGTCCTTTATCTTGGCCCATGAACCGCCTGCTCGTCTCGCGCCCGTTCCTGTAAGCAAACGTTCGCCTGAAGTCGTCAATAATGAATGTGCTGCCGCCGCCGAAGATCTCGACCCGTTCCTTCGGAACGCTCTTATCACCCTCCGCCAAATAGGCGATCGTGCCGTTCGAGCCGTCGGCAAATTTTAGGGTGATGAGCACCGAATCTTCATCAGTAAAAGCTGCGTTTCGGGTCGTCACTGATTCGGCGAATACGCGAGTTGTCACCGAGCCCGTCAAGAAATGCATCATGTCGATGAAATGACAGACCTCACCGATGATCCGCCCGCCACCCTGGATCGGGTCCTGTATCCAACTCTGATGAGGAATGCGGCCCGCATTTACTCGGTAAACGATCGATAGCGGCGACTGGCGGCCCGCGAAGAATTCCGCGGCCATCGAAGCGGACGGCGAAAAGCGGCGATTGAATCCGACCATCAGGCGTCCGGACGACTTCTCCGCGGCCGAAAGCACACTGTCGAGCTCAGCGTCGTTCAGCGCAAGGGGCTTCTCAACGAAAACATGCTTGTCGTTAGCTAGTGCTTCGGCGGCGCATCTGGCGTGCAGATCGTGCCTTGTTGCAATAACGATAAGATTTGCAGACTCATCAGAGATCACGTCCTTAGGCTCTGATCGAATGGCAGAAAAGCCGTACTGCTTCGCAACGTCGTTCGCAGTTACGCCGGTTGCAGTTACTATGGATGCGAAAGCCGCATTTTCAGACCGAAAGTTGGGGAGTAGGAACTTCTTTGCGTAACTTCCCGCACCGATCATACCGATGCGAACAGGCCCAGCTGCGACTGACGGCTTTAGCGAGATAGTTGATGCTATCTCGGTCGCCGTATCGTACTGGAGGACAATGCCCAGGTAGGGCTCGGATGTTTCGCCCGATATGAGCTTGTACGCATCCTCGCCGTGATCGATCGAAAATCGATGTGTGATCAGCCGGCCGACATCAACGCTCTTTGCGGCGATCAGGTCTAGAAAGGCCTCGATATTTCGCCCCTCGGTCCAGCGGACGTATGCAAAAGGGTAATCGTGTCCGCGCTCCTCGTATTCGGCGTCGTAGCGTCCGGGGCCGTATGACATCGATACCTGCAGGCTTAGCTCTTTCAGATAATAAACATTGCGCGGCACATCCATGCCGACCAGGCCTACGACAACAACGCGGCCCTTCATTCGCGATACTTCTCCTGCGAGCTCGATAGGGTCGTTGGACATCGTCGCGGCGGTAATAAGAACGGCGTCGGCACCGCGCCCGCGAGACCATTCGTCGATCGCGTGAGCGGCTTCCGACGGGGCGGAGCATCGCTCAGCCCCAAGTTCGCGGGCGAGTTTGAGCTTCTCGCTATCTAGGTCGACGCCGAAGACACGGCAGCCATTCGCCTTTAAGAGCTGAACGGTGATCTGGCCCAGCAATCCAAGGCCGATCACAACAACCGCTTCGCCGAGGCTGGGCTGCGCGAGCCTTACACCCTGCATCGCGATCGCGCCGAGTGTCCCAAACGCAGCTTCGTCAAAGCTGACTTGATCCGGAATACTGACGCATAGATTCTGCGGTACGGAATTGACCTCGGCATGTGACGCGTAACCGGCGCCGGCACAGGCCACGCGGTTACCGACGCGAAACCCGCTGACGCCCTCGCCGACGCCGATCACGATGCCGGCAGAGCTGTATCCGAGAGCAGTTTTGCCGTCGAGTTTGGCTTTCACGGCTGTGTAGGTGCTCATCAGGCCCTCGGTCCGTGCTTTTTGGATCACTTGTTTCACAAGGTCAGGCCGCTGCTTCGCTTTTCCGAGGAGGCTCCTTTTCCCTAGTTCAACGGTGTTTCGTTCGGTGCCGGCGCTGATCAATGACGCAGCTGTCCTTACCAGCAATTGACCTCGCTGTATCGTTGGCGGCGGGACATCGCCCACGGTCACACCACCCGAACGCATATCTTGAAGTATCTGTTTCATCCTAAAGGCAAGAGCTTATACCAGTCGCCGCGTTTTTGGAAAGAGCGGTACTTAGGGGCATAATAACGGGAGCATGAGAGTACCGTTTGTTGACCTTAAAGCTCAGTATCAGAGCCTCAAGAGTGAATTTGACGCGGCGATACTCGACGTCGTCGGAAACACGGCCTTTGTTGCCGGCCGATACGCGTCGGCGTTCGAGATGGAATTTGCGGCTTATATCGGTATCGAAAATTGCGTTGCGGTCGCGAACGGCACTGACGCACTTGAGATCGCCTTGAAAGCGATCGGCATCGGCGCCGGCAACGAGGTCATCGTCCCGGCGAACACGTTCTTTGCAACGAGCGAGGCTGTCGACAACGTCGGGGCAAAGCCCGTTTTCGTCGATTGCGAGGCGGGTTTTTACAACATCGACGTGGAAAAGATCGAAGCGAAGATCACTCCGCGGACGAAGGCGATAATTCCCGTGCATCTTTACGGGCTGCCTGCCGACATGGACGGCGTAATGGCAGTCGCAAAGAAGCACGGCCTGAAGGTCGTCGAGGACTGTGCGCAGTCTCATGGAGCCGACTACAAAGGAAAGAGAACGGGAACCTTCGGCGACATTGCAACCTTTAGTTTCTATCCGGGCAAAAATCTTGGAGCATACGGCGATGCGGGTGCGATCGTGACTAACGATGGCGATCTTGCCGCAAAATGCCGCCTCATCGCAAATCACGGCCAGCCTGAGAAATACCGGCACACGCTGATCGGGCGAAATAGCAGAATGGACGGGATCCAGGCCGCGGTGCTTTCGCTCAAACTCAAACATCTCGACGAATGGCTCGAGGCACGCAGGCGGAACGCCGCGCTGTACAACGAGCTATTGGCAGGCACCGACATTCCACTGCCGCACGCGCCCGAATATTCGCGGCATACCTATCATCTCTACGTAATTCGAGTGAAGGAGCGAGACGCAGTCGCGGCCCGGCTGAATGAGGCCGGTGTCGACACGGGACTACATTATCCGGTCGCTCTGCCGTATTTAGACGTTTATGTGCCGCGAGGCTTTACGTCGGAGGATTTCCCGGTTGCTCACTCACAGATGGGCGAACTGCTCAGTCTGCCCATGTACGCGGAACTCACCACCGAAATGATCGAGTATGTTTGTGAGAACGTAAAGCGGGCCGTCACTCAGGTTGCCGCCGCGTAAGCGAACACAAAATTGGCAGACACCGCAAGATCCATCTGGATAGACCTCGATAATTCGCCGCACGTTCCTCTATTTGCGCCTATCATTCGGCATTATCGCGAGAGCGGAGTGAACGTCGTTCTGTCCGCCCGTGAACATTCACAAACAACTGAACTTCTCGACCTGCACGGCTTTTCGGGTACATACACGGTCATCGGCCGACATCACGGAAAAGGCAAGATCGCAAAACTGCTCGGAACCCTTGGCCGTGCAAAGGTTCTGGCTGCTTACATTAAGGACCTCAAAAGAGCGGGTGTAAATATAGCCGTCGCCGTCAGCCACGGATCGCGTGCGATGGTGCTCGCCGCCCGCTGGCTCAGGATACCGGTCGTAACGATGTACGATTACGAACACACGGAAACGCGAATTTTCAATACATTCTCAGACCGGGTTCTGGTGCCGGAGCGAATACCGGATGACGTCCTTGACGAAATTGGCCTTGCCGCCGACAGACGCGTCATGTATCCGGGTATCAAGGAAGAACTTTATGTACGCAACTTCCTACCCGAGGACGATTTTCGCGAAAGATTTTTGTCAAAGTACGACGGTGATGAGGAATGTGTGTTTGTCGTACTGCGGCCGCCGGCAACCACCGCGAATTACCATTCGGAAAAGAGTGAAGAGATCTTTGACGTCCTTTTGAAGCATCTGCTCCGCTCCGCCGGCGTGTTCACTGCGATCGTGCCTCGGACGCCCGGGCAAGCAGACGATATCGAAGCTGCGATCGAGCGAATGGCTCTTTCGCACGGGCGATTCGTCATTCTTCGCGAAGCGGTCGATGGGTTGCAGCTTGCTGCAGCCGCCGATCTGCTGATCTCCGGCGGCGGCACGATGAATCGCGAGGCTGCTCTCTTAGGAATTCCGGTCTACAGCATTTTCGCCGGAAAGCTAGGTTCACTTGACGCTCAGATGGAAAAAGAAGGTTTGATCACATTCATTCGAACCACAGCCGATGTCACAAATATCAAGCCTCATCGACGGACCGAGCAAGCCCGTACCGCTGAATTGACCGACAAAGTAGAAAGGTTTGTAATAGGACAGATCGACGCGTATCTCGGCTAATGTTCAAACAATACCCAAAGTACAAATTTGTTCTCGCCTTCTGCGATTACATTTTGCTGCTTATGGCCTGGGTACTGGCGATCTATATTCGCTTCTACGGCGTGCCGTTGATGGATTTGCTTTCCAGACCGCTTGTGCGAACGCAAGGCGCTCTGATCGTCGTTTACTCTCTGGTCTGGATCGTCATCTTTCAGCATTTTCACCTCTACAAGCTCGACAAGTTCATGTCCTTTGGCGAGCAGGTCATCTCGATCTTCAAATCGCTTGTCTACGGACTGATCGGCCTCATATTGATCACGTTTGTGATCAAAAGACTCGACTTTGTAGAATCGCGATTGGTGCTGGCAATGTTTGTCGGTATCAGCCTGGTCTCGATCGTAGCGTTTAGGATATTGATATTCCGACGGCTTTTCGCCTTCGCCTCACAAAAAAAATTTCTCAGGCGAAAGGTGCTGATCGTAGGGGGCGACCGGACGGCCAAGATGGTCGCGGCACAGATCAGCCTTGACGACAGTCACGGATTTGAGGTCGTAGGGTTCGCAATCGACGGCGGCGTAGAGGGTGAGCGTATTTTCGAGGGGCTAAAGAATCTCGGTCGGCTCAGCGATCTCGCCGGCCTTGTCGAGCGTTACGGTATTGACGAGATCATCATTGCCGAGAGCGAAGTTACACATAACGCACTTCTCGATATCATCGACAAGGCCCAAAGCACAAAAGCCGAGGTTCGTCTCGTCTCAGAGCTTTACAACATAATTCCCGAGAAAGTGCTGCTCGAAAAATATCTCGGCATCCCGATCGTCAAGATGCCGCAGAATTACGAGAACGCCCTTTTCAGCTCATACAAGCGTGTATTCGACGTAGTGGTGACGGTGATCAGCCTTACCGTCCTCTTTGTTCCGTTTCTTCTGATCGCCCTTGTGATCAAACTGAGCTCAAAAGGTTCAGTGTTTTACAACCACACACGCATCGGAAAGGACTGCAGGCCGTTTCAGTTCTATAAATTCCGGACAATGTATGAGGGCAATGACGATTCGTCACACCGTGCGTTCGTCAGCGATCTCATTCAGGGTGAGTCCAAAGGCAAACCGGTAAAGAAGATAGAAAATGACCCTCGGGTAACACCGATCGGGCGATTTTTGCGCAAGACCAGCCTCGACGAACTGCCGCAGCTTTTTAACGTGCTCAAAGGCGAAATGAGCCTCGTCGGCCCGCGGCCGTGCATGCCCTACGAACTGGAGCAGTACGAGAACTGGCATCGCCGCAGGCTGTCCGTAACACCGGGCTGTACCGGATTGTGGCAGGTAGCGGGCCGCTCGGCTGTCGACTTTAACGATATGGTCATTCTTGATCTATTCTATATAGATAATATGTCGCCGCTGTTCGATCTTAGGATCCTGTTCAGAACGCTGCCGGTGATGCTGCTCGCCAAGGGCGGTTACTAAATATCAATGAAAGCTGCTGTTATCGGAACCGGTTACTGGGGCCCAAACCTTATCAGAAATTTTCTTTCGGCTGACGAGATCGACGGCGTTGTAGCGTGCGACCTCGACGAAGGCCGGCTCACAAAGATGCGGAAGATGTTTCATGGCATCGAGACATCTACTGATCACGACTCGGTCATCGCCCGCAACGATATCGATATCGTTGTCATCGCAACCCCCGTTTCGACACACCACGCTATCGCAAAGGCCGCACTTCAGGCAGGAAAGCATTGCTTTATCGAGAAGCCGATGACCGCCAGCTCTGCCGAAGCGAAAGAACTTATCGAGATCGCCGAACAGAAGAACCTTAAACTCTTCGTCGATCACACGTTCATCTATACGGGAGCCGTCCGCAAGATGAAGGAGATCATCACGTCGGGCAGGCTCGGTGATATTTACTATTTTGATTCGGTGAGGATCAATCTCGGCCTCTTTCAGCACGACGTCAACGTCATCTGGGACCTCGCTCCGCACGATCTCTCTATCTGTGATTATCTTCTGGACCGCCAGCCGCGTGCCGTGTCAGCGGTTGGGAGCTGCCATGTGGGCAATGGCCTCGAGGATATCGCATATCTCACGTTGGAATTCGAGAACAATGTGATCGCCCATTTCCACGTCAACTGGCTCGCTCCGATGAAGATCCGAAAAACTCTCATCGGCGGGACTAAGTCAATGATCGTCTATGACGACACCGAGGCGAGCGAAAAGGTCAAGATCTACGACAAAGGCATCGACGTCACAACTCGCGAGGGCGTCTATGACACCCTCGTACAATACCGCACCGGCGATATGCTCTCGCC
>CAZJFB010000016.1:0-5805 GCA_964545145.1 uncultured Chloracidobacterium sp. | reverse complement strand
GAAGCCGACTGGAGCGTCATTCCCATCATTATCAAGAAAGGTGCGAGCATCGGTTCGAACGCTACGATCCTCGCCGGTGTGACGATCGGAGAAAATGCAATGGTCGGCGCCGGAGCGGTCGTTACTCGCGACGTTCCCGATGGAGCGACTGTTGCGGGCGTTCCCGCACGGATCGTCTCGAAATGAACATCGCGGAAGCATTAGCTCAAGCCTCATCGACCCTCGCATCGGCAGGTGTTTCAGAGAGCCGACGCGAGGCGTCATCGCTGCTGTCATTTGTCATTATTCGGCCCGCCGCCTTTCTGATCGCACACCCCGAATACGAACTTACCGAGGACGAGCGGGCACGCTACACGGACGCTGTCGGCCGTCGTTCAAGGCGAGAGCCGTTTCAGTACATTACAGGTAAACAGGAGTTTTACGGGCTCGAATTTGATGTCGGGCCTGGTGTCCTTATCCCGCGGCCCGAGACCGAGATCTTGGTCGAAGCAGCGATAGAGCGGCTATCTCCACTAGATTCCCCGCGGTTACTTGAGATAGGCGTCGGTACGGGCTGTATTTCGATCGCGGTCTTGCATTCGGTGAAGCACGCGTCCGCTGTCGCGGTCGATATTTCGCCCATCGCTCTCAGGACGGCAGGCCGTAATGCCAACAAACACGGGGTTGGCGACAGGTTGACCCTGCAAATGGGTGATGTATTTGAGGGCCTGAATGGATCGTTCGACCTGATAGCATCAAATCCGCCGTATGTTCCCGCGACCGATATTGCCGGACTGCAGCCTGAGGTCAGAGACTTCGAGCCGCATTTGGCACTCTCGGGCGGTCTGGACGGTCTGGACGTAGTGCAAAGGATCGTTGCCGGTGCCTCGCAGCTGCTTAATTCCGGCGGCAGTCTGCTGATCGAGATCGGTTTTGGCGAGGCTGATGGGGTCAGACAGATCGTTGATCCTTCGATCTGGGACGATGTCAGATTCCTGCCCGATCTGCAGGGCATCCCGCGGATCTTTGCCGCAAGAATGGCCGATCGCGCCTCATAGAATTAGCTTGCTTTAGAATAAGAGTGGAGTTAGTATTGAGCTACACAGCAGTAGGTTTGAAATTTTACGGTTTTTGACGGATCGGTGGCCATTTTCGCAGTGAGGATCTGTCTATGCAGCTTCGTTAGATCCGTACTCTCTTGACGGTTGGAGGTGGTTTTTGTGAAGGACATGCTATATGCCGTATTAGCTCTCGTGACTGCGGTCGGGGCCGTATTTTCCTGGCTTCAGTACACGGGCAGCGCTAATACCCTTTTTCTTGTTGTATTTATCGTCCTAGTTATCGCGACCATAGCGTTGGGTGCGCTATTTCTCTCGGGACGCGTCAACAAGAATGAGGATATCCATATTACCGAGTAGTGGTGCACGCAGACTCTCGCTGATCTGATCGGAGGTTGACCTCTGGTCCTTTTGAAGGCGTCTGGATCCGGGCGGTTGGGTTGTTTTTCGACCCCACCGCTCTTTTGCTTCTTGGGAATTTGTGAAAATGAGCATTTGATGTTGTATAATGTTGACGAAAATGTAAGGTTTCCAGGCCTTCATAATTCGTTATGCCAAAGATCGCAGACATCCAGGAAACGCCGAATCCCAACGCGGTTAAGTTCATCCTGAAAGAGCCCGTGTCGTGGGGCACATCTCATTCTTTCAAAACAGCCGATGCGGGAGCCGACGATAAGCTCGCAAGCTCGATCTTTGAGGTCGGTAATGTCGTTTCGGTCTTTTACATGGACAAAATGATCACGGTCGAAAAGACCGATGAGGCTGAGTGGGACGAGATCCTTCCGGAGCTGGCGGCACCTATCCGGGCGGCCGAGGCCGTTCGGTCTAGCAACGGAACAAAGGCCGCCGCCGCTGCAGTCGGAGGCGCTATCGCCGCCGCAGCAAGCGATGATCCGAAGCTTCGCGAGATAGAGGCTCTACTCGATGAGCGAATTCGTCCATACCTTGCCGGGGACGGCGGATGGCTCGAGGTCCTGGAACTTTCTGACAATACGTTAAAGATCCGTTACGAAGGTGCCTGCGGCAGCTGCCCCAGTTCGCTCACAGGAACGCTGATGGCGATCGAAAATATGATCCGCGAAGAGATCGACCCTGACATCTCGGTCGTTGTTTCATAACTCCCTTTAGCCGTTCAACAAATTTTATTTTGTTGAATATTAAGAATTTCTTGACTTTCCCCGGCTGAATTCGTCATAATTCGTAGGTGACGGCGTGTGCGTATCGCCTCATCCTCGGGTCCTATTATCTACCCAGTTCCGCCAGCCGCCCGCATTTTTTCTACAAGTTGCACCATTGATGGAGGAGAAATCTAGTGAATAGCGAAGAACTCGAACAGTCTCTGCGGATGGAATTCGAGAATTATCTAAAAGCCATCGTTGCTGAGATCAGGCAGGAAACCGCCGAGTTTCAGAGCAAGGTCGAATCTGAGTTTGAGCGGCACAAAGGCCAGCTTGACGAAGCTCTCAAGGCCTTTTGCGGCCGTTTCGAGCAGGAACGGGATCTCGATCCGGCGTTTTCGGGTTCGGTCGCAGAACATCTTCGGCTTGCCCGTGACGAAGGGGCAAAGATCGCAGCGACCGCGATGGCGGAGGCTGAAAAGCTCGACTCGAGTACACATGCCGAAGCTGCACCGGCGCCGGTGTACGATAAGCTGCGTGACGCGATAAACGACATCAGCAGCAAAGATTCCCAGTCGTCGATCCTCAAGTCCCTGGTGCAGCACGCGAGTGAATTTGCATCTCGAGGTGCTTTCTTCATTATCAAGAATGAGCACTTTGCCGGCTGGAAAGTTTTCGGTACCGATGACGCAGCGGCTGAGGCTGCCGTTCGCGAGATACATTTTCCGACAAGTTCCGCGTCTATTCTCGGTGACGCTGTGCGCTCGCTTTCGACTACTGAGGGCAGCGCCGGATCTAGTGCCGACGATGACGCATTCCTTGAAAAGCTCGGTTACGGCCACCCCGATAAGATGTATGCCGTGCCGCTGATGGCACGCGGCCGCGGGGTAGCCGTTCTTTATGCCGATCACGGCGAAGGCGGCGAAGCTCCCAATATCGAAGCCCTAGAGATGCTCGTCCGAGTCGCAGGCCTGACCGTCGAACTTCATGCGTCGGCTCAGCCGGCGCGTGCCGGCGAGGCGCCGCCGGTCGTTGCAGACCTCGAGGCCCCGCATTATGAGGCCGAACACTCGTTTGATCGGCCGCACGTCGCGGAACCCGTCGTCGAGAGCCCGGCCGAAACGCCATCATTCGCGTTCAGCGAGAGTGTGTCGTTTGAGGGCGGTTTTCCGCAGGAGTCTGCGCCGTCGTTCGAACCTGCCCCCGAGTACAAGCCTGAGATCGGTTTTGAAACGCCGTTCGCGGATTCGCCATTTACGGCGGTGGAAGTGCAGGAGGCGGCTCCCGAGCCGGTCGAAGCCGAGACCTTTGAATATCAGAATTTCGAGACCGTCCAAACGACGATCGAGCCCGAGCCGTTTGCCGAGCCGGTGCAGACGTTCGAGCCGGTTTACGAACAAGAGCCCGCGGTCCAATTCGAGGCACGCGAACCCGAACCGGCCGCATTTGGCAGTTCGCCGTTTGAGCGTACCGCTGAGGAATTTGCACCCGCCGGAATGCCTTCCGGAGGTTTTGAGCCCGCCGTAGAGCACGTTGTCGAAACGGTGTCGCCGGCACCGGCAGTTCCAAAGGCACGGCTTAGCGACCGGCCCGTCGATCTGCCGATCGATGTTCCCGAAGAGGAACGCCGCAGCCACAACGACGCACGCCGGTTTGCACGCCTGCTCGTCTCCGAGATCAAGCTTTACAACGAAAAGAAGGTGATCGAGGGCCGAGAGTCGAGCGATCTTTACAGCCGTCTGCAGGAGGCGATCGACCGTTCACGCGAGATGTACGACAAGCGTGTGCAGCCGCCGGTCGCGTCAAAATTCGACTATTTTCATTATGAATTGGTCAATTCTCTTGCCGAGGGCGACGCCGGACGGCTAGGAGCCGGTTATCCCGGAGCGTCTGTCTAGGGGTTGATCGAAAGTTCTTGGGGAAAGGGTGCCGTTCGCGGCACCCTTTCTTATTTGTTTCTGCCGCGGATCCTGACCGAGCGCTCGATCAGATCGACATTCTCGAGTATCTTGAGGCTAAGATCGCGGTCGAGAGCCGGGTTGTCGGCGAGGAATTTGTTGACTGTGGCGAGTGCCTGCTCGCTCCGCTGGCCTCCGATGAAGGCGGCGAGCCAACCGTTGACGAAGAAGATCTTTCGGCTGCGTTTGTGGTTGGGCAGCTCTTTTAGCGCGCGTTCGAGGTATGGAAGTGTAAGGTCAGAGTGGCGGATCGAGTTCCACGGGCCGAAGGCGGCTTCGATCCAACTCTCACTGATCTCTTTGTTGTTCGTGAAGTCGTTCCAATACTTCGCCTTGTTCTCTGCCGTCGGGATGCCGGCACGGGCGGCGTAGGCATAGCGTTTTGCGTCGTCGCTGGTCTCTGTTCTTTCAAGCTCAACGAGTAATTTCAGCGCGTCCGGATCGCCGAGGATGATGAGTCGCGTGACGATGTCGAAACGGTCTTTGGTACGCAACGGCACGGCGGTCGCCGGCGTGTCAGTACCCGGAGCGGTAGCGACGGGGGCTTTGACGCCGGGACTCAAAACCCCACCCGCTACCGCGGGTGGTACCGACTGCTTTAGCATCTGCTTGAGCACCTCACGGCCTTTGGCGGTCGTGGCATTCGCAACAAACGCTCTGTAGAAAGTGATCCGCTGTCCGGCTGTCGGAGCGTTCTGCAGCCGGTCAAGAAGGACGGCTTCGAGGCGTGCGTGTAGGTCGGTACCACCCGCGGTAGCGGGTGGGGTCTTGATTCCCGGTGCCAAAGGTGGTACTGACAGGTAGTAGCTCATCGCCGTCGCGACCCGGCCCAATATCGACGCCACTATCGTCTCGTCCGTCTCCGTGGGCAAGTTCCTGATCGCCAGCTCAACATACTGCTTAGGATCAAGCTCGCCCTCGCGGACGCTGTCCCAGAGGCTGCCCCACATCATCGAGCGAAGAAAATCGTCCTTTTCGCTTCCGATATTTTTCAGAACGTAATCGCGGCTTTTGCCGTCGAGCAGGAAGATGCCATAGCCATAGTCGCCGTAATTTGGGAAGGTCAGAAGCGGCGCATCCATGTTTGACAGCATCCGAACTGCTTGCTTAATCTCGTCTTGTTCGATTTCTCTGGATATTTGTCCGACATCAAACTTTATGGCGTTTACCGCAGAATCGCCAATTGTCGGTCTCAACAGAACCTGTAACTTCATGGGCCAACTTTTTGCCTGCCCATTTCGATCCCTCTGTTGCAAGTTCGGATAATAGTCAGTCTTGAAACACTTACTCGGAGGGGTGCTCTTATCTATATAGATCGTGTCGCCGCAGCCTTCTGTGTGGCCTTTCGGAAGGGAAAATATTGGCACACCGGGTCGTGTTACCCAGATTGCTCCCCACTGGTCCAAATCCTGTCCACTGGCTGTCTCAAACTCCCCGACCAGATCCTCCCAACCAGCATTTGCATACTGATGCTTCTTCAAAAACACGCGAACTGCGGTTTGGAATTTGTCTTCGCCGAGGTAGAACTCTGCCTGGCGGAGGAACGACGGCGCTTTGCGGTAGACGATGTTGCCGTAGGCGCTCTTTGCCGCGCTCAAATTCGCGATCTCCTGGTAGATGGGCGTGGTGCCTTTGGTGGAGTCGGTGAGGTAGGCGGCCTGTTTGTTGCGTTCGTAGAAGACCTTCCAGGCG
>CAZJFB010000015.1:0-46707 GCA_964545145.1 uncultured Chloracidobacterium sp. | reverse complement strand
AGTTTGTCAGGCAGCTCGCGTGAGAGTATCTCGATAGTGATATTGGAATTGTAAACGTGGTTTACAACGTTGGTGCTTGCCACATACGGCCGGCCGTTGACCGACTTGATCTCGCCTTTTCTGTAAGTGCGTATCTCCTTACCGGTGTTGTCAAAGAGGCTAACCTCAAGCGGAACGTAATCCTTTGCGTCAAAGATGATCTTATTCGACGCAACTACCGACTTTTCTCCGTCCTTTAGCTTGCCCTCGACGCCGAGTCCGGCTGTGCCTCCTGATGTCACCTCGCCCGTAAATTTGTATGCGTACTTGTTCCACTCGCCGAGAAGTTCCTGGGCGGTCAGCCCACCGAAGAACATCTTGCCGGTATCGGTTTCTCTGAATTCGTCGCGAGAGACGGAATAGGTAACGTTTACGGCAGGCTTTCCCTTCTCTTCGACGGTCAGAGTTCCCGATCCAGCGTCATCCTCGGGCTTTGTGATGATACTTAAGGTCGTGGTCACGCCGTTCGCCTGACGCCTGAATACATCGAGCTCAAATATCTCGGTCTTTTCGCCTTCTTCCTTGACGGTAAAGCGCACGCGGTCCTTCCTGTAGGGCGACGCGTCTCGCTTGAGGTATTCCTCAACGATCTCGTTGCCGCGGTCGGATGCGGGCTTGGTTCCGCCCGCCACGGTTGGATCAGCGGTGTTCTTTCCGCCGCAGCCGATCGCGAGCAGAATTAGTGACAATGTAATTAGAGCAATTAGAGATCTCACTTTTTGTATTCCGGGCCGAGCGGCAGGTCGGGGGCATTCGGCCCGACATGGACACCCGCTATTTTCCATTTTCCGTTGCGCCGGACGAAAATGCCTGTGCCTCGCACGCTGGTCTTTACCTCTTCTTCCACGACCTTTGCTACGACCTCAGCCCGGCCCGTCATCACCGCAACATCGCCAAAGAGCCGAACAAAAAGATCGTCCGGTTCGAGCGAATCAATGACGATCACTCCGTCGTTTACGGCGGCCATCAGGTCCTTTTTGGTGACGGTGCGGCCGTTAGGGGCTGTGCCAAAATACTCGTCATCCCAGATCTCGTTGAGGGTCGCCGTGTCCTTTCGCTGTACCGCGGCTATCAATCGACGCTCCAAAGCCGCAAGCTCGGTCTTGACCTGTTCCGGGTCGGACGATCTGGGAGCGGTTGAACAACCGAACCCAATTAAGACGATCAGGGTCAAAACGACAGCACGCATAACCATCACCTCCTTTACATTTCGCAGCCTTTATTCATATATTAAAGCGTTCAATTAAAGGGCGTTAGCGGACGGCCGGTAAGCGAATTTACGGGTCATTATGCGTAAATCCGCGCGTCTTTTCAAATTTAGGCCAATAGTGAAGTTAACGTACGGGATGAACGAAGTAACGGTCGCCTTGGAGAAAGTCTGTAAGGTCTTTGAAGGGGCCGGGAGTGTTCATGCCGTAGAGTCCGTCGATCTCTCGGTTCACCGTGGCGAACGCATTGCCATCATGGGCCCGTCCGGCTCGGGAAAATCAACATTACTCAACATCATCTGCGGCCTCGACGTCCCGACTTCGGGCCGCGTGCTCATCGATGGCCGTGACCTCGCGGCCATGAACGACGACGACCGTACACGGCTCAGACGAGAGCGGATCGGCATGATCTTTCAGACATTCAACCTGATGCCGACGCTTACCGCGCTCGAGAATGTATCGCTGCCGCTTCGCCTGAAAGGTGTCGCAACCCGCGAAGCTAACGCCCGGGCGGCGAAATTATTGGATCGCGTCACACTGACACATCGAACCGATCATAAACCGGATGAGATGTCGGGCGGTGAACGTCAGCGCGTTGCGATCGCAAGAGCACTTGTTTTCGATCCGCCGCTGCTGCTTGCCGATGAGCCCACCGGGAATCTCGATTCTTCGACAGGCGACGAGATCCTGCATCTGCTCGACGACATTCACAGCGAGTTTGATACAACGATGATCCTTGTCACCCACAACGAGCATGCTGCCGAGCGGTGCGAAAGGCGGATCACACTTCTTGACGGGCGGATCGTCGAGAACTCAGCCCAGTGACCAGATGGTACGAGCCCTTGCCCTAATAATCCTGCGCGACTGGCAAAGGCACAAGCTGCGCCTCGCGCTCACCACGGCCGGCATCGCCCTCGGCGTCGCCACTTTCTTTGCGATCCAGAGCGCCAATCAGACGCTCGTCGATTCCCTTAACGTAACGATCGAGAAGCTTGCCGGCAAGGCCACGCTCCAGATCGTCTCTGCCGAGGCCGGCTTTCCGATGGAGACCGTCAAGGCGGCCCGTGAGGTGTCCGGGGTCAAGATCGCCGAACCTGTCACCGAAACTCTGGCGACAACCACTCTCGGCGGCGGTACGCGGCTTTTGATCATGGGGCTCGATACCGCCAGCGATCTGGCCTTGTATAACGACACTGTCGATCAAGCCAATTTCGTCGTCAAAAATCCTCTGGCATTCTCCAATAAGAAAGATTCGGTCGCCGTGACCCGGACATTTGCCGAGCGGTTCGGGCTCAAGGATGGAGACAAATTTACGGTTGACGTTCAAACCGGCAAAGTTGAATTGACCGTACGCGGTGTGTTTGCTTCTGCCGGCATCGGCGAGGTCTATGACGGAAACGTCGCCGTGATGGACATCTATTCTGCCCAGGACGTTTTTGGGCGGCCCAATAAGATCGACCGCATCGACATCGCGACCGACCCGAATGCAGATGTTGACGCGGTACAGCGGGAACTCGCTGCAAAATTGGGCTCCGGCGTCGATGTTGTCCGGCCGAATCTCAGAGGCAAGAGCCTTGAGAACTCGGTGACGACACTTCATGTCGGGTTTACGATAATGAGCATCCTGGCATTGAGCATCGGGATCTTTATTATCTTCAATTCCTTCAGCATCAGCGTTAACCAGCGATGGAAAGAGATCGCGATACTCAGATCCATCGGTGTCGAGCGCGGCGGTATCAAATGGATGTTCATCGCCGAGTCGATCATTCTGGGCCTTGTAGGTTCAGCGATGGGCGTTGCGGCAGGGTATCTGATGGCGATAGCGGCGTTGGATGCTGTCATTCGGGTGAGCGCCAAGATCTACGGCTTCGTTGCCACGGCATCCGAGCTGAGATTTGACTACACCTTTGCCGCCGGAGCTTTTGTGCTGGGCCTCGCGGCCTCGATCGTTGCTGCCTGGGTACCCGCGGGGAATGCAGCGAGCCTCGAACCGGCGTTCGCGCTGAGAAATATCGAGATCCGCCAGCCAAAGGCCGGATCGGGTGTGATCCGTATACTTATCGGCCTCGGCCTGATATTTGCCGGACTTGCCTTGATAAGGTTCACTCCGCCGTCAGCCGGCAATTATCTGCAGACGTCATTTTCATTCATGATCCAGATCGGCATGATCTTTCTCCTGCCGAAGATCATTGAGATCGGTGCACGCGTCCTGAGGCCGGTGATGAATTCACTTTTCGGCGTTGAAGGCGCTATCGCGGTCGAGACGATGGCACGTTCGCCGCGCCGTACGGTAGCGACGGTCGGTGCGATAATGATAGGGCTCACGTTTGCCCTCTCAAACGCGTCGCTGATCGAGAGCCTAAAGAGCGCACTCACACGCTCCATCGACAAGGCGATCGCCGCTGACGTTCTCGTCACATCGTCAGAACAGCTGCAGTCGCGTACCTATCACTTTACACAGGCGACAGCGACGGCGATCAGTTCTCTGCCTGAGGTCGCAATAGCCGATGAGCTAAGAGTGACGGCGACGGATTTTGACGGCCGCGAGGTGACCATTCTCGCGCATGATATGAACGCCTATTTCGAGATCTCGCCTGATCTGCTCGACAGGGGCGATCCGCGGCGGGCCCGTGAATTGACCTCCCGCGGCGAGGGCATCCTGATCTCAAACAACCTATCTTTCCGCTGGGATATCGCCATGGGCGACGTATTGACGATCCGGTCGCCGAGCGGCGATCTCAAGCTGCCCGTTGTCGGCATGCTCGACTATTACCGGTCTGAGAACGGGACGATCTTTATAGACCGGGAGCTTTACAAGCGGTACTGGAACGATACGGACGTGGATTATGTCTTTATCGATCTGAAACCTGGCGTGGACCGGCAAGCATTTAAGGCAAAGATCGAGGCCGCGATCGCAGGCACACAAAGAGCGTTCATTTATACGCATGAAGAATACAAAGCCTGGGTGACCCGTCTGATAGACCAGTTCTTCATGCTGATGTATATTCAGATGCTCGTTGCGATTCTGGTCGCGGCGATCGGCCTGATCAATACGATGCTGATCTCCGTCTCGGAACGAAAGCGTGAACTCGGCATATTTCGTGCGATCGGCGGCTTGCGGCGTCAGATAGTAAAGATGGTGCTGCTCGAGGCACTTGCGATATCGATGATCGGCTTTGTGACGGGAGCGGTTACCGGATGGATGAACTCTTATTTCCTCGTTAGGACTGCCTCAAAGGTAGTTGCCGGTTTCAGCCTGCCGCTGCTGTATCCGTATTGGCTGATGCTCGCGGCGATACCGATGGTGGTGGTCGTTGCTCTGCTCTCTGCATGGCTTCCGGCAAGGAACGCAGCACGTCTCGAGGTCGCCGAGGCTATCGGTTATGAATGAACTTGAGTTAGAATGCGAAACCACATTCATCCCGGTAACGAATTAACACTCTATGTTTGATTCACTTATACGTCCTTTCGAAGACGTCGCGGCTTCCTTGCTTGGCGGTGTCGCCGAGATCATTGGAAACACTGGCGACGTGCTGCGCGCTTCGCCCACCGATGGTGCTGTGAGCATTCCGGACGACCTGTACGCAAAATCCGATGTTCAGACGGAGTGGTGGTATTACACCGGCCAGTGTGTGACGAACTCAGGGCGGGAGTTCGGTTTTGAGCTCGTCTTTTTCAAACGGCGCACCGATCTCGACAAGATAGGCATTGTTCCGGTGAACGCACTTGCCAACCCGATGTACTTTGCTCACTTTGCGATCTCGGACATATCGGGTCGGACATTTCGCTACGAGCACCTGCGCAGCTTCAATGGCATTCTTGACGTCCCGGTGGTGATGAGCGAGCGGGCTTGCGACATTACTCTCGGGCGATGGTCGCTGAAGGAGATCGCCGGAAAACACATTCTTCACGGGACGCTGGAGGATGGCCTGGTTTTTGATGCAGTGCTCGAGCCGACAAAGCCGCTCGTCCTGAACGGCGAGAATGGCGGCGGCATAAGCCGAAAAAAATCCGGCGCATCAAACCATTTTTCCTTCACGCGAATGAAGGTGGACGGCACCATACTCGAAAACGGGCGGAGGGAACATTTCGAGGGAACGGCATGGATGGACCGCGAGTACGGCAACTGGGAACAGACCGATTGGGATTGGTTCAGCATTCAGTTTGGTGATCAGACCGAACTCATGCTCTATCAATTTCGTTCCGAGACGGGCGAGATAAACAACGAATCGACCGGAACCTACGTCGCGCCGGACGGCACGTGTCAATACCTGAGCCGTCGTGACTTTGAGATCGAGGTGCTTAAGACCTGGACGAGCCAACGCACCGGGACCGTGTACCCTGCACTTTGGCGTGTACGCGTGCCGACGCTCGATATCGAGGTAACCGTAGAGCCATGGCTGGATGATCAGGAACTGGATACTAGAGGCTCAACGATGATCATCTATTGGGAAGGTGCGTGCAGGGTAGCCGGGAATAGGAGCGGGGCAGATGTTTTGGGCAGAGCATATGTCGAGCTGGTCGGATACGACAAGTCACACATGGATATGAGCCTGGGTGAGTTCCTTTTCGGAGGCACTATCCGAAAGATCCGCAGTACGATCGGGATCTAGTTGTTATCCTCGCACCATTCCCTTGTGACTTGATGCCGGTACTCGAACATCTTTTCGATACGCGGGATGATAAGTAACGGAGCAGCGAGTTTACCGAAAACAGACAGCGGCGGTTCGAGATCGATCTCGTCGCGGAGAAGTGCGCCGTCAGGGTGCGGTTCGACGATGTGTCGATGCCGCCAACTCTTGAACGGCCCGGAAACCTGAATGTCCTCAAACATGCGCGGCGGGTCGTACGCCGTGTGCTCCGCAACCCACCGCGAAGGCACGATCCCGAATATCTTTTGCTCGATTATCGCCTGAGATCCGACTTTTGATATATCTGCCTTTTGGATGATCACCGCGTTTTCCCACGGCGGTATCAGGCGTTCGATCGCGTCGGGCAGTTCATGGAAGCTGAATACACGTTCCGGTGAAGCCTTTATCACGCTTTCCTTGATGAATTTCATATAACGATCTTAACCCACTCAATGGCATGCAAACACGTGGCCAACCTTTCTTCCGCTGATATCGACAATTTGTTTTGCGTTATTGGTTCACTTAAGTGAAAATCTCTTGAACTTCATCCAAAGGACGATACGAATACATGCAAACTGCGTCTGACTCTCATCAAGCGGATGAGATCTCAAAGTGGAAGATATGGCAGGTCATCGGGGCTTCGTCGGTGGGCACGATGATCGAGTGGTACGACTTCTATATTTTCGGCAGCCTCGCCGCCGTCATATCACCGCTCTTTTATCCTCCTGAGAATCAGACCTTTGCCTTCATCGCGTATTTGGCCACTTTCGCAGTGGGCTTTATTGTACGGCCGTTCGGGGCGGTCTTTTTTGGACGCATAGGCGATCTTGTCGGTCGAAAGTACGCTTTTCTCGTCACGCTGCTCATAATGGGCGGCTCGACGGCGCTGATCGGCTTCCTCCCGACATATTCACAGATCGGGATCGCGGCCCCGATCATTCTGCTCCTGATCCGTGTGATGCAGGGGCTTGCCCTCGGCGGCGAGTACGGCGGAGCGGCCGTTTATGTCGCCGAACATGTCCCCGACGGCAAGCGCGGATTCTACACCTCTTTTATCCAGATCACTGCAACGCTCGGCTTGTTCTTGTCACTTGCGGTCATTCTTGTGGTTCAGAATATGATGAGCGCCGATCAATTCGGCGGTAAGGCAGAGGGATTTGCGGGTTGGCGAATACCGTTTCTCATCTCGATCTTTCTCGTAGGCGTATCGCTCTACATTCGCCTGCGGATGAAAGAGTCGCCCATATTTGCCCATCTGAAGACCAAGGGTATGACGTCCGCAAGTCCGCTGATCGAGGCCTTCACGCACTGGGACAATTTGAAGCGCGTCCTTATCTCACTTTTCGGTGCGACCGCAGGGCAGGGTGTCGTCTGGTACACGGGACAGTTTTATGCACTGTTTTACCTGCAGTCCATCCTGAATGTGAACGCCACGTCCGCAAATTACATTGTGGCAATTGCACTGCTTATGGGGATACCGTTCTTTATTATCTTTGGAGCCTTGAGCGATCGGATCGGACGCAAGTGGATAATTATGGCCGGCTTGTTGCTGGCGATCTTTACGTACCTGCCGATCTACAGCGCAATGCAGTCGGCGGCCGGTTCTAATGTCGTGACGGCCACGTCTCAAAAAGATCCGGTCACGGGGGCGATCAAGCTGACGCCGCAGGCGATCGACGATAAAGGTGTGCTATCGACCGCGCAAAAGGTGCTGCCGTACACTTCATTCCGCGACCTCATGTCGAACCAGGCAGCGTGGGCCCTAATTGGCCTTGTATTCGTACAGGTTTTGTGGGTGACGATGGTCTATGGGCCGATCGCCGCATATCTCGTAGAGGCGTTCCCGGCGAAGATACGTTATACGGCACTTTCTTTGCCATATCATATCGGAAACGGGGTTTTTGGTGGGCTTTTGCCGCTGATAGGCCTATCCGTAATTGCCGAGACCGGTAATATTTATGCGGGCCTTTACTATCCGATGGTCATAGCAGCGATCACCTTTGTGGTCGGCGCGATCTTCCTAAAGGAAACACACGGACACAAGATCTGGGAGGAGGTTGGTAAGTAGAAGCTATTTTTTTGGCGGCGACCACTTTTTCAGAAATTCCGTAAATGCCTGCAGGTTGTATCCCTTTCCGGACTCCAGCGACCCGGTCTCTTGCGAATGGAGAAGTTTTCCGGTCTCGTCCAGAACGTATAGATGCGGGAAACCTAACGCCTCCGGAAACGCTGAGAGAAACTCCTTGTTCTCGTTCTCTGGGCTCATGTTGATCTTGATCCAAACGAAGTTCTCATCACGCAGCTTTGCAAGGCCCGGATTTTCCAGAAAGTACTTATCCATGTAAACGCACCAGCCGCACCACTCGCCGCCGACGTCGAGAATGATACGTTTGCCGGACCCCGACGCCTTAAGAACCGCTTCCTGGAGATCTGCCTTCGGGTCGCGTTTGGGATCGAACTTCTCCCGCGGAAACGCCGACTTATGTACCGTCGTCACATCCGAAGTTTCAGGCCCTTTGGCCGGAGCTGCCGCTTGGGCGAACACGCCCGCATTTGCGAGAAGTAAGGCTGCAAGTACTAACAGGGTCTTCATATTAATCCTAAGAAACACGCAAATTAAGCAGTTCCCACACCTTCTGTAGATGCCGCTCCTCGACGCGAATACTGCCTACCGACAGACGCAGAGCGAATTTGCCGTTAAGTTTGGTGTGTGACAAATACGCTTCGCCTGAGGAGTTGATCTCGTTCATGATCCGCTCATTCAGCTCATTGAGGTCATTGATGCCGGACGGGCACGCGCGAAAACAAACGAGCGCGAAAGGCACGGGGGCGAGAAGCTCGAACATTTCCGAACTCTCAACCCACGAAGCAAACATTCGGGCGAGCCGGCAATGCTCCCGAAGCCGAGCGATCAGGCCCTCGCGACCGAAATATCTGATAACGAACCACAGCTTCAACGCGCGGAAACGCCGCCCGAGCTGAATTCCATAGTCCATACCGTTCTTCACAGTCTGCTCATCGCTGGTCTTGAGGTACTCGGCAACGAGAGAGAACGCCTCTTTCAAAACGCTGAGATCTTTGCAGTAGAGTACAGAAAGATCGAACGGTGTAAATAGCCATTTGTGCGGATTTACCACGATCGAATCGGCGCGTTCCCATCCTTTGAAATAGTGCCTATATTCCGGGACGATCGCAGTCGAGCCGGCATACGCCGTGTCGACGTGCAGCCAGATGTCGTACTTCTCGCAAATATGAGCGATGGCATCCACCGGATCTACGCTAGAGGTCGATGTTGTGCCGATAGTCGGGATGACGCAGATCGGCAGATAGCCGTTCTCGATATCGTCATCTATCGCCTCGGCAAGTTTCTCCGGGATCATTTCGAACCGCTCATTGCCCTCGATCTTGCGCAGGCTGCGAAGGCCGAGGCCAAGGGTGATCAGGCTCTTGTCGATCGATGAGTGAACATGCTCGCTTGCATAGACTCGCATCAACGGCAGATCGTCCCGTCCGCTCATGCCGAGATCGCGGACCTTCAAACCCGCTCTCTCGCGGGCGGCCGCAATAGCATGCATTGTCGAGACGGAAGCTGTATCGTAAATTATCCCTTCAAAATGATCCGGCAGGTCCATCATTTGTCGTAGCCAATCGAGCACAACGTCTTCGAGTTCGGTTGATGCAGGCGACGTACGCCACAACATCGCCTTCATGTCGAAGGCTGCGGTCAGCATTTCACCAAAGACACCGACGGAGCTTGTGGAAGTCGAAAAAAGGCCGTGAAAATTGGGATGATTCCAGTGTGTGACCGCAGGCAGGATAAGCTTGTCTATATCTTTCAGGATCTCGCCAAAATCCTCTCCGGTCTCGGGAGCAGAGGCGGGGATACTTTTCTTGAGCCAATTTGGCTCCACTTGCGAGAGAACCGGGAATTCCCCGATATGCTCAAAGTAGTTCGCGATCCAGTCGACGATCTCGTACCCGTACTTGCGAAAGTCATCCGCCGGCATGTCGCCGAGTTTCTTCTCATCCATAAACAAATTTTCGGCCCGGCGGATGAGCAAGTCAACGCCGGGCCGAAAGTAGGTGATCGACAATGAGTTACTTTGCCGTGTCGTCAGGTACTGTCAGTTCGACCTTACCGTCAACATAGTTCACGCTGATCGGGTTACCCATCGCGTCCGAGAGATAACGTGCCGCCACCGAGTCGGTGAAGGCGACCGTCGTGTCACCGCTTGCTCCATCGACCACCTGAAACGTGATCACGATGAAATCTCTTGCCTCCGAGGCCGGCCGTAAGGCCGAGGGCGAGTCAAACAGTACGCCGATCCGTCCCGGCTCATCTGTGTTGACCGTCAATACGGAGCCGACATCGGCCACCTTCTTGGCAAGACCTACCTGCGGGTCGGCAAGTTTCGTGGGATCATACTCGAGCGTGAAGCTCGTCGCCATCTCGTCACCCTTCGGACTCATCCTCACCACGACACTTACACGGCCGTACATCGGCGGTCCGGTGGACACAACGCTGATATCACGCCCAAAGAAATAGTCGTAAACTCGTCCAAACACCGATCTCTCTTCGACCGGCGGCGGTGCGACGTTCGGACCGCTCGCACCGGTAAGCGGATCCAAGCCGGTCGCATATCTCCTCGTCTGAACGACGTCACCCGCATTGACCGATCCGTCGCCGTTGGTAGCACGAGGTGCCGTATCAGCCCTCTGACCCTCATTGGTCAAAGGATTGGGGGTATCAAGCGCTGTGGAGAAACGTCTCAGTTGGATCACATCTGTCGAGAGTACGGTACCGTCTCCAAGAGGCCTCGGAGCCACATCACCCTCAAATCCCGGGGTCGGCGAGGCGGTCGGGGTCGCGGTAGGTGTCGCCGTCGGCGTGGCCGTCGGAGTATTGGTCGGTGTAGCTGTCGGCGTTGCCGTTGGTGTAGCTGTCGGGGTCGGAGTGGGACCGGCAGTACACTCTGGGAACTTGAATGCTCCGACCATCGTGCTCCAGGTGGACGTCGACGTCGCAGCATAGTACTCAGTTGTGTACCAGAATGTGCAATCGTCGGTCGGATCGATCGACATCGAGCTGTAGTCGCCCCATCGGCTGCCGGTGCTTGTCTGCGAACCGCCGCCGTTAACGATCACGCCTTCACCCTGAGGCATTGTGCCAAGCGGATCATTAACCAGGCGACCGGTATAACGTATGCCCGGGAAAACGCTCGTTGCGTCCGAGACGCTGTACCCGAGTGCCATATTCCCCTGTTTGTCCATTGCGATGCTGCCCATCCAGCGGTGGATACCGTCCGTGGCACCAGGAGCATAAGTTCCCTGCTGGAATATCGTCGGAGTCCCGTTCGGGTCCCTGATCTCGTACCAACGCATACCTGCCATCGCGGTCGTTGCTTCGACCGATTGACTGGTTACGAGCGATTCATGCGTGCCGAAATTGCGGTAGGTGAGACGAAATGTCGGCCGCTGGCGATACGAGAGAATATCGATCTTCGTAGCGGTACCCGGCTGAGGAATGCAGTTCCTCGACGGCGTCGAGCCGCCGGAGCATGGAAAGATCGAATCGAATGCCTCCGCCGCCAGGACGGTCGGCCCGGTAAACGTCGAGTTAGCAGGGGTCGTAAAATCGGGCCGGAACTTGTAAAGCAGTACTGCATCCTGTGCTCCGCCGGCGTTATCGTCGCGAGTGCCGACAAAGTACTGCGGACTTCCGGCAGGCGGCAGGTTCGTTCCGTCGATATCGGCGGGCAGGAGGCCGAACGGGTTTTGCGATATTGCTATACGAATACTCGTGGCCGCCGGGTTTCCGGCAAGCATCTGGGCCCGATCCAAGGCATAATTTCCGGTAACACCGCCCTCATTGGTATTTATGTAATAGCCGTCCGTCCAGATCCCGTATTTGGGATAGTCGGGGAATGACGGGGCACTAAAGGCATACCGGTAATAGGTGCCAAGCGGATCAGGCGACGTCGAGATCGCGACACAGTTAAAGAACGGTGCGGTCGAATCGCTGAACTGGGTAAGCAGCCAACGGTCGGCAAGCTGGTCGTACAACACGACGGGGTCGCCCGCGTTCTCGGTCTGGCACGGACCGCCGAAACCGGCCCACAGTGTATTTATCGCGACCGGGCCAAACAGCGATGTACCGGTGCGGCTAAATATCTGAAATTTTGTGTTCACCATCTGAATGTAGTGATTGGGGCCGATGTCACCGTTGGGGTCAGGCGGCGAGCAGCCGTTACAAGCCGTCGGATTGCCGATGCCGGGAAACGTAACGAGCGGAGACGGCATTTCGCTGGCACCAAAGATCCCGAGATTCACCGATGTCTGCACGACAGGATCGGGATCATGGCGTGTGTCGCCAACCGGGCCCATTTCGCCCTGATCATCCTCGGCCTTGTCCTCTTTCCGGGCAACGGTGATAGGCGTCATGTCGGCAAGTCGAGGCGAAACATCGAAACGCACCGCCTTGGTGACAGTTGGACGGCCTATTTCCTGAGCGTTTATATAGGTGGTACCAAACGCCGTAAGGACCGCTGCAATTGAAATCACGAATAGCCGCATGAATATACGGCCGCGAACTAACTCAAAACATCCGATCATTTATTCAAACTCCAGTTTACAATTCTTCCCAAACCCTGCCTTTAACGACAGATCTGTTCACATCCACAATTCACAGTTCAGCTATTGAGGGAACAATGAATGATATATCGAGTTAGCTCTCTGGGCAAGAGTTGAAGTACACCGAAGCATATCGACGCTATCAAGAAAAGTGAAAGTGCACTCGACAGTTTTAGTAATAAACGTATAATATCACCAACGAATATCTCGCCAACGTCCAAGATTTTACGAAGATAGAGCTTGCTGAATTCATTCCCAGAAGTAGCACAGCAATGACATTTCGTTTTTCTGTTTGAGGAAAACTATGGCAGTTGAGCCTGTGGAAGCAGAACAAGAAACCAAAGAGGGCTTTATTCGCGGGCTCGGCCTGCTCGATTCGACCATGATCGTGGCCGGTTCGATGATCGGCTCGGGAATTTTTATCGTTTCGGCCGATATTGCCCGCCAGGTGGGCTCGCCCGGTTGGCTGCTCGTCGTCTGGCTCGTTACGGGCTTTTTGACGATCGCCGCCGCCCTTTCATATGGCGAGCTGGCCGCGATGATGCCGAGGGCAGGCGGCATGTACGTTTACCTGAAAGAGGCTTTTTCGCCGCTTTGGGGTTTTCTTTACGGCTGGACGCATTTTCTGGTCATCGGGACGGCGACGATCGCTGCGGTATCAATAGCTTTTGCCCGGTTCACGGGAATACTGATTCCGCAAATATCTGAGACAAGCTACATCATCGAACCGGTCAGGATCTCATCGAGTTACGCGTTTTCGCTTTCTACTGCCCAATTGTTTGGGATCGCGAGCATTATCCTCCTGACGTGGATGAACACGCGAGGCTTGAAGCTCGGCAAGATCGTTCAGAATGTTTTTACGTTCGCGAAAACTGGGTCGCTTATATTGCTGATCGTCCTCGGCATCGCGGTCGGACTGATATCAAACCCTGGCATTGCGTCGGCGAATTTCGGCGATCTTTGGACGATCCGCGGTGGACTGCAGGACGTCGGGCACGGCCTGACGGCGGCCGTTGCAATGGGACTTTTCGTCGGCATTTGCGTTGCTCAGACCAATTCGCTTTTTTCGGCGGACGCATGGCACAACGTCACTTTTACGGCTGGCGAGGTCGTTAATCCCAAGCGGAACCTACCGCTTTCGCTGCTTCTCGGCACGGGCGGAGTTATCGCGCTATATTTGCTTGCTAACGTCGCCTATTTAGTAACGCTGCGGTTCGAAGATATCCAAAAAGTGCCGAGTGACCGTGTCGGTTCTGCAACCGCCGATGTGATATTTCCCGGAGCCGGAGCTGTGATCATGGCAGTCGCGATCATGATCTCGACCTTTGGGTGCAACAACGGACTGATCCTTTCAGGTGCCAGAGCTTACTATGCGATGGCCAAGGACGGCCTGTTCTTCCAGTCGGCGGCGAAGCTGAACAAGGCGCACGTCCCGGCGTGGGCGATCGTGGTCCAGGGCATTCTTTCCGTACTTTACGTGCTGCCCCGAACGGTCAAGCCTGACGGCACTTACGGACTTTTGTATAACGACCTTTTGACCTACGTGATCTCGGCCGCCCTGATCTTCTATATTCTGGCGATCGTCTCGATCTTCGTGCTCCGAGTGAAACAACCTGACGCCGAGCGTCCGTATAAAGCATTCGGATATCCGATAATTCCGGCCCTTTACATAGTTGGTGCATCGATAGTTCTCGTCGTGCTGTTTGTGTATCAAACCACCGCTACGTGGCCTGGCTTAGTTATTGTTTTGACCGGCGTGCCGGTTTATTTTGTTTGGAAAGGGCTTGCCTCCAGATCGGAGCCAGCCTAAGCAGATACCGTTATTTCAACCTTAGGAGGTTTTCATGTCACTTTTCGCGACTAAACCAATTACCCGGATCATTGCCGAAGCTCAGGAGACGGGCGAGCACACTCTAAAAAAGAGTCTCAGCGCGCTCGATCTGACAATGCTTGGCGTCGGAGCGATCATCGGAACGGGCATCTTCGTCCTGACCGGGCAGGCAGCCGGCAAGCACGCCGGCCCGGCCGTTATCATATCGATGGTACTCGCGGGTATCGTGAGCGCCTTTGCGGCTCTTTGTTACTCAGAGTTCGCAGCGAGCGTTCCTATCTCCGGTTCGGCGTATGCATACGGCTACGGCACGCTGGGTGAATTCATTGCCTGGATCATCGGTTGGGACCTTATTCTGGAATATGCCTTTGGTGCCGCTACGGTGGCCGTTGGATGGTCCGGTTACGTGGTCAGCCTTTTCAGGGACACATTGGGGATCAATTTCCCCTTGGCACTCAGTGCCCCGCCCGGAATGCAGTTGAAAGACGCTGCGGGTAATGTCGTGGCGACCGGCGTATTCAACCTACCTGCCGCACTTATCGCAGTGGCGGTGACGCTGCTGCTGATCCGCGGCATTAAGGAATCGGCGAGCTTTAACTCGCTGATCGTTATCGTCAAGGTCCTCGTAGTTGTGCTCTTTATCGTCGCGGGTATCGGATACGTGAACACCAGCAATATCGGTATCGGCTGTACGGTCGGCTCGCCGGGATGTGCCGAGTTCATGCCGTTCGGTTTCAGCGGTGTGGTCACAGGTGCTGCGGTCATCTTCTTCGCCTACATCGGCTTTGACGCTGTATCGACGGCGGCACAGGAGGCTAAGAACCCTCAGCGCGACATGCCGATCGGTATCATGGGTTCGCTGGCGGTATGTACGGTCCTGTACATCCTTGTAGCCGGTATTATGGTCGGGCTCGTGGATTACAAGCTCCTGACCAATGCGGCCGCTCCGATCGCTGTCGCGATCGACGCTGCTCTGCAGAAGGCACAGGGCACCACGATGGGCACTATCCTGGCTGTATTCCCGACCATCATTAAGGTAGGTGCGGTACTCGGGCTGAGCTCTACGATGGTCGTAATGACGATGGGTCAGCCGCGTGTTTTCTACTCGATGTCTAAGGACGGCCTGCTGCCACCTTGGGCGGCCAAGATCCATCCGAAGTTCCAGACGCCGCATATTACGACAGCGATCACCGGCGTTATAGTTGCGATACTTGCGGGTTTTGTGCCGATCAGCCTGTTGGGCGAATTGGTGAGTATCGGAACGCTCTTTGCCTTTGTGATCGTCGGTGTCGGTATCATCATCCTGCGGTCATCTAACCCGGCGTTGAATCGCCCATTTAGAGTGCCGCTTTCACCCTTTATCCCTATCGCGACCGTCTTGTCGGCGGCGTACCTGATGAACAGCCTTCCGCTCGATACGTGGATCCGGCTTATCGTTTGGATGTCCATCGGACTCGTGATCTACTTCGCCTACAGCTTTACGCACAGTAAGCTCGGACAGGAGGAGAATCGCGTAGATGCGGATGCCGTAGCAGACTATAAACCGCCGATCGCCGCGGCAATCGCCATTGTGTTGGCGATGGCGCTGACGGTTTGGCAGGTCTCGCATCTCGTATGGATCGAGATGGCGGTTCGCCTCTTTGCCTGGGGCGTGACCGGCGTGCTCGTGATCGTGCTGATGTATGGCAAGCGAGATCAGAACGCTGCCCGCAGCGCATCAACGAGGAGCATAGGCCTTGTAGCGACCATCGCTAACCTTGGCATATGGATCGGTATCACCTATTGGTTCTTTGTTCACTACGCTGAGCTTCACACCAAATAGGCGGGTTGTCATTTAAGGGCCGCCGGGATGAGCTGAAAGATCGAATGATCCTTCGGTTCATCCCCGCGGCCCATTCTCTTGCCTTCCGGTCCCCATTCTCTTCTAAAAGGCCGGCCGAAACTTTCAGCTTGCATTCATTGCTGTTTACGGTACGTTGACGATCCCGGGATAGCGTCACGCACCGTCATTAATATGCCTCTCATTCTCCGAATTCAGACAAATCAACTGCTGTTTCAGACAGACTTTAATCGGCTCGATGCGCCTAACAAGAAATCTCTTGCTATCTATGCAACAACATGCTAAGTTCAATACGTGTTTTGTGAGAATCGCAAAAATACTGAGCAAAGTTCAATGTTTACTTACAAAAACGATTGAACATTGAACATCGGCGGAAGATTAGCAGCTTGAAAAGCAATGTCATTGATAAGGCTAGCTTCAAGTGGCAATTTCCTGCCGAGGACGTGTTCGATCGCGGATCGGGCAAATTGAACATGGCCCAAGACGATCTTTGACAATTTGTAATTGAAGATCTAAACAAAAGAGGCCGTCCTTTCGGACAGCCTCGTTGAGGTTCAGACAAATGATGCGTAAGTTAGTTAGCGTCAGTCGGAGCGAGGCCGGGAACCGGAGCATCGACCTTTTCAAGAGCTTCCTTATAGATCTTGATCGAGCCGTCACCCTCCATCTTTAGCTTCAGTGCGGTGACATAATCGGCAAAAACAGTGGCACGCTTGGCGGTAAGCATCTGCTCCATCAAGCTGCTCCTCTGTTTTGCAAATTCCGCATTATCGGCGTCTTCTCTTTTATTAAGGCCGACAACAACCCAGTTATCACCGACCTTGATAGGAGCTTTTGTTACTTCACCAGCCTTCATTGCAAAGATAGCGTCTTCCAGCTCTTTGCTGGTTCCGGCCGTAGGGCCCTCGCCAAGCGGCGAGCCGAGCACAAAGCTCTTCTGGTCTTTTGCGGTCAGGCCCTTTGCAGTAGCTGCAGAACTCAAGGCTGTGACTGACCCCGCCTCAGCGAGCTGTTTGGCGATCTCCTCGACCTGAGCACGAGCTTTTTCAAGTTTCACTATGTCAGTGATCTTGTCTTTGACCTCGTCAAATTCGGCGTCGCGAGGTTCCTTCTTATCTGCAAGCATCGGTACCGCAAAGCCGTTCTGGATCGGGGTCTTTTCTCCGACGTCGCCGACATTGTTAAGCGGTGCGATACCTTCCTCAAATTGCGGCGAAACGCCTACATTCGGCACGTCGTCGCCCGGTTTCAGAAAGGCGGTCTCTTTGACCATGTCGGCAGCGGCCATATTCGCCTCACCGGCAAAAGCCTGTGCCGCTTTCAGCGGATCTTTGGATTCCTTCAGAGAATCAACGATCTTTTGGGCAAGCTCGGCCGCGACGCTGTAAGCACGTCGGTTGCGAAGACTGACCTCGATCTCTTTCTTAGCCGTCTCGTAGGTCTTGGGAACATCGTCTCCCCGGCGGAGAATGAAGTACCTGCCCTGATAGCTGATCGGCTCGGTAACCTCACCCGGTTTCATTCTGAGCAATCGCTGATACGGGTCATCCGGCTTGTTAGTGTTTTCCCGCACGGGGCCCGCAAGCTTGCCGCCGTTCTGCGCGGTCGCAGGATTTTCCGAGTGGCCCTTGGCCAGCGTGGCAAACGCTTCTTCCGTGACGGTGGTAGCGCCGTCCTTCTTTAACTGCTGGACCAATTCGGCGGCCTTAGCGGAAACCTGGCCTTCCTGGTCCGGTTTCGGGACGCGAAGAACGATCTCCTGGCCCAATACACCGGCGATCTTTTTATCCGGAGCAAGGTTGTCAAACTCTGTCTTGATATCAGCCTCAGGGATGTTGAGCTTCAGGCCGATCTTCTCGGTATTGACGAAAACGTACTTGATCTTCTTCTGCGGGACACTGATGTAATAAGCCTGCTTGTTCTTGTCGAAGTACTCGCGGAGCTCGGCATCAGTGGGCACGATCTTCTTGGAAAGTTCGGTGCCGTTGACCGTTACGTACGAAACGTCAAACTTGGCGTTCTTTCGCTGATAGTCGTTTAGGACCTCTTCCTCGGAAACCGTCACACCTGAAGTGATGTAGGCATCCAGCTTTTTGCCGCTAAGGTCATCGCGGACATTTTGCTCGTAGCTGGCGATGTTGCCAAAGTTCTCGATCACATTCTGCTCGTAGATCGCCTGATCGAACGGCTTACCGTCGAGCGGCTTGTTCGCCTCACGGATCTCAGCAGCAACTTCCGCGTCGCTGGCCGTCAGGCCCAGGCGATCGGCTTCGACGCGTGTGATGCGGCTGCCGATCAGGCCGTCGAGGATCGTCCGCGTGGGGAAGCTCGATCCGCCGAACCGGGAATAATTCTCTTTCTGGCGGACCAATTCACCAACCGTTATCTTGTGGCCCGAGACGGACGCAACGGTCTCTTCGCTCTGGGCGAGATTTGCTGTGGTCGAGTTTCGTGCAGGCGTGTAGAAGAAAACAAGACTGCCGACCATGAGAATGGCGAAAACGAGAAGTACGAAATTGCGTGTCTTCTCAAGACGAGTGAAAAACTTTAACATCGATCGATACCTTTAACTTCAGAATACGAACCAAAAATTGTCGGTAGAGACAAACCGCAATTCTAGCAAAATGCGCCCATAAATCCAACGCAAACAACAGCGAAGCGCCGAAAATACTTGCAGTTTCGCGCTCGATAACTGATGATAAACGGGACGTCAAAGAGGCACATGGGACAGAAGAAGATCAACTCGGTCGGCATCGTAGTGAAGCCAAACAACGCCGAGGCGTATCAAACAGCCGCCGAGCTTTCGCGGTGGCTGGTCTCGCGTGGTGTGGCGCAGATAGGCGGGCCAATATCCGCCGGAGAATCGCGCGCCGAGAACAAGCTGCTTCTTCAGACCGATCTTGTCGTTGTGCTCGGTGGCGATGGAACGATGATCTCGACCGCCAGGATGGTCGGCCAAATGGACGTTCTCGTCCTGGGGATCAATTACGGAAGCCTCGGCTATCTGACCGATGTCCGCATGGAGGAGATGTTCACGGCGCTTGAGGCAGTGATCCGGGGTGATTTCGAGATCGAGCGACGGGTAATGCTCGATGCGGAGCACTGGCGTGATGATCAGCGTCTCGCGGCAGGCCGCGTGCTCAACGACGTCGTTATCAATAAGGCAGCCCTGGCCCGGATAATCGAGATCGACGTTCGCCTCAACGAGCTTTTTGTAAATAGTTTTCGCGCTGATGGCCTGATAGTGTCAACGCCGACCGGCTCGACGGCATATAACCTGTCAGCAGGCGGCCCGATAATCTACCCGTCGATGAATGCGGTCGTGGTGACACCGATCTGCCCGTTCACATTGACCAACCGGCCGCTCGTTGTTCCCGACAATGCGGAGATTTCACTGAAGTTGAAGGACGAGAATGAGGGCGTGGTGCTAAGCCTGGACGGACAGATCGGATATCCGATGCGTGCTGGCGATCGCGTGCAGATACGCAAGAGCAAGACGACATTTAATCTTGTCCAGCCGGCAAATCGCAACTATTTTGACGTTTTGCGGGATAAGTTGAAATGGGGCCGCTAGTCAGAACCGTTAAACAGGCTGATCTGATCCGCATCACCCGGCTCGTGCCCGGCGGGAAACCACTGAAACTCTCGCAGATCGCACTTTCCAACGACGTTGAAGACGATCCCCTCTGTTTCGAGGAGCTCTTGCTGTAGGTTGATCGGTATTGTTAGGCGGCCGGTCGAGCATTTTCCCTGTGCGTTGATCACACGCTGCCACGGCACGTCGTCCGGCGAGGCGTGCATTACGTAACCGACGGTTCTTGCGGTGTAGCCTTCGCCGAGGATGATAGCGATCTGGCCGTAGGTCATTACCTTACCCGGCGGAATTTGACGCACGATCTCGTAAACGAGTTCCTGATAAGCCGGATGATTTACGTTCATAAAGTCGGAAGTGCCGCGTCCGAGATCGATCCAATAGTCGAAGGGTCGACCTAGATCTCCCTCAGAAAGGTTCTCGCAGGAGCTCCGTCACCGTTGCCGCCGTCGTATTTGAGCGGCGCGCAGATGATCTCATAGTTGCCGCCGGGAACCTTGCGAAGGTCAACGCCCTCAAGGATAACAACCTCTTTCTCAAGCAGCGTGATATGCACGGGATGGCCCGGTGAGCCGCTCTTTTCGATCGAGAGATAATCAATACCGACGAGAACAACACCGTTATCGACCAACATCTTAGCGGTCGCCGGAGTGATGTACGTGAAATCTGTACGAAAACCGTCCTCGGGCGTTGCCCAAAACTCAGAATTGCGTGATTTGAAGAGTATTCGCTCAACGCCAGCGATATCGCCGACGTGTTCGGGCTCGATCGCGATGACATCTTCTGGTATCACGATGACACGGCAGGGCCCGACGAGCTTTTCCGGGTCGAGTTCGTGTACTCTGCGAGCGCCATCGATAAAATGGTTTGGCGCATCGACGTGCGTTGCGGTATGCACCCCCATCGACACCGCCGAGACATTTGCCGACGATCCATCCGCGATCGCCTTAAAGGAAGTGACCTCAACCCCGGGATCGCCCTTGTAGATCGGGGTGGCCGAGCTAATGGGAACTGTAACGTCAAATATTCTCATCGAGCCAATAATAACCCGACCAACGTGGAAATCTTAGCGAGCGCGCGAGAAAGCACGCACGATAGTATTGCCGTCGACCCAAATATCCACTTCTTTACTCTGAAATGTTTCGGCACAGTTTGTGCCTCTGTTACAGGATAGGAGAAAAATCTCTGATGATCCTGAGAGGGTCTTAGTAAGTGTTGAAGTACATGATTTTTTGCCCATTTGAGGCAAAAACGAGTGCTACTTTACCCGGAAAGCCGCTTCCCCCATCCGCTTTTGCCGAAATGGCCTAGGTTGGATGGAGGTGTAAGCCATGTTCGGACATACTATCGGCAAACAATTCCGCAATCGACGGAATTTGCTCCTGGGAATTTTCGCAGCAGGAATTATCTCATTGACCGCCGCAGGCATAACCGCCTCGGCGTTTTCGTTTAAGGACTCAGTGAAAGAGTTTCTTGGGGTTGGCTCGGCGCAAGCGATCGCCTTGTTCGAAGTCTCCGAAATTAGTGCTTTTTCGGCGGCACCCCCGCCGGCAGTTTGCACCGCTGCGCCCGTCGGGATGATCTCTTGGTGGGCCGCAGAGAATAATCCTGGAGACAACCTAAATCGAAACAATGCGATACTCCAGGGAAATGCAGGATATACCGCCGGAATGGTTGGTAACGCATTTAATCTCGACGGGAACGGTGATTACGCTCAGGTCGCGGCTCCGACCGGATTACCAGTCGGCAATGCTGCTCGTACGGTCGAGCTTTGGTTTAGAGCACCAGCTACACCCGGAGAATCCGGCTTATTTCAATATGGCACCGCCAACAGCGGACAGATGTTTGGCCTGATCACCTCTGGAAATGCGCCAGGTCGACTGTATTTCTACGGGCACAATACAGACCTGGCCGGCAGCACTGTGATCCAGCAGAATACCTGGTACCACGGAGCGGTTACCTACGATAGTACGACGGTCAAAGTGTATGTGAACGGTGTGCTGGAGAACTCTGCTCCGATGGCCCTAAATACTGTTCTTGATGCGAACGGCATAACGATAGGATTGCGGGCGGGTGTTTCCTATTGGACCGGCCAAATTGACGAACCAACGATCTACAACCGGGCACTGTCAGATGCAGAGATCCAAGCCATTTACAGCGCGGGATCAGCCGGTAAGTGCAGCGTTTGCACACCGCCTTCGAACGGGTTGGTCGGTTGGTGGAGAGGAAACGGCAGTGCCATAGATTCAATCAACGGCAACAACGGAACTCTCGTAAACGGGGCGACTTACGCACCGGGTAAGGTCGATCAGGCTTTCAGTCTGAACCAGGCGAACAGCACATATGTGGATCTGCCCGCGGCGGCTTCGTATCTCCTGAATAACTCTGCCGGCAGTATTTCTGCATGGGTAAATCCGTCGGCGGTTGGCGACAATGATATGGTTGCGGTGTTTGGTTCAGGCAATGCCGGTGAGGGCGTCGGTATTGGTATTTTTGGAAATGTCCGCATTTATCACCATACCGGTACCTACGATTGGCAATCTAGTACGCCAATAAGTGCGACTACTTGGACGCACATAACATACACGTGGGACAGCACAACAGAGCGGATATATAAGGATGGTGTTTTTAGCGAAAGCAGGCCGCGGAATTTCAATTATGTACCTGGTGCCGCGCGCATCGGCCATGGTTGGTGGGGAGATCCGGCAAATTATTTTCCTGGACTTATCGATGAGGTCGACATCTATGATCGAACTCTGGATGGACCGGAAATAGCCGCGATATACAACGCTGGGGCTGCCGGTAAATGTTCGAGCTGCTCGCCAACGCCAAGTGGGATCGTTGGTTGGTGGCCGGCCAACGGCAACGGTTACGACACAGTGAACGGCAACAACGGATCTTTGGTCAATGGCGTTTCATTTGCACCCGGTGCGGTCGGTCAGGCTTTCAGCTTTAATCAAGTAAATCAGCAGTATGTCGATCTTCCCTTCGGCACCACTTCGCAACTTCTGACAAATTCGGCCGGTTCGATCTCGGCATGGGTCAATCAGGCTCCGGTCGCAGTCTCACAGTTTCACATGGCCACGGCATTCGGCAGTGGGTCAGCCGGCGAGGCGGTCGGTTTCGGTATCGATAACGGAAATGTGAGGGTCTATCACCACACCGATACGTTTGACTGGCAAACCGGGGTGCCGGTGACCGTCAGCACATGGACACTCATTACCTACACCTGGGATAGCACTACTGAGCGGCTATATAAGAACGGGGCTCTGGCCGCAACCCGGCCGCGAAATTTTAACTACGTCCCGGGATTTGCCCGCATCGGATTCGGATTTATCAATGACCCCTCCGTATTCTTTTCAGGACAAATAGATGAGGTCACGACTTTTAACCGAACACTTGATGCTACTGAGATCGCTTCGATATACAATGCCGGCAATCTCGGAATGTGTCCAAACTGCACCCCTCCGCCGGCGAATATGACCCAATGGTGGCCGGGTGAAGGTAATGCACTTGACGTACAAGGGCCGACATTTGAGAACGGGACCCTTGTAAATGGTGCGACCTTTGGAGGGGGTTTGGTCGGACAGGCGTTTAGTTTTGACGGGACCAACCAACACGTCGAGGTGCCTGGAACCGTAGGAGATTTTGGCTCATCAACATTTTCGGTAGATTTCTGGGTGAATATCCAGGAGACAGATACGACCAGAGGTCACTACATACTTGGGAAATCAAATCCTGATGCCGGGCAGGGGTGGGATATCAGGTATTACAATGGAACGATAGTCGTCGAAGGCTGGAGCTTTGAGATCACTAGACCAATAACGCTCAACACGTGGCATCATGTCGCTGTTTCAGCTCCTGCCAACAATATCGCACTCTACATTGATGGGCTTGAAGTAGCCAATTCCGCCAGACCCGCACCGATCACATCAACCAGCAACCCCTTCCGTATCGGTTACACTACCGGCTTTTGGCCTTACACAAATGTTGGGTTCAAGGGCCTTATCGACGAAGTTGAGATATTCGATCGGGCGTTGACCGCAGGCGAGATCATCTCGATCTACAACGCTGGCAGCGCTGGAAAATGTCCTGTGGTTGTAACCCCGACCCCGACCCCCACGCCTGTGCAAAACTTCGACTTTGAATTGGATCCGGATGGCACGGTACATCCGAATATTACCAGCTGGACGAAAGACTTCTACGCCCACAACGACTGTGGCCAGCGAGGCAATTCTCCGTACGGTGAGCATGCGCTTAATGTGAGCGCTCAAAGATCTTTCTCGGGAACAAAGGCGATATACAGCTATTCACGCAACGCGGGGGGCGGCGGCGGCTGTTATGCCGACCCAAACAGCAGGCATACAACTGTAGATCTGATCAGTACGGTTCCTTATATTACGGCCGGGAGCAACCTCCATATTTGGAGATCTACCATCGGCTATACGACATCGTCGAGATGGAACTTCAACATCTCAGTGATCATCTCGGATGGAGTCCTTACGCAATATCAACTGATGACCTGTCGGGCATGGGGAGGGAGCGAAGGTTGTGCAGGCAATTTTCAGGACACGGCCGATATGACCGCAGCCGGCTCCGACGGACAAACTTGGTATCGGCATACCATTGCGATACCGCCTGCAATGGATCACAACAATATCACAGTGACGATCCGTCACGATCAGGACAGTTGGGATGGAACTTCGGCTGGGAGTTGGTTCTACTACGATCTCGTTACGGATCAGGAACCGACACCTACTCCTACCGCTACGCCAACGCCCGCCCCGACGCCGCAGTTCGCGATAAACGACGTTTCGGTCACGGAGGGCAACAGTGGAACGACAAACGCCGAGTTCACCATCACCAAAACCGGAAATAACGGCCTACAGTCATTGGTGTATTTTACAACCGTAGATGGGACGGCGACTGTCGCCGACAGTGACTACAAGCCGATCGTGCCGCCTCCGCCACTCACTGAGGTCTCTGTCAATTCGGTACTTTTTGAACCTGGAGACGCTACGAAGACGGTCACCGTACTTGTGAATGGAGATACGCGGGTCGAGCCGGACGAGACCTTTACGCTGCGCCTCGACAGCACGGATAACGGTGCTTTCACGGACCCGGACGGTGTTGGGACGATCATCAATGACGACTGTACACCTCCGCCGGCCGGATTGGTCGGATGGTGGCCGGGTGACGGGACACCGACTGATATTATCGGTAGCAACAATGTAACTCTTATGGGTGGCGCATCTTACGGCGCCGCAGGTAAGGTATTGCAGGCGTTTACGTTCAACGGGATCAACTCATATCTGAGCATTCCATCGACAGCAAACCTTCCGGTTCGGGGAACAAATGACTTTACGATCGATGCCTGGGTAAATCACCAGGGCGATCCTTATATACCGCCCGGGACCGACAACAACGTTTTCAATATCTTCGCCTATCGAGGCGGGAGCGAAGACGTTCAGTTCTTCGTAACCCGGACCGAGATCATCATTTGGGGCACTAATGCGGCGGCGGACTTTGTCCGATTCCCGCATGGCGTAAACCCGGCGACTTGGAACCATTTTGCATTCACAAGGAGCGGAAATACCTGGAGGGTCTACGTTAACGGCACTCAGGTCGGCAACGATGTGACCAACGCGGTCAACTTACCGACCCCGACAACGACACAAAACATAGGAACATCCGGAATACCTGACATTCAATACGCCAAAGGCATGATCGATGAGGTGGAGATATTCAGCCGGGCCCTGTCACTGGGCGAGATCCAGTCTATCTACAATGCCGGGAACGCGGGCAAGTGCAAGACGGGTTGTACTTCGCCCCCGCCAAACATGATCGGCTGGTGGAAAGCCGAGGATAATCCTCTTGACACACTAGGGGGTAATCCGGGAGTACTTACCGGCAACACTGCATACGCTTCAGGAATGGTTGGCAGGTCGTTCAGTTTCGATGGAAACGGAGACTGGGTCGATCTCAATATTCCTGCAGTTAACACAAGTCAAGGAGGCAAGAATACAGTCGATTTCTGGATGTACTGGAATGGCGGCAATAACCAAATGCCATTCGGTTTCGATACCTATGATGTATTTCTTAGCGGAGGAATGATAGGTATCAATTCGGGTTACGGCCGCTACTATGCAGCGAGCAGTACCGGGTTAGCTAACCGTTGGGTGCACGTTGCCGCCGTCTTCAATAACGGCGACGATCTGCAGTCAAGGCTATATATAGACGGCGTAGAGCAGCAATTGACGCTTGTGGATCCCGGTTGGAGCATCGGCCCCAGGACGGCAAGCCAAAATGCCCGAATAGGAAATTGGTATACAACTCTTTTCCAGGGCTTTGACTATTTCTTTAATGGCAGGGTCGACGAGCTCGAGGTCTTCAATCGTGAGCTTTCGGCGACCGAGATCTCAGCGATATACAATGCAGGGAGTTTCGGTAAGTGTCTGCCACCGCCACCGTTCTCGATCACAGTATTGAAGCTGGACCATCTGAACGGTGCACCTTTACCGGGTTGGGAGATGAAACTCTATTCCGGCAGCGATTGCCAGGGTCCTGCGATCAATACACAGGTCACGGACAACGGAGGCATGGCTGATTTCACCGGGCTGAGCGCCGGGCCGTATTCGGTGGCAGAAACACTACAGCCGGGATGGACACCGATGAGCGGGGCATGTCAGAACGTCGCATTAGGAGCCGTAACTATTGCCCCTCCGTCCCCGACACTGGAATATCCGGGGGCCGGTCTGGACACATTTGATTCCGGAGGCCACGTAACAGTCGAGATCATCGGCTTCGGGGCCCACAATGTTACGCTGAATGGACCGTCGACGATCGATCGAGCCGATCCTTGCTTAGGATGCGGAACTGACGGCCGCGATACGATATCGACCGAGATCATTGAAATGAGCCTGACGGGCAACAGTGCCCTGGGACCGCTGACATTGCGTGAATCGCCGACACTGCATTCACCGGGTCAGGTCATTCAGCAGATGCCCGATTTCGATTATCCGGCCGAAAGCTTCTTTGATGTCTTTTTTGAGATCGATACCGCAATGGGCACACTGCACAACACTCAACCGGCCCGTGTTCAGGCGGTGATCAACGAAATACCGCCTTACAATTCACAGTACCGATTCCATGGATCTGTGCCGCTTCTCAACAGTCAGGATCAGCCGGTCGGTTTCATGTACGAAGCAATACACATCCCGCTTCCCCCGCGTGAGATACTCATCGTATTTCGAAATCAACCGCCGTCCACTCCTACCCCGACGGCGACACCAACACCAGAGCCGACAGCTACGCCGACTCTAACACCGACTCCTACGGCAACGCCGACCGCGACGCCGACACCTTCGATGGCTGTTTTGATCAATGAGGTCGACGCCGATACGGTGGGAACGGATTACATGGAGTTCATCGAGTTATACGACGGCGGCATTGGCAACACCACTCTCAACGGATTGGTCGTTGTTCTTTACAATGGATCGAATGACGCCTCGTATGCTGCCTTCGACCTGGACGGGTATACGACCGATGGTAGCGGCTATTTCGTTTTGGGGAACGCGGGGCTGCAGCCAGATCTGGTCTTTCCGAATAACTTCCTGCAGAATGGAGCAGACGCGGTCGCTCTTTACCAGGCAAATGCTGCGGACTTTCCAAATAACTCGCCTGTCACCCTAACCGGCCTTCGCGACGCGATCGTTTATGACACTAGTGACCCAGATGATCCCGGGTTGCTCATATTGCTTAATCCTGGCGAACCGCAGGTGGACGAGAATGCGCGCGGTGGTGCTGGTCTCGATTCGTCGCAGCGATGTCCAAACGGCTCAGGCGGCCTGAGAAACACGTCCGCCTACAGGGCTGGTACATCGACGCCCGACGCCGCCAACAGCTGTAACAATCCGCCGACGATCACGGCTGCCGACCAAAGCCGAATCCAGGGCTCACCGTCCATTAATTCGCAGATCGCGACAGTAAGCGATACGGAAACTCCTGCCGGTTCCTTGGTGGTCACCGTAAACGGAGGAGCGACGGCTACCGTAAATGGCGTAACGGTCTCGAATATCGTTAACACATCAGGGAATATTACAGCTGATATAGTTGCGGCCTGTACGGCGACAAACGCTTCCTTCACGCTGACCGTTACCGATGGCAGCGGACTCACTACCGACGCAACACTAAACGTGACAGTACCGCCGAATACGCCACCAGTACTCACATACAGCGATCCTGCTGCTATCGTGTTCGGCACCGGGACCTCGGTGAATCCAGCAACCGGCCCAGCTGACAATGGCGGGATCGCGTCGATAGTTGTGCAGAATACAGGCACATTCACGGGATCCGTTTCAGTGCTTGCGACCGGCATGGTCGTCATCAATAATGCCGCACCGGTCGGCACGCATTCGATCACGATCCGTGCAACCGACAACTGCGGAGCAACGACAGATGCCTCCTTCAATCTCACTGTCGCCAAGGGAAATACGACCACGACAGTCGTATCTAATCACCATCCAAGCGTATTCGGTGATGCTGTGACCTTCACGGCCACGGTGGCACCTGTACCGCCTGCGATCGGCGGGCCAACAGGGACAGTGACATTCAACATCGACGGCAACCTGTACTGTGTGAATACTCCGCTGACGGCGTCGCTGACCGCCCAGTGTATACAGGCCGGTATGCCGGCACTACCCGCCGGGGTCAGGAATGTTGTCGCCATATACAATGGCGATGCCGGTTTCAACGTGAGTGCAGGGTCTTTCAACCAAACGGTCACCAAGAGAGGTACTGTGACAAGGATAGTCTCTGATATGCCTGATCCGTCCCTTGTCGGGCAAGCGTACACTGTCCAATTCTCTGTTGATCCGGCCAATACCACACCGGGCCGCGGCGTGAGGTCCCCCGAGTTCACATCCCCAACCGGAGCGGTCACAGTATCCGATGGTTCGGGAAATACCTGCACGGCTTCGGTGGCGGCAGGGTCTTGCGTCCTTGTGTCCACAACTGTCGGCTACAAGGCCCTCGTTGCCGAATATTCGGGCGACTCGAACTACGACGGCAGCGTCTCCCCAACGGAATCCCACGACGTCAAGCTGCTGATGGCCGGACGTGTGCTTCTGGCCGAAACTATGGAACCTCTCGCCGGTGTGACAATGACCATGACCGGTTATGACGAGCAGAACCGCGGATTTGTGATAACAACTACGACCGATCCGCTTGGCAATTACAAATTCGAGGGCTTCTGGTATGGCGACTGCACGATCACACCGAGTAGCTTGGGCAGGGTCTTTGACCCGATCAGCCGAAGCTATGAGTCGGTGGTCAGCAATCACACCGGGGTTGATTTCCTAGCGTACGATGAGGGAACAATGCCAAGAGAATTGAGCCTGCCAACTGTCTTTGTAACACCGGGGGATCAGGTGGCGGTACCGGTCACGCTGGAGAGCCTGGGCAACGAGGCATCCATTGCCTTTACCATCGGGTATAACTACAATCCGTTCGCGGCACCGCCAAGCGTAACGTGCGGGGCCGATCTGCCCGGATGCACACTTACGGTCGATACGTCGACCCTGGGCAAGATCGGTATCACTGTGGTGCCGGGCGAGGCACTCATCGCCGGGCCTAAGCGAATAGTGACCCTCACATTCCAAAGCTATCCGACAACTACGGGCCCGAATTCACCGCTGATATTTGAGGATGCCGACCCGACACCTCTGTCGGTGACAAATTCAAGCGGCGATCCGCTCCCGGTCTTATTGAAGAACGGAATGATCGTCATTGCTCTAGGTATCGAAGGCGATGTCACCGGACGAAACGCGGGCGACGGCGGCGTTAATTCTACCGACGTTGTGCTTATCAGGCGATTCGTGGCCGGCTTGGAAACCACAGCTCCCGACTTCAACGAATTCCAGCGGGCGGACACTTCACCCGGATATTCAAAGGGCGACGGATCGCTCGACGCAACGGACGTGATCCAAGCCCGTCGCTACGCATCAGTGCTCGATCCACCGCAAAGTGCGGGCGGACCGGGAATTCCGATACCGCCCCCGGGAACCCTCGCTCCGGCAGGATCATCCGGGGAAGGATCGCGAACTGTTCGCGTCGGCTCGGTTGCAGCGTTCGCCGGCAGCCGCATAACCATTCCGGTTGAGATCCGGATGAATGGCGATGAGGCCGCGGTGAGCTTCACGTTGAGATACGACCACACAAAGCTCGGCCAACCGGACGTTGCTGCCGGCAGCTTGGCTTACGGCACGATCCTTACGTATGGCTCTCGAGAGTCGGGGGCGGTCAAGGTCCTCATTGACGCCATCGGGCCGCTCGGCCCGGCGTCGAAACAAGCCGATCCGCTGGTTTTTGTTTCTTTCGACATACTCGGAACGGCTGCGTCCGGAGACACGCCACTCGAGTTGGAAGAAGTTGTTGTATCGGATGCGAACGCAACACGCCTGACCTCCTGGTCACAGCCGGGCACCGTTTCGATCACCGGACCAAACGCCGCAGGCGTTGAGGTGAGCGGACGCGTGATGACCGCTGACGGCCGCGGAATAAGAAATGCGATCGTTCTGATGATCGATCAGGACCGCAACATTCGAGCGACGACGACCGGCACGTTCGGCCACTATCGCTTCCGCGGGGTGCCGCCGGACGCCTGGTATCTACTCCGCGTACAAACGAGGAGATTTCGCTTCATTCCGCGCCGGATCCATGTTACCGGCCCGATGACGGATGTCGACCTGATCGCTCTTGAGTGAGCGATATCGCAACGAGGAGGAATTTGGCGGCCCGAATGGGCCGCCTTTTTTCATCGGGGTATAATCAGACTGCAATGAATGTTCCGAGAATATCGGCATCGTCTTATTCGAATACCGCTCCTCTAGTGTGGTCGTTCCTTTATGGACGCGATCACGGCAAAGTCGAGCTTATCCTCGATAATGCTCCCGCGCGTTCGGCGGACCTTTTGATAGAGGACCGCGTTGATGCTGCGTTGGTACCTGTGATCGCTTATCAGATGATCGATAATGTGCGATTGATCCCAGACGTATGCGTCGGGGCGAAACGGCGTGTCAGAAGCGTTTGTCTGGTGACAAAGGGAGAGGAATTAAGCGATGTTAAGAGCGTTGCACTCGACGTCTCTTCCCGAACATCCGTAGCACTTACCAAGATCATCTTTCGCGAGTTCATTGGCATCGAGCCCGAATGGCGAGATTCGCAGCCCGACGTCGCCGAAATGCTCTTCAGTTCTGACGCGGCGCTGATAATCGGTGATCCGGCTCTAGCTGTATCAGAACATCCGACGACTGTGGAGGGCACTCCGTTGAAGATCTTTGATCTGGCGGAGCTCTGGAACAAACATACCGGCCTCGGCTTTGTCTTCGCGATGTGGATGACCCGCCGGGACAAGGTCCCAGTCGACCTCGCTGCCGCCCGGGACGAGGGCCTCGCTAATCTGGCTTCTATCGCCGCTAACTACTCATCAACCACCGGCCTCGATGCAGCGGATATGCTCACATATCTATCTGAGAATATTTCGTATTCGATCGACGGATCGATGGAGAGGGGAATGGACCTGTATTTTCAACTCGCACAAAAGCATGGCCTGATCGAATCTCGCCGTTTGCTTGAATTTGTTTGATGACGACGCAAGTTTCCCTTTTCCGCTTCGTTCACCAATGCAAATAAGGAGACGATTGGTGTATGCGGCAATTCATCGGGTTATTTCTGCAGCTGGGAATGGGAGCATTCATATTAGCGGCGATCGGTACATTCCTGAACGCATTCTTTGGCATGAGCATCGGCATCAAGGGCGAAAAGCTGCCGGACGATCCGGTGATCGGTGTGGTCTTCCTCGTGATGGCGGCCCTATTCGCCGGTATCGCATGGCTGGTCGGCCGGAAAGCATCAACCACGGCCGAAAATTAAGCTCGATCTATGAAGGGATTTTCTCGTAGAGTTTCCGCGACCTGGAGTTCAAGCCGCTTGGCAAACTCCAGGTCGGCTCGTTTCATTAGCTCTATCTGGTAAGGAAAGATGATCCGTCGGCAATCGCGGCCGTCGATCCGGTTCTTGAATTCATGATCCACGCCCATCCAAAACGTTAGGTCGCTTAGCATCCAGAACACGATCTCGCGAACGTCTGGTGTCGATCTACTCTCGAGGTCAAGGCCTCGTTCTGTGACGACATAGTGATATTGTCCGTTGATAAACTCGACGTGCGGGCTGCCGTCATCTGAGCGTTCGTTCTGAAATGAATATGTGCCGTCGAAAGGGGCTATTCGCTGGCACATTTTGTTGTACTCAGTACGGAGGATATGCAAGGCACAGTTGGCTTCTTGATCAGGCGAATGCATTGCGTCAAAACACCGGCCTTTTCAATTCGTCCATCAGCTTCTTGCTGACTATCTTGCCGTCATTGTCTTTCAGGTGATCGATGAATATTAGGGCAGCATGAATTCGTTTATCTATATCTTTTATGTTGCCGAGGTAATACAGCATCGAACGCTGCTTACCAGGTGTCAGGGCGTGAAAGAGTCGATCGCCCTCACGGTCCTGCTTTAACACTTCCTGAAATTCTTCGGGCATCGGCAGGCCGTATTTGCTTTCGTCGGACACAAGCTCGACTGAGACCGTGTCTCCTGCCTCGATGCCGAGTTGATCGCGGCGCTTCTTGTTGACAATGATGTAAAAGATATCGCCCCAGGGCATCAGAGCGCATTGAAACTCTTCGCTGCCGTTTATCGAGCAGATGACCCGCCGGGTCTTGCCGTCTGTCGGGAATCTGTTGGCTATCTTGCTCGGGATAACTAGAAAGTGCCAACCGAACGCGGGATCAGTTCTTGTTAGCTGGGTTTTGAATTTGACCGGTTTCAGGGTTGTTTGCATTCCAACGGTATATATTCACATTCCGCAAAAAGAAACGCGGGCCTCTAAAGGTCGATTCAATGGACTTTGGAACATTCGAGTATGTGCCAGTCAGGTCACGCAAACAAAATGCGAATATTTGCTAGAATTATAGGCGACAAAAAGCAATGAGCAAGAACATTCAGCCAATTTTGGACAAGGTCATCGGCGGTGAACGACTCACCGTAGATGACTGCACCGCACTTCTTGAGTCTAACGATATAGCCCGAATGGGCGTAGCAGCCGACGAGATCCGGCAGCGAAAGAATCCGGGCGATGTCGTTACGTACATAATCGACCGCAACATAAATTACACCAATGTCTGCAACGTCGTTTGCACGTTTTGCGCATTCTACCGCCGGCCCGGCAAACCCGATACATATGTGCATTCGATGGATGAGATCTGCGAGCGGATCGACGAAACGATCGCTCTCGGCGGCACGGGCGTGCTGATGCAGGGTGGGTTGCATCCGGAATTTGGCATCGAGTGGTACGAGAATTTGTTATCGACCCTGCATGCCAAATATCCCAAATTCCAGCTTCATTGCTTCTCTCCACCCGAGATCCACAATATTCACCTGATCAGCGGTCTCGATTACGTTACGATCATGCAGCGGCTCAAGGACGCGGGCCTCAACTCGATGCCCGGCGGCGGAGCAGAGATACTCGACGACGAAGTGCGCCGCCGCGTGTCGACCAAATGCACGTCGCAGGAGTGGCTCGACGTAATGGAAGCGGCTCACCATGTTGGCCTGCGAACGACGGCGACGATGATGTTCGGTATAGGTGACAAGGTCGAACACCGCGTCAATCATCTGCAGAAAATACGCGACCTTCAGGACAAGACCGGCGGATTCACAGCATTCATATCGTGGACATTCCAACGCGAGAATACCGCACTGGGGCGTAAGATCACCGAAGAGCCGACTGGTATCGACTATCTGAAGATGCTCGCTGTCGGCCGCCTGTTCCTAGACAATGTCCAGCATATCCAGGCATCATGGTTAACGCAGGGCATCAAGCTCGGTCAGGTCGCACTTCGTTTCGGCGCCGACGATATGGGCTCGATCATGATCGAGGAGAATGTGGTTTCGGCCGCCGGCGCCAACAACGAGGCAAATGAGCGAGACCTTCGCTACCAGATCCGCGAGGCAGGGTATACTCCACAGCAGCGTGACATACTTTACAATTATGTCGATCGCGACGGCGTCGATGACCTCGATAGAAAGAAGTCTATGCCGCTTAAAGAATTGAGTGTTGCTTTTGCGGACTAAAAGCTTATGAAGCATTTGTTGCCCATCCTTGTTGTGGTCGGTCTGATCGGCGCGACGCAATCGGTTATTGCTCAGTCCAAATCGCTTGGTAAAGATGAAAAAGAGGCTGTTTTGGCAGTTGTTCATCAGTTTTTCGAGGCGATGGCAAACCGCGATGCGGCGGCTTTTGAACGAACGTTGGTTCCCGAGGGTCGGTTTTTCTCGTTCCGTTCGATCGACGGCAAGACAGTGATGCGTACGCGGTTAAATCAGGATGATATTGCCGCATTGCCTGCGGGCAAGCAGGCCTGGCGGGAAAGGATATGGAACCCCGAAGTGAGGGTACACGGTTCTATCGCAAATGTCTGGACGCCCTACGATTTTTGGATCGATGGGAAATTTAGCCACTGCGGCATAGATTCCTTTGACATGATAAAGGTCGACGGACAATGGAAAATCTCGGGCGGAATGTACACCGTAGAAACGGAGTGTAAGCCCAGTCCGTTAGGTCCGCTGAAGAAATAAGTACTTTCAGTTGCCCGATTCCCGCGGTGGTTGTTCTTTACAAGTTTAGGAGCTATCAAAAAAACTGTTATGAGAAATACTCGAATCAACGCCTTTTTGATCTTTGTCCTTTCAATACTAATTCTCTCGTCGTCTGTTCTGGCCGCTGATTGGTCAAACACTATCGCTGCTGCGGAACTTGATGGCAGTCTTTACACTATCGAAAAGAGCGGTGCTCTCTACCGCACGAGCCTCGACACAGGGAAATGGATCCAGATCGGCAAGTCCGAATTCGGCAATACAAAGCTGATGGTAGCCGGGCCAAGGAATCTCTTCACGATCGAGAACGATGGCAGCCTTTATAGGATCGACCCATCTAACGGCGCATGGGTCCGTGTCGGCAAGGCCGGAGAATGGCGAAATACGGTAGCCGCCACTTTTGTCGGCCAAGGCTTGTTTACTGTTGAGTCGAGCGGGGCTATGTTTGGTACCAATCCGATCAGCGGTCAATGGGCGCAAGTGGGCAAAAGCGAATTTGGTCGGACCAAACGAATGTTTGGTGCGCCAAACCTTATTTACACGATCGAGTCTGACGGCAGCCTCTATCTTGTCAGCCCGACAAGCGGAGCTTGGTCACGTGTAGGTGAAGCCGGTGCGTGGAAGAATACCATCGCCGGAACACTTTTGAGCGACCTTCTGTATACCGTTGAATCGAGCGGGGCCCTCTATGCCACCAATCCGTTGACCGGCGTCTGGAAACAGATCGGAAAGGCCGAATTTGGCGGTACGCGTTTTATGTTTGCGGCAAACGGGTCACTCTACACTTTGGAAAACAATGGACTCTATCGGGTGAATCCTGCAACCGGAGCTTGGATTCAGATCGATAAATAGGTAAAAGGGCTGGACGATGTGATCGGTTCAATAGCGGGTTCTCGAGGTAATCGAGAGCCCATTCTTATGGGCCAAAAAACATTTATGTCTAAACGTAAGTAATACTTGACATCATCAATGCCTGGGTGTACATTTGAATTAACATTTATGCCTACGCATAAATGTTAATTCAACGGGCTTAATAGCTTATAGGTATTCGGGAGAGAACAGATGTCACAGAAAGTAGTAGATGCGGTGAAAAACAAATACGGAGCGGTTGCCACAAGTAATTTGTCTTCAGAGCAAGAAGGGATCAAGGCCGTGGCAGAGGCATTCGGTTACACGCCCGACGAATTAGCCTCGATACCGGTCGAGGCCAACATGGGCTTGTCGTGCGGTAATCCGACGGCGACGGCAAATGTAAAGCCTGGCCAGGTTGTTGTGGATCTCGGCAGCGGCGGCGGCCTCGACGTCTTTCTGGCCGCACAAAAGGTCGGTCCCAATGGAAAGGCGATCGGGATCGATATGACGCCCGAGATGATCGAGCTCGCTGAGCGAAATGCCGCGCGAGCAAATGGTGGTGAAGGTTACCCTAACGTCGAATTTCACCTTGCGACGATCGACAAACTTCCACTGCCCGATGCATCAGTCGATATCGTGATCAGCAATTGCGTAATAAACCTCGCCCCGGATAAGAATGCCGTGTTTCGCGAGATCGCACGCGTTCTGAAACCGGGTGGAGGTCTTGCGGTAAGCGATATCGTGCTCAAAAAAGAACTGCCGGCCGAACTTGGCAGCAATATCCTGGCCTATGTGGGTTGTATCGCGGGTGCGATCACGATAGACGATTACAAGCAAGGGTTGATCGATGCGGGCCTGACCCACGTCGAGGTGATCGATTCCGGAGCAGATCTGAACGCGTACGCTAAGGCCGAGAATACCGCGGGGTGCTGCTCGCCGCCTGCCGAGCAGGCACAGTCTGCGGCGGCATCGTCATGCTGCTCACCGGCACCGGTCTCGATATCGAGCGGTTGCTGCGAGCCTGCGTCAGATGTAGCAAAAAATGAAGCTCTTCACAATGAGCTAGTTGATTTGCTGAGAAAGTATGACGTGAATGACTATGCCGCCAGCGTCAAGATCTTTGCGGCTAAGGCACCACTAGCGTATTAGGCTTCGCTATCCGACGCCGATACCCAGACCGGTTGCTTTGCTCGAAGACAATATTATACTGAGCGTCGATCCGTCCGGGCACAGATATCTTATTTTCCTTTCATGTCCGACAAAGTTAGGCGGATCGACGCTTGGGCGCACGCGATCGTGTCCGCCAAGCTCAGACCAAAGCTCGTTCTGAGATAGTGCCATGTGGTGGCTGAGAGGTAGTAGTTGATATTTGTCGCCGCCACCTTTCGTTCCTTTGCTGACCTCTGCGGGGCGATCTCGCCTATGATCTTCTCTACCGCCTTCCATCGATCCTCCGCAACAGTTGCCCTCACGCGCTTGAATATCTCGGTATGCAGGGTTGCCTCGACAAGCGCTGAGCGCTTTTCGAACCCGCGATAGAGACTCGATGGTAGACCGAGAAGCTCCTCAATCGACCCCGGTGGTGCCGGTGACTGCATGCGTTCTGCGACCGCTGCTGCGACGGCATCCAGAAAATCGTCTCTGGTCGCAAAGTACCGAAAGATCGTTCGCTCTGACATGCCTGCCTGTTTAGCAACGGCCCTGACCGTTAGGTCCGTCACACCTGACGATTCCAATAGCTCGATCGCGGTCGTGAGTATCAATTCTCGTGTCGAGTCGGCGTGCCTGTCCTTTAATGAAATTTTTCTTGACATAGTCTGTGTCGTTATGTCATAGTGTCTGACATCTTGATAATCAAGATATCATACTACATAGGAGAATTGCAATGAATAAGGAAGCAACGATCGTAAAAAGTGGTGAGGGCACTGCTCTGCCGGTACTGGGCTGTGAGGTCCGTTTCCTGCTTGAGGCGGCGAAAACCGGCCGGGCATTTTCGCTGATGGAGGTCGCATTGCCAAAGGACCAGGGCCCGCCGCCGCACGACCATCCGTGGGATGAGGCTTATTATATTCTCGACGGCGACGTTTGGTTCATGGTCGACGGAAAGGAAGCCGTCTATACGGCCGGGGATTTCCTGTACGCCCCTGGCGGAATGATACATTCCTTCCGCGGAGCGGGCGAAACAGCTGCCCGCGTACTCGTTCTCGATGCACCAGCCACGGCCGAAGGTTTCTTTAAGGACGCGGCCCGAGAGATCGTCTCATATCCCGAAGACCTTGTTAAGGTGCCTGAGATCGGGGCCAGGTATGAGATGAGGTTTATGCCTCCCGCTCAGTAGTCGGAGTCGAAGCGCCAGATCAATGTAGCCTTCGGTCGAAGTGCCGGAGGCTATTCTGTTGGTGACTTTCAAGTATAATCTCAGTGTTATGGCTGCCAAGATAATCGCATTCATAGGAACTTTGTTGATCAGTCTTGTGTCGGCGATCGTCTTTTTCTTTGGAATGTTGGTCGTAATGAACGGTTTCAGTGAGAGCGACGCTACGTGGGGCCTCGGTGTGTACGCCATCATTTCGATCGGAGCCTCGTTACTTATGAGTGTGAGCGCAGTTCTCCTCACGGGAGTGCTCATTAAGAGGCAATTACACGCGGCAGTTGCTGCGGTCATTTCGATTTTGGCCTTTTCGCTGATCAGTGTGGGGATCGAAGTTATCGGTAGTCTGATCGGTGTCGCTGTGGCGGATTACGTTCGGGTCAATTACTAGAGAATGCCTCAGATCGTCCTCAAGACAGCAATAGAGGCTTCGGCCGAGACGGATCCGGGCTGCTGCGTGACATAAGGATCCACACTGAGATGACGGCTCAGACGAAGTTGCCGCGCTCAAACTACGTCGCTCTACGGCATCAAGATTGTCAATAAGCTGCTATTGGAGAATCCCCTCCGCGACCTGGTTTCTGTAGGCAATGTCAGGCTCAAGTCTATTGCCAAGAGCGAACCATCATCGATGTCTGACAAATCTATTACAATTGCCTGCCTTTCGACCTGTTACTCTACTACTGTCTTAATTTAGCGTTCACCTTTATCACTTAATGCAAAATGTCGTCGAGTTCGAGAAGCCCCGAACCGGTATTAATTGGAAAAACCTCACGATCGTCGCGTTCTTTCACCTTTTGGCCATCCCCGTTCTTATCACGTTCAGCTGGCAGAATCTTGCCGCCCTGCTGATCGGCAACTGGATCGTCGGCAGCCTCGGCGTCGGCCTCGGCTGGCATCGGCTGCTTACTCACCGAAGCTTCAAGGCACCGAAATGGCTCGAGTACATTCTGACGACACTCGGGACAATGTCGATGCAGGATCCGCCCGATAAGTGGGTCGCGACGCACCGCATTCATCACGCTTTCGTCGATACCGACAAGGACCCGCATTCGGCTCGTCCCGGTTTTTGGTGGCCGCAGATCGGTTGGGTCCTTTTCGGGCGAGCGCAGGATCATGACGCCGCCACGATGAACAAGTATGTTCCCGATCTGCTCAAAGACCGCGGCCAGGTTCTGATCTCACGTTACTACTGGCTGCCCATCATCATCTCTGCCGGAATACTGTTCGCTGTTGGCGGTTGGACGATGGTCGTGTGGGGAGTGTTTGGACGCGTTGTCGTCGGCTGGCATACGACGTGGTTCGTCAACTCTCTGGCACACATTTACGGCAAACGGCCGCACGACACCGGAGATCTCTCGACGAACAACTGGTTCGTCGCGATCCTCACGTTTGGCGAGGGCTGGCACAATAACCATCACGCTTTTCCTACATCGGCACGCCATGGCCTCAAGTGGTATCAGTTCGATATGAATTGGATCACGATTAGACTCTTCGAACGGTTCGGCTGGGCAAAGAACATCAAGCTCGCAGATGTCGACCGGACGGCTGTCGAATTGAAACGAGCGGCGTAAAGAATTAGTATGTCGGGAAAATATGAGTATTTTCCCGACATTACTTTCACTGCGTCGATCGTCGATCACCATTCTGTTGCTCGGCGTGTTAGCCTCGGCGGTACTCGCCCAGAGTAAGACTCAAAACGTGATACTGGTCACACTCGACGGAGCACGCACGCAGGAAATATTTGGCGGGCTCGACTCTGAGGTCTTTCGTTCGACAAACAAGAACTTTGAAAAGACAGCCGCATATAAGAACTATGGCGGCGCGAACGCAAAGGAACGCCGTGAAAAGTTGATGCCATTCTTCTGGAAGACCCTGATGGCCGATCACGGCTCCATCGCCGGGAATCGCGACCTAAAAAGCGTTGCAAAAACCACAAACAAGCTCTTTTTCTCATATCCCGGATATTCAGAGATCCTGACTGGCCAGGCGCATGATGACGTGATAAAGAGCAACAGCCATCCTCAGAATCCTTATCCGTCGGTTCTGGACTTTCTTTACAAAAAGCTTGGCGCAGGTCCGAACGCAGTTGCTGAATTCTCGTCGTGGGATGCATTTATGCGCATAGCGACAAGCAAGCCGGGACAATTTGTTGTCAATGCTGCATACGAAACTTATCCGACGACAAACAAAGAGATAACCGAGTTGTTTCGGCTTCAGTCACAGGTCCTGGCACCGTGGCCAAGCGTGCGGCACGATTACTTTACATTTAAGATCGCGATGGCCCACATGCGGCAGTTTCAAACACGGGCGATCCATATCGGTTTTGACGAGACCGACGACTACGCTCACGACAAGAATTACGAGCGTGTCCTCGACACGCTGCATATGACAGACAGTTGGCTGAGGGAGCTGTGGCAGTTTATCGAAAGCGATCCGCGATACCGTGGAAAGACTTCGATCATTATCACGACCGACCACGGCCGCGGAATTACTACCAAGGATTGGTCCGATCACGGTGAAGACGTTCCTGAGGCACAGTACATTTGGATGGCATTCATTAGTCCTGGCGTCGCCTTGCGGGGCGAATGGAAAGACACCGAAACGATCTATCAGGACCAGATCGCCGCAACGCTTTGCCGATTTTTGAATATTGACTATAGTGAGAACAATCCAAGCGCTGGTAAGCCGATCGCCGGACTTTTTGCAAAATAGATAGATGATCAAAACGTACGCAGAATTTTGGCCATTCTATGTTCGTGAGCACAGCAAGCCGCTCACGCGGATCCTGCATTTTGTCGGGACATCGCTCGGGATAGTGTTGCTGGTCATCTTTGTGGCCCGTGGCCAATGGTATTTCTTCCCGGTGTTTTTCGTTGTCGGTTATGCTTTTGCCTGGTTCGCGCATTTCGTAGTCGAAAAGAATAAGCCTGCCAGCTTCAAATATCCTTTCTGGTCGTTTCTCTCAGATTTCAAAATGATGTGGTATATGATAACCGGCCGCATGGGCCGCGAGGTCGAGCGCGCAATGAAATAGATCACGACTGGCGACAGCAGTAGTTGAGACCGGAAGGCGATCAAATTTGATCTTTCCGGTGTGTCTTCGCTGCTTCTCATCTTTGCGTTAGAATCTTTCTCTATGGCCGGCAATGAAATCGTCAACCCCGAAGCCCTGAATTCGACCATTGAGTTTCTCACTGCGATGGTCACGCCGGCGTTGTTGATATCTGCGACCGGTTCGCTTGTCCTTTCGACATCGACGCGCCTTGGCCGTGTCGTTGATCGCGTACGTGCACTTGAGGATCGCTTGAGCGAACTTATCTATCGCGACGATAAGGAAGATATTCCGCTCTACGAGAAGCGAGTCGAGGTCATCGTCGATCTGCTGGATAAGGTGACGAGCCGTTCGCGCATTCTCCAGCGAGCAATGGAGCTGTTCTATTACGGCCTGGGCTGCTTTATTTTGACCAGCGTCACTATCGCGGTCGCCGCGTTCTTTAGCAGTTACCGCTGGGTGCCGATCCCGATCGGGGTCATTGGCATTATGTTCCTGTTTTGGGGCAGTATCTTTATGCTTCGCGAAACGCGAATGGCGACTGCGACGATCAACGCCGAGATGGACTTCACATGGGAATTGGCTCGTAAGGTCGCCCCGAAGGAGATCGCAAGTAAGTACACGAAATCCGGCAAGAATAAGGGCATGAGTACAGCCAAGATCAAACCAAATGGCCGCAAGGTACCTGACACTCTTAGCGGAGAATGAGCTTGAGAGTCGGGTTGAAAAGCTCGAATCGCTGCTCGCCGCTTGCACCGTCTGTCCAAAGGACTGCGGCAACGATCGTCTCAATGACGAGATCGCCGCCTGCTATTCAGGCCGCTTGCCCATTGTCTCGAGCTACACCGCTCACTTTGGGGAGGAACCATGTCTTTCAGGCACAAATGGCGCAGGCAACATCTTTTTCGGTAACTGCAATCTTCGCTGCGTCTATTGCCAGAATTATCAGATATCTCAGACATGGCGTGAGCAAAAGAAGAATGAGATCACACACGAACGCCTGGCTGAAATGATGCTAGAGCTGCAGGATCGCGGTTGCCACAACATTGGCTTTGTCAGCCCGACGCATTTTGCTCCGCAGATGGCACGCGGGATCTTACTCGCGGCTCAACAAGGGCTGACTCTCCCGATCGTTTACAACACGAACGCATACGACTCGGTCGAAGTGATAAAGCTGCTCGACGGCATCGTCGATATTTACCTGCCGGATCTCAAATACGCTGATTCTGACGCGGGATTTCAATACTCAAAGGTACGTGATTACAAGGAACACGCTCGTGCCGCGATCAAGGAAATGCATCGCCAGATGGGCGACACGCTCATTTTTGGCGAAGACGGTTTGCTAAAGTGCGGCCTGCTCATTCGCCTTCTTGTGCTGCCAAACGGTATCGCGGATATCGAGGACAATCTGCGATGGATCCGTGACGAACTGAGCCCGAAGACGGCCATCTCGCTGATGGCACAATATTACGCCACCAACAAGGCGGCGACTGACGATCGTTACATCCTGCTCTCACGCCGGATCAGTGAAGGCGAATGGTTCGAGGCCGTTTCCCTTCTTAACGACCTCGGTATGGAAGAGGGCTTTATGCAGGAATACGAGTCGGCGTCGCACTACTACCGGCCGGATTTTGCGGATCCCGAGAAACCTTTCAGGGACATCAGAGATTTTGAATAGAGTGAAAAGTACATGAAGAGAAAGATCCTGATCGTATGTCTTATCATTACTTCGCTTCTCGGTTATATGGAATGGGGAGGCGATAATCATTTATTTCTCGCCCAAGCAGAGCTCGAGGTTCTCTCCAAGCTACTTCAGGACCCTATCTCAGCCGCACATCCGCTCACCTTGATTCCGTTACTCGGACAGCTGCTCTTATTTTGTTTGCTGTTCCAAAAGACGCCGAGTAAGATGCTGACTCTTACAGGACTCGGATGTTTGAGCATACTATTGCTCTTCCTGTTCTTTATCGGACTGATCTCTTTCAATTACAAGATTCTGATCTCGACGATCCCATTTCTCGTCACAGGGATAATGACCATAATAGAATTCAGTAAAAGGTAAGGGTTATGAAAATAGGCAGCAAAGCTCCAGAGTTTACTCTTAGAGACGGTAACGGCAGTGAATGGTCACTTGGTAATTACATTGGGCGCACAGTCGTGTTGCTATTCTATCCCGGCGATAACACGCCGGTTTGTACGGCTCAGCTGTGCAGTGTACGCGATCACTGGTCCGAATATCAGGCCACTGGTGCTGAGGTCGTTGGTATCTCGACCGATACGGTCGAGTCGCACGCAGGCTTTGCCGAGAAGAACCAACTGCCTTTACGCCTGCTTTCGGACCCGGACGGCAAGGTGTCGGCCTCCTATGATATGAAGTCATGGCTGCCGGGACGCTCTGCCCGTGGCGTGGTCGTTATCGACAAAGCGGGTAAGATCGCGTATCACAAAGTGCAGGCCATCAGCCTCTTCAAACCGAGCGACGCGGACGTGCTTTCGGCGATCGCTAAAGCAGGATAGCCGCAGTGGCTACGAAGGGAACAGAGGAATTTCTCTATGAAATTGCCATTCCTCCGTGATCCCTCTGTACTCTGTAGCTAGATCCTGCTGTGGTAATATCCGAATATGGCTTTATTTGGCGACAAATTTGAATGTAAACGCTGTGGCGGCAAAGGTGAGCGGCTCCAGTTCGCTCCGCTCCCCAACGAGCTCGGTCAGCGCGTCTTTGACGAGATATGTCAGGGCTGTTGGAAGGAGTGGCTGCAGAAGCAAAATCAACTCATCAATCATTTCGGGCTCGATGTCTCAAACCCCGACTCGCACGACTTCCTTTTCGATAACCTAAAGATATTCCTGTTCAACGAAGGTGTCGAACTAGCACAGATCGACACCTCGCAGGAAGGTAAGGTCAACTGGTGATCACACGGCCGCGAGCTTAGAACTCCGGCCATTTTCTTATCTCAAAAACAGCCTCGCCAACCCGTACTGGGCTCTTTCGTTTCCGAGTCCGATAATTGTGAGCTATTTTTTGGTCGAGACTCGCAACGCCTTCACGTACTGCGTTCCGAATAGCATGACCACGATCCGAAAACATCCGCTCCCGGACAAGGTCATCGATCTGCCGCATCAGGCCTGAGTCGATCGAGATCGTCACTCTTGTATTATCCATGGTCTAATTACCTCCCGGTGAAAACACTAAACGGCTAATTCTTCTCAAATTTCAATGAGGCCGAGTTCATACAATAACGAAGCCCGGTGGGCTTTGGTCCGTCGTCAAAAACGTGCCCTAGATGTCCGCCGCATCGGCTGCAGACGACCTCAGTTCGTTCCATTCCGTAGCTCGTGTCTTTTATTTCCGTCACGTTCATTTTGTTGAAAGGCTGGTAAAAGCTTGGCCAGCCGGTACCCGATTCAAATTTGGTTTCCGACGAAAATAGTTTCAAATGGCACGCGCGGCAATAGTAAGTTCCGTGTTCGTGATTGTCTGCGTACTCGCCTGTACCGGCACGCTCGGTGCCCTTCTCGCGAAGTATGTGAAACTGCTCGGCTGTGAGCAGTTTTCGCCACTCATCCTCGGTCTTTACTATCTTTTTCCCGTCAAAGACGTCATCGTTCCCTGGTGTGACCGGAGTAGATCCGACAGCAACCGACGGCTGCGAATCCGGAGCGGTGCTTGCCGTGCCTCGGCAGCCCGGGACGGTGATCAAAGAAACTGGAACCGCAAAAAACGCGAATATGTATAGGTACTTCATAGCTGTGGAATCTTTTCGGCTCGTGCCGTGCTCTAGATTCATGAGTAAATTCCGAGCAAGGTCGATTATAATCCCGCTATTAGCCAATGGATACAAAACGGCTCGAAAATAAACACCCGCTCGCCGTTCGGTGGCTGCACTGGATCAACTTTCCGCTGCTCGCGATGATGATCTGGAGCGGGATGCTCATCTACTGGGCAAATCCAGCGTACGGAGTGCGGATCTTTGGTTACGAGCTTTTCAAGTTTTTTCCCGTTTGGTTCAACGACGCGCTAGGCATACCTTTTCGCCTGGCCGAGGGGCTCCAGCTTCATTTCTTCTTCATGTGGCTGTTCGCCGTAAACGGTGTGGTGTATGTTGCTTACACGCTTCTGTCCGGCGAATGGCGGGCGATCGTGCCCGTGCCTTCGTCGCTAAAACGCGCGTTGCGGGTCGCTCTCTACGACGCTCATATCGTCAAAGAGAAGCCGCCTCAGGGTAAGTACAATGACGCGCAACGTATCGCTTACACCGCAGTCATCATTATGGGGGCCGGTTCGCTGCTAACCGGGCTCGCGATCTATAAACCCACACAGCTCGCGTGGCTGACCGCCCTTTTCGGCGGCTATCAATGGGCACGCTGGATACATTTTTGGGTGACGATGCAGTTTGTTCTGTTCTTTGTCGTGCACATCTTGCAGGTCGCTATTGCCGGTTGGAGCAATTTTCGCTCGATGATCACTGGCCGCGAGATCGTCGACGCCGGTACGAAAACGGAGGTCGGGGTATGAGCGAGAAAGACGAGGTCCTCCTCGAACAGGTCCGCGAGCTCGAGGCGGATCCCGGTCGCGGCACCGCCGATATTCTCGGCGAGAACCGCTATTTGTCCGAGCCGCTCACGCCGGACGAGGCCCGCAGGAAAATGGCGGCAATGACGCGCCGAAATTTCATCATCGGCGGAGCGGCTGCCGCGCTCGGCGTTTTTGGTTGGCGTTGGATGTCGGATGAGACCAAGACGGCTTTGCTTCGACGAACGTTCGAGTTTAACGAGCGCGTAAGTCAGGTAGTCTACAGCCCGGCTAGGCTTGCGAGGGAATTCTCGGGCGACGAGGTGACGGCGGCACGCGTCAACGGCGACGCGGGATTAAAGAGCGAACTCGACCCGTCGGCCTGGAAGCTTGCCGTCGGCGGCATCGGTGAACGCAGCGACGATCTGATGCTGACCATCGACGACATCAAGGCGCTGCCACGGACCGATATGGTCGTCGAGTTCAAGTGCATTGAGGGATGGTCAACGATAACGCATTTCGCTGGTGTGAAATTCTCCGACTTCGCTGCGAGATACGCTCCGGATAATATGCATCCCTATGTTTCACTGGTAACCCCGGACGAAGGCTACTTTGTCGGCTGGGACACGCCGGCGATAATGCACCCGCAAACGCTGCTTGCGTACGAGATGAACGGCCGTCCGCTCAAACCGGAACATGGCGCCCCGCTCCGTCTCGCGAGCCCGACAAAATACGGTATCAAGCAGATCAAGCGGATCGGCCGGATCGAGTTCACCGCCGACAGGCCGCGCGATTTTTGGGCAGAGCAGGGTTATGACTGGTACGCCGGGCTCTGAGCTCGTTTTCATCAACGAAGAATTCCACGCCGACGCCGTTACGGCCGAGCAACTCGACCGTCTGCTGGCCGATGGCTGGCGGCACTTTGGCACGCATTTCTTTCGCTACAGCCTGAACATTCATCGTGACAAAGTCGTTCGTGTGATCCCGCTGAGGATACGCCTCGCCGAATTTCAGCTATCAAAGAGCCAACGACGTGTTTTGAAGCAAAACGAAGATCTTAGTGTTGACTTTGCTCCCATCGTGATCACCCAAGAGGTGGAGAGCCTATTTCACCGACACAAACGCCGTTTTGAAAATGATGTGCCCGACTCGATCTATGATTTCATATCGCCCGACGCCGCGAATTATCCGACACGGGGCTATCAGATCACTGCACGAGACGATGACGAACGGCTGCTCGCGGTCAGCTTTTTCGATATTGGAGCGAACAGCGTCTCAGCGATCTACGGATGCTTCGACCCGGACGAATCGCGTCGAAGCCTCGGCATTCTTACAATGCTCAAGGTGATCGAGTACGCGATAGCTGCCGACAAGACGTTTTACTACCACGGCTACGCGTACGACAGCGAATCATTTTACGATTACAAAAAGCGGTTC
>CAZJFB010000014.1:0-46986 GCA_964545145.1 uncultured Chloracidobacterium sp. | reverse complement strand
GAAAAATGACAGATAAACCGTTATATATCAACAAGATAGATGTTCAAATGGCGATCGAACAGTATGACATTGTCCGACATGGTATGACAATGTCCGACAAAGTCCGACATTGTAGGACAAGCCGAAATAACCAGAAAAAGGAGAAAAAGCATGGCAAGAGATAGAGTTACGATATCGTTACCCGGCAGCCTTTTGACCGATGTTGAGGAGTTAATAACAAAGACGCAGTACTCGACGGTGAGTGAGTACATTCGCGAGTTGATCCGCAAGGACCTTCGAGAACGCGATGCCAAGATCCTGGCGGTATTGGAGAGCAGAGAAAGACTAAGGATCGACAAACTCAAGGTGATGAACCACCTCCAGTGAGGCTCGCTGCCGCTTGCACGTGGAACCGGGCGGGCCCGGTCGGTTTGCCGAGCTATCGAGCACTCCCCGAACCGCCACTCTGGACTTGACGCGGCGAGCGTGTTTCGATATCCTATGCGTTCGCATTTTTGCGGATATTTCTATTAGTGTGTGCCGATTATGAGTACTTATTTTCCGAGTGGCAAGAATTTAGCGGACGGCCGTAAGTGGTTCGTCGTTGACGCTAAGGGCAAAACGGTAGGCCGCCTCGCGACCGAGGTCGCCAGGATCCTTTCCGGTAAGAATAACCCGTCGTGGACGCCCTTTATGGACATGGGCGATCACTGCGTTGTCATCAATGCACGGCACGCGATCTTTAAGGGCTCGAAGAACGACCAGAAGATGTATCGCCGTCACACGCTCTTTCCGGGCGGGCTGCGTGAGGTCTCGGTGAAAGATATGTTCGCTACCAAGCCGGAAAAGGTCATCGAGCTTGCCGTCAAGGGCATGCTGCCCAAGACCAAGCTCGGCAAGGCAATGGCAAAGAAACTTAAGGTTTACGCTGACGCGGAACACAGACACACGGCTCAGAAACCAGAGGCAATAGAGATCTAGTGACGAACGAATAGTGAATAGTTAACAGTTAGATCTGACACTTTTCACTGTTCACTGTTCACTTTTCACTGAAGAGTTATGGCAGATATTCAATATTACGGCACGGGCCGCAGAAAGACCTCGACAGCACGCGTTTACCTTCGTCCGGGAACGGGCAACATCACGGTGAACAAGCGTGAGTTCAACTCGTACTTCCCCAACGAAACGCTGCAGATGATCATTCGTCAGCCGCTTCGTCTGACGGAAACGGCAGAGAAATTTGACATTCTCGTCAACGTGGACGGCGGCGGCACCGCCGGCCAGGCCGGAGCCGTAAGGCACGGCATCACGCGTGCGTTGATGGAATTCAACGCGGACCTGCGTCCGACCTTGAAGAAGGCCGGCCTGGTCACACGCGACCCGCGCCGCAAGGAACGTAAGAAGTACGGCCAGAAGGGCGCTCGTGCGAGATTCCAGTTCTCGAAACGTTAATAAGTCGATCTTTGACCTTCGATCTTCGATCTTTGTTCTATTTCAAAGGTCGGAGATCAAAGGCCGGAGTTCAAATCCATTAGCAAGGCCGAGTTGGTTTATCCAGTTGCCTTGTTGAGTACATAAACCAAGGAGATACAGTTTTGGCAACAGTTACGATGAAAGAACTCCTCGAAGCAGGAGTTCATTTTGGACACCAGGTACGCCGTTGGAACCCGAAGATGAAGGAATACATCTTTGGCGAGCGCAACGGCATTTATATTATTGACCTCCAGAAGACGCAAAAGCTCTTTCGTGACGCGTTGAACTATGTCACGGAGTCGCTCACCGCGCGGCCGAATCAGAAAGTGCTCTTCGTAGGCACCAAACGACAGGCTCAGGATGCCATCAAGGAAGAAGCAGAACGCTGTGGTGGTTTCTACGTGAATAACCGCTGGCTTGGCGGCCTGCTGACCAACTTCCAGACCGTTCAGAAATCGATCCAGCGGCTCAAGGACATCGAGCTGATGCGTGAGGACGGCCGTTTTGAGATGCTCACCAAGAAAGAGCGCCTCCAACTCGACCGCGAACACGAAAAGCTGATGAAGAACCTTGCCGGTATCAAGGACATGAACGGCATGCCGGACATGATGTTCGTCATCGACGTCCGTAAGGAAGATATCGCTATCAAGGAAGCCAATAGGCTTGACATCCCGATCGTCGCAGTAGTTGACACAAACTGCTCGCCTGAGGGCATCGATCACGTCATTCCGGGTAATGACGACGCACTTCGTGCGATCCGTCTTTTTGCCTCGCGTATCGCTGACGCCATTATTGAAGGCCGTCAGGTCGGGACCGAGGGCGGTGTTGCGGTCACAGAGACTGAAGAGTCCGTCGAGACCGCAGAGGCGGCCGCACCTGAGATCGGATCGCTCACTTCAATTCCTAAGGAATACCTGACCGCGGATGAGGTCGCTGAGATCGAGTCTGCTGACGTTCCTGACGAGGAAGAAGAAGAGGATGTCGAGGCAGCCGAGCCGGAAGTCGCGGCCGAAGCAGCGGTCGAGACGGCCGCCCCGGCAGCAGAAGAAAATACGGAAGAGAGCACGGAAGCGACAGCTAGCTAACGAAAGTTTTCAAATCACAAGCGTAGCTTCTTTCCGGTCTCGGCAAATGAGCTACGCTTTTTTATAAGCTATTTATTTGGAGTAAGTTATGGCAGAAATTACAGCAAGTGCAGTAAAGTCGCTCCGTGAGAAATCGGGCGCCGGAATGATCGATTGCAAGAACGCCCTCGTCGAGGCTAACGGCGACGAGAATGCGGCAATGGACATCCTCCGCAAAAAGGGCATGGCAACGGCAGGAAAGAAAGCAGGCCGTGTAACCGCCGAGGGTGCCGTCGGTTCATATATTCACATGGGCGGCAAGGTCGGCGTACTCGTCGAGATCAATTGCGAAAGCGATTTCGTCGCACGCGGCGAGGAGTTTCAGCAGTTGGTCAAAGATGTTGCGATGCACATCGCGGCGGTTGACCCTCGCTACACTAACCGTTCCGACGTTCCCGAAAGCGACCTCGCGAAGGAGCGCGACATCCTCATGGAGCAGCTCAAAAACGATCCTAAGAACGCCGGCAAGCCCGAGGAAGTCCTTACCAAGATCATCGAGGGCCGTCTGAACAAGTTCTACGAGGACAACGTCCTGGTCGATCAGCCTTTCGTCAAGGATCCTTCGAAGACCGTAGGCGAGTTGGTCACTGAAAAGATCGCTTCGATCAAAGAGAACATCTCGATCCGCCGCTTTGCCCGCTTTAAGATGGGTGAGGGCATCGAGAAAAAAGCTGACGACTTTGCCGCGGAAGTGGCATCGATGGTCGGCTAGGAAAGTCTGGGGTCATGAGTCTGGAGTATGGAGTTATGTAACTCCTGCTCAAGACTCAAGACTCGTGACGCATGACTCTTATGGCAACGCCAAAATTCAACCGAATTCTGCTCAAGCTTTCGGGCGAGGCTCTGATGGGCTCGCAGAACTACGGGATCGATACAGCGGTTGCCGAGGCGGCCGCTAAAGAACTCAAAACTGTTCACGATCTCGGTACCGAGATCGCAATAGTTGTCGGCGGCGGAAATATTTTCCGCGGCGTTTCAGAGTCAGCCGGGAACATGGACCGTGCGGCAGCCGATTACATCGGCATGCTCGCGACGGTAATGAACGCGGTCGTCCTGCAGGACGCACTTGAAAAGGCTAACGTTTACACACGCGTGATGTCGGCTATCGACATTCCGCAATTGGCAGAGCCTTTTATTCGAAGGCGTGCCGTGAGGCATCTCGAAAAGAAGCGGGTTGTGATCTTCGCTGCCGGGACAGGTAATCCGTATTTTACGACCGACTCGGCCGCCGCTCTCCGTGCTCTTGAGATCCAGGCTGACGTTATCCTAAAAGGGACCAAGGTTGACGGTATTTACTCTGCCGACCCTGTCAAAGATGCCTCAGCAACAAAATTTGACACGATAACATTCCAGGAGGTCCTCGAAAAGCGTCTTAATGTGATGGACGCGTCGGCGATCTCGCTATGCAGGGACAACAACTTGCCGATCATGGTCTTCAATATGAAACAGGACGGCAATATCGTAAAAGCTGTGTGCGGCGATATGTCGATCGGCACACTCGTAACGAATTAATATGAGCGTACAGGACGTTATTAAAGAAACCGGGCCAAAGATGGACGCTGTGGTCGAAGACTTTAAGCGAAAGCTCAGCAACGTGCGTACAGGCCGTGCAACGGTCGGACTGCTCGACTCGGTCCATGTCGATTATTACGGCACATCGACTCCGCTCAATCAGATGGCGTCGGTCGCGGTGCCGGAGCCGCAGCTTATCACGGTCCAGCCTTGGGATATTTCCCAGCTCGGAGCCGTGGAAAAGGCGATCATAGCTGCTAATCTTGGCCTCAACCCTTCGAATGACGGAAAACTAATTCGCCTTCCCGTCCCGGCTCTCAATGAAGAACGCCGGAAGCAGCTTGCAAAGCAAGTGCATGAGATCGCCGAGGAGCACCGGATCGCGGTCCGCAACGTTCGCCACCATTCGAATGACCTGTTGAAAAAGCTTTTGAAAGACAAAGCGATCTCTGAGGATGACGAACGCAGCGGGCTCGAGGACGTTCAGAAGCTCACGAATACTTACATTTCGAAGATCGACGAGCTTAGCAAGAACAAGGAAACCGAGATAATGAGTGTTTAGAGATTCGGAGCGGTCACAAGCCGCTCCGAACCGCTTTTGACGCTATACTCCCGCTTTTCGACTACTGATGCGATGCCGTCGAAAGCCCGATCAAGAAGTACTTCGTCAGCAAGATAGACAAGTCGAAAGTAACCTTCCTCCGGCATCGTACCGAAGCCAGAACCATGGACGACCAGCACGCCGGTTTGTTGCAGGAGTTCGAGCGAGAAATGCTCGTCGGTACGGCCGCCTAGGTCTGCAACCTTGACCATCAGGTAGAATGCTGCATCCGGCACCGTGCAAGTGATGCCATCGATCTTGCAGACACGCCTGACCGCAAGGTCGCGACGGGCCCGGATATTATCCATGAACCCCTGCCTGAAGCCGTCATCCTCAGTGAGTGCGGGCCGAACTGCATACTGGGCCGGCGTCGGCGAACACAGACGTCCGCTCGCCAGCTTACCGATCGCTTCGATCAATCGCGGCATCGTGCCGGCATTGGTGAATCGCATCCAACCGACCCGCCAGCCTGAGAGCATATGCGTCTTTGAAAGGCTCTCGAGCGTAATTACAGGCACCGTGATATTGCGGGCTAAGGCTAAGACAGATGCAGGGGTCGGCGGCTCGGCAAAGCACAGATCCCGATAGACCTCGTCGCTGATCACAACGAGTTCATGCTCAGATGCCAGCTCAAGCATCGCCGACGTTGTCTTGTCGTCAATGACCGCTCCGGTCGGATTGCTCGGATTTATTAGTACAATCGCCTTGGTTCTTGGAGTGATAAGCGAACGGACCTCATCGAGATCCGGCTGCCAGCCTGACTCCTCGAAGAGCCTGTAGTAACGCGGCTCCGCGTCCAACTTATGCAGGATGGCGTCATATAGAGGATATCCTGGGGCCGGTAACAGGACCTGGTCGCCCGGGTCAAGAAGCGCGGTCAGCACAAGGTCGGCTCCCTCAGAGGCTCCCGAGGTCATGACCACGTCATCGACTGACGTTGTCGCTCCCGTCGCAGAAGCATAGTTCGCCACGGCCTCTCGAGCCTCAAATAATCCGGCAGACGAAGCATATCCGGTAAACCCGTCGCGGAGTGCCCTCATCACAGGCTCGGTAACATTTGCGGGCGGCCGAAAGCCAAATGCCTGAGGGTCGCCGATGTTAAGCGAAATGATATCTCGGCCCTCGCGCTTCAAGGCATCAGCGGCGGCCACAACATTGCGGATCGCATATCTGAAATTCTCGGTCCGGGCGGATGGAAATATTGGCATAAATCGTTAGCCAGCCTTATGGATGGCATTTATTTCAATTATCGAATGCGGTTCTCGTCGCGTCAAAGGCCGCACGAAATTTGCCTTTCTATCGTTCTCCGATTGGAGTATATTTGTTGCACGTCCTAAGGTTTTCAATTCGTATGAGATCGATTTCCCGCGTTGTCGCCGCACTCGTCCTGGTTGCTTCGCTTTTGTCTTACGCGTTACCCTGCGGCCCCGGGTATATCTCGCCGCTGTTCGATACAAGTTCGGCTCCTGAGAACCCGTACACCGACTACGCTGCCGGAAGGTTAGGGATCGTCAAGCCCAAATTCCGCCGATCAGTGCTTTACGCTGCTTACAGGCACATCGCCGGAAATGGAATGTCCGCCAGCGAGCAGCGATCGATCATCGAAGTGTGGAAGGCCGAGATCGATAACCGTGACTTCCCTGACGATACTATCGACGCCGCCGTAAAGATGTGGGTCGACCAGCGCAAAAAAGCGGAGCTGAAGGAAGAAAAGGTCCCGGATATATATACGGAGCGTTCTTACGGTGGTTATGATTTCTTCCCGAATTGCACCAAGGGCGCCTTCGAGACCGCTGCCGAAACATTATCCGATCGCATCGCTTCCTATGGTTCGGCGGACCCGAACGTACTTAACTGGATCGCGGCGCAGGACCAGGTCTTTCTTAATTGTGCCAGCGGCAAAGTGACTCCTGACGACGCTCCTTCCGGTGCTCCTTCGTGGCTCCAGAAGGACCGTGCCTATCAGCAAGCGGCCGCCGAATTCTATTCGCTCGACTACGGATCTGCGAAGCGACATTTCGCGGAAATAGCCCAGGATACCGAATCGCCTTGGGCCGAAACCGCAGATTACCTCGTCGCGCGAACGCTGATCCGACAAGCGAGTCTCACAAAGGACAAGGTTCGCTCAGATGCATTCTATGACGAGGCTGACGCTCATCTGAGACGGTTCATATCTCGCTCGGGAAAATTCTCATCCTCCGCCGAACGCCTCGCCGGGCTCATCGCGTATCGCAGGCGGCCCGCGGAACGCGTCGGCGAATTAGCCAAGAATCTCACTATATTTGCCGGCGGCGATAATTTCCGGCAGGACCTGATCGACTACACTTGGCTCCTTGACAAGTTTGAGTCTGAGATATTGACAGCCGAGGAAAAGCGTAAAGAAGCGGCGAAACCAAAGGACGCCAACGTCGAGGCTGCGGCGAACGTAGACGCGACGCCGGTGCCTTCGGTTTCGAACTCAAGCAGCAACGGCGCTCGCAGCGAGCGAAAGGGCGACGATGATCTCGAACTGACCCTATACTCTAAGGACTACACGAAGTCGTGGACCTTTTACGTCCGCCTCGATGCGAATGACGACGAAGCGATCGCCGCCGCTGAAAAGGCAATGGGCTCGCCTCTCGACGACGAACTCAAAAGGCGCGTTCGAGAGATGCGACAAGCCGCCTATTCCGGCCGCTTCACCGCTGACCAGAAGTCGGGCTACGAGGGAGGCTATTGGGGCAGCGAGACCATCACTCCGTCGCTGTTGCCTGCATTTCTCAGGCAGGACGACCTGACAGATTGGCTGTTTACTTTTCAAGCTTCGGGACCTGAGGCCTATCTTTATTCACTCGACAGATACAAGGCCTCGAATTCCGAGCTTTGGCTCATGACCGCCATATCAAAAGCGGACCGGACCTCGCCCCAACTCGACCGTATCATGGATGCTGCGTCCAATATCAGCCGGACGTCGGCAGCCTTCCCCACGATCGCGTTCCATCGGGCCAGGATCCTGCTCCAGCAGGGCAAAACCGGTGACGCCCGGAAACTACTGGGCGAAATGCTTGATCTCGGCGACCAACTGCCGATCTCTGCCCAAAATTCCGTGATGGGACTGCGGCTCAATATGGCTGAAACGCTCGAGGACTATCTTAAGTACTCGCTGAAGCGGCCGTTTGCCTTCGACTTCAACGGCGATGTTGGAACGATCGACGAGTTCATCGCTCAGCAGAAGTCCTGGTACGATCCTGAGACCAATACCGAGGGTCGCGAGGCTTATGAGAAAGAGGTTGAGGACCGCTACCGCGAAGAAAAGCTTTGGCAGGAGCGGTCGATGTTTGACGACGAGACGATCGACGTCTTCAACCAACATTTCCCTACCGCGTCGTTGGTCGAAGTTATGCACTCGCCCGCGTTGCCGGACTACATGCGCGAGCGTTTCGCGATCGCGATCTGGTCGCGGGCATTCCTCGTCAATGATGCGGCCACCATCGACAAGATGACGCCTGAACTGGCTAAATACCGTCCCGACCTCGCACCGGCACTCGCAAAAGTGACCGCTGCAAAGACACCGATCGCTCGCGAGTATGCATTGCTTTACTTCGTTCTCAAGACCCCGCTCTTAAGCCCGTATATCGAGACGGGCCTCGGAAAGGACAACAATGAGCAGGAGCAATGGTCGTCGGACGATTGGTGGTGCGAACCCTACGACACCGAGTACGACGATGCTACCAACGAGGAACGCCCGCGCCGCCTGCCGCCGAGGCCGGCATTCCTGACTACGGCCCAAAGCCGCACCGCTCAAGCTGAGCGAAAACGCCTCAGAGAGACCGGCGATGCCCCGAAATACCTTGCAGGAAAGGTGCTGGCCTGGGCCAAGGCCGCTCCCGCGGACCGGCGTATTCCCGAAGCCCTCTACATAATGATCGAGGCGAACGGGTGGACCAAGTACGGCTGCGGCAATAACGAGGAACTTCGTGACGAGATGGCTGCCCTGCTCAAACGCCGGTATCCGACAAGTGAATGGACGGCAAAACTTGCCGAGGAAGAGAAATAGCCAACGCTATTATTTCCCCTTTGCATCCTGATCAGCCTTGTATTTGTCTAGTTCCTTTTTGAACTCGCGGCAATTCTTGGCAAGTTCGGCCTTATCGCTCTTGTTTTCCTCGACAGCCTGCTTGATCGATTCCCTGATCTTGTTAACAAGCACGGCCTTGCCCGCCTTCATCACAAAGTTGTCATTCGGGTCGTTTGCAAACTCTGTCAGCATATCGACGACCTCGTCACACTCGGGCACGCCGATCTTCTGTTCGCCGACCGCGGTATCGACAGCCTTGTCGGTCAGCGTCTTGTTGGAATTGGCCTTTGGCGCATTGTTGCCCGCCTTATCCGAGAAGGGATTCATCGAACTGCAGGCCAGGCCGAATGCCAACAGAAGCATGATCGCAATTACGGCAATAAGTGTGTTTTTCATAGCGTTCGAGTGAGATACGCCGATCGCGGCCGCGACGTTCAGTCTTTCTTCAAATTGGCGAACTTCTCGATCAGTTTCTTCTGGCCAAAACCCGGAAAGCTGACCGTGAGTTTAACGTTGTCGCCCGAGCCCTCACGCCTGAGAACAAGGCCGCGTCCATACCTATCGTGCCTGACATGCGAGCCAGGCACCAGTCCGCCCGGGCTTGACGCGGAACCGCCCGATGACGACGGACTTCCGGCTGCTTTGAGCCGATCAAACGCGGACATAGGCTGCGATGGCGCCCTTTCGGACGGACGTGATCCCTCGTTCGAACGGGCACGTTCTTCGTATTTGGTTTGGGGAGGCGGCTCCATTCCACGTTTCTTGAAGAACTCCGCGACCGCATCAGCACTGTCGTAAGTCTTGCCGGAATACACATTTCGAGGCTTTGGCGGCTCTGCCTCGCCCTTTAGAGCCCCAAGAGTCGCCTTTGCAGCCATGGCGGTCGAACTTCGAGCATACGAAAGCCATGAAGCACCCGTAGAAAGATCCTCGATCAATTCCAAAGGCATCTCGTTCAGGAACTGCGACGGCTCGGCCGCCATCTCTTCACCGTAGGTACGGCGACGCATGGCGTGTGTAACATAAAGAATCTTCTCGGCACGGGTTATCGCAACATAGGCGAGCCGTCGCTCCTCTTCGAGTTCTTTTGCGTCGTTTATTGACCTCGAATGCGGAAAAACGCCGTCTTCGAGCCCAACAAGAAAAACTACGGGAAACTCCAGGCCCTTTGCCATGTGCACGGTCATCAGAGTGACCGGCGCGGTACCGTCGTACTTATCCGTGTCGGAGGTCAACGCTGCGTGGTCGATGAATTCTCTTAGCCCGTTCTCTTCTTGTCGGTCGTAGTCGACCGCAGCGTTTACCAATTCCTCGAGATTTTCGAGTCGTGCAAGCGATTCGTCTGTGTTTTCGACACGAAGAGCATTGGCGTAGCCTGTATCCTCGATCGCCGCGATCACGATGTCCGAAACAGGCCGCTCCGAACCGGCAGAAGAGTTGACCTTCTTGATCAGGTTCTCGATAACGAGACGAAATGCCCGAAACGCCTCTTTCGCCCGCGGCGTGAGGTTAACTTCCTGCGAATGGCCCGGATCCGTCGCGGTCGCGATCGTCATCCATAGAGAGGAACCGTTTGACTTAGCGAGCCTAACGAGTTCGTCGAGGCTCGTCTTGCCCAGGCCCCTCGCCGGCGTATTTATCACTCGAAGCAGTGCGATGTCGTCAAAGGGGTTCATCGCAAGCTTAAGGTAAGCGATAATGTCCTTGACCTCGGCACGTTCGTAGAACGAAAAACCTCCGACAATGTTGTACTCGATCCGCAGGCGCCTGAGGGCCTCCTCGAACAGCCGTGACTGTGCGTTGGTCCGATAAAGCACGGCGATACGGTCCGAGAGGCTTTGCCGCTGGTGTTCCTCGATCTTAGAAGCAACGAAACGGGCCTCGCCGTCGCCGTCGTAAGCCTGATAATAGAAGATACGTTCTCCGCCCGGATTCGCGGTCCAGAGCTTCTTTTTCTTCTGGTTAATGTTGTTCTTGATGATCGCGTCCGCGGCATCGAGAATGGTCTGTGTCGAGCGGTAATTCTGCTCGAGCAATATCACTTTTGCGTTCGGGAAATGCTCTTCAAATCCGAGAATATTGCGTATATCCGCTTGTCGAAAGCCGTAAATACTCTGAGCGTCATCGCCCACAACACAAATATTCTGCTGCTTTTCGGTGAGATAATTGATCAGGGCAAACTGCAGGGCATTCGTGTCTTGATATTCATCGACCAGAATGTACTTGTACCGCTCATTGTATTTCTCGCGGGTTTCGTGCGACACCCGCAGAAGTTTGACGGTCTTTATCAGCAGGTCGTCAAAATCAAGAGCATTCGCCGTATTCAGCCGCTCGTCGTACATCTTGAAGACCTTAGCGATCGTCGCCTTCTTTTCGTCGCCGTACTCGACCTTTGACGCGAACATCTCATGATCCTCGCCTCGATTCTTCGCGGCGCTGATCGCGTTGCGGACATTTCGCGGGTTTGTCTGCTTTTCGTCGAGGCCGAGGTCCTTAATGCACGCCTTTACGACCTTCTGCGAGTCGTCGGTGTCGTAAATGGTGAAGGACTTCTTGTATCCCTCATCCAAAAGTTCAATATCCTGTCTCAGGACGCGCACGCACAGGCTATGAAATGTCGAGATCAGCGGAGCAGAATGAAGTTTCTGTCCTTTCAGCAATTCCTCGACACGCGATCGCATCTCGCCCGCGGCCTTATTCGTGAAGGTGACCGCGAGGATATTGTGCGGCGCAACTTGTTTCTCTGCAATCAGATACGCAATGCGCACCGTGATCACGCGAGTCTTTCCCGAGCCGGCTCCCGCAAGGATCAGCAATGGCCCTTCGGTCGCTTGGACAGCTTCTTTTTGCTGAGGATTAAGTGAAGATAAGAGATCCATTTAAGATTAGCTGATAGCCGATAGCTGACAGCTACGAGCTAGTTTTTCGATTACTTTATTAACGACTGAATTTCCTTAAATTGCCCGTGCTTTGAATCTCGCATCAGTTCGAATAACGCCATTTCGATCGACGATTCGATCGCACCGCTGCGAGCCATTTTGGCGAGGCCGGCGAGGCGATTGTACTCAAAGCGAGAACTTACGCAATCACACAGTAAATGCACCTTAAAACCGCGGTAAATTAGGTCATGGACGGTCTGATTGACGCAAATATGCGTTTCCAGGCCGCAAACAACGACCTGTCTGACGTCAAGCTCACTTAACCGGTCAACAAAAGCTGATGACCCGCACGAGCTAAATGCCGTCTTTTCATAGGTTTCGAATCCGGGAGGCAATACCATCCGGATCTCTTCTGCTGTAGGCCCAAGGCCCGCCGGATACTGCTCTGTAACGAGCACCGGCAAGCCAAGGATCTGAAATCCCTGCACCGCGACCGACGCTCGAACGGCAAGTGTCTCAAAATCGGGAATGACCGAGCGAAACGCTTCCTGAATGTCTATCACCGCCAACGCCGTGCGTTCCGGATCGAGAAGACTCTGATGCGGCATATTTTAGTCCCGTTTCTCCGTCTCGCTGTCCGCGTCTTTCGCCGCGAGACGCTCATTTTTCTCGGCCATTTCCTTCTTATAGGTCTTAAAAAAGAAATAAACGGCTACTATGCAAACAACGATGATGAGGAACATCATCGCCGCGATGAAATAGATCTCCGCACGTCCGGCTCCGGGCATAGGGCTAGTTTAGAGTGCGGTGAAGTGAGATTCAAGTTTGCCCTTGGAACGACGCCTCCGAGCGTCCCTGTCAAGCCAATTTGTCCAAACTTTTTAGATCATGTTCATAAAACTCCAATATTTACTGGGTGGGATATCCCAAATGTCAGTGTCCCGACGCACAAGAGTTGAGGAATTTGGCCACCGAGGGCACAGAGATCACTGTGATAGGCCCGCCTCTCTATTATTAACTCTTACTATCAACTACCCGCTTTTTCACTTTCCCAATTATCTCTTTTTCACTTTTTTCCGACTCTCTTCTCTCCACTCTCAACTCTCGACTGTTGCGTGTCCCACAAAATCCTGTTTTTCCCCCGCGTGCATACTCTGTATTACACCCTGTTTTGTGCAACTGCTATATTTGCAACACTTAGCATTTTCGCACCTTGTTCCCTTTCCGATCCTCCGAAAAATGTGTAATACAAACGGCATACAAACGACATACATTGTGTTACAGCCGCCGAGAGCCAAATTGCCCGCGATCATGGTGCGGGACACCAGCCTTTAGCAGCTCGGGTACCCGCGGCAACTCGGCATATTTGCACAGTCTGGGGAGGAATGGAATATCAGAATTCCCGAAATGTAGCAAAATGCCGACTTTGCGGATAAATTCTCAGATCGGGGCGTGATCAAAAAGATCTTGGTACTAAACTCAAGACCGCGGTCAACTCGGGGCCTTATCGGGAGGAAAAGACTTGTGAGGCTCGTCATCTAGCAATCGAATACGATAGAACTCCGGTATCTTCATCACCTTTTTCTCACGATCGGTCACCAGATGGAGCGTTTCGCCCTCGGCGATGATGGTCTGGTCCGCAGATCGAAAGATCTCGTAATGGAATCTCAAGCTGCGGCTGCGGATCTCTGAGACCTTGGTCCGCACGGTCAGAATGTCCTCGTAATACGCCGGAGATTTGTACCTAACGTACGACTCGGCAACCACCATCAAGGCGTTGTCCTCATCCTCCATCTGTTTATAGGAAAACCCGCGAGAGCGGCATAGATCTGAGCGGCCGGTCTCGAACCAAACCAGGTAATTGGCGTGGTGCACAATTCCCATCTGGTCCGTTTCGGCATAGCGTACCCGAACATCGGTTTCGTGCCAGCCGTCCATAGAGGCAGTGGTGGGTGGTCTGTGATCAGCGGTCAGCAATTGAGTCGTTTCCGATCACAGACCACCGGTAACTGACCACTGATAGAATTGGCTGGGAGACAGGGATTCGAACCCCGATAGGCAGATCCAGAGACTGCAGTCCTACCATTAGACGATCTCCCAGCGTAAGTAATAATTTACGGTCTGGCGGCTCGATCTGTCAAACCGTATTCGGTCAGTAATTTAGAGAAATGGGCGTACCGGACTCATAGGACACATAGGTATTGTGGCACAATGATAGTTTATGTCCGACGAGAAAGAGATAGTAAATAACCGGCTCGCGTACCACGAGTATCATATCCTCGATAAGTACGAGGCCGGTGCCGCACTGCTCGGGACAGAGGTCAAGAGCATCATGGCGGGCCGCATTCAGCTCAAGGAGTCGTTCGTACAGATCAAGGACGGCGAGGTCTGGCTGATCGGAGCTCACATCTCGCACTATTCGCACGGAAATATCAATAATCACGATGTTCTTCGCCCGCGAAAGCTGCTACTGCATCGCCGTGAGATCGAAAAACTGCTGAAGGAAACGACGCAAAAAGGCATGACCCTGGTCGTCACGCGCATCTACTGGAAGAACGGCCGTATAAAGTTCGAGATCGGCGTCGCCAAGGGCAAGAAACTCTACGATAAACGCGAGACCGAAATGCGAAAGACGGTCGAGAGAGAAACTCGGGCCGAGTTGAAACAGAAGCTCAGATAAGTATAAGATATTAAAGAGTTTTATTAAGAAAAACATAGATCTTACGAGGTATTGATGAAATTCCAGGGAATCACCGGAAATTTTACCGAGGCCAGTGTCGAGGCCTTGGCAGTTGCAGTCTTCAAGGGCGAAAAATCCACAAGCGGCGTCCTTAAGGAGCTTGACAAACTGACCGGCGGGCTCGTCGCCAGCATCTTCAAGTCAGAGGAATTCAAGGGCGATATGGGCCAGACCGCTCTTATTCGTTTTGCCCCGCACGGAAGCGTTAAGGCCGGTCGGCTGCTGCTCATCGGCGTCGGTGACGCGAAGGAATACAAAGCGTTCTCGGCAGGCAATGTTTCGGGGACGGCGACACGCTACCTACGCCAACGCGGCATCAAGAGCTTTGCTTTCCTTCCACGCTGCGATGCGGGAGCGGTCGAGATCGCTCAATACGCCGTTCAGGGATCTATCACGAGTCAGTTCGAGATCGACAAATACAAGACCAAAGACAAGAACAAGAAGTCGGTCGATAATTTTGTCCTCTGCATCGATGGGGCAAAACCGGCGGACCTGAAAGCCGGGATATCTCGCGGCCAGTCGATCGGTGAATCGATGAATTTCACCCGGGACCTCTGCAATGAGCCGCCAAATATCCTCACGCCGACCGAGATGGCAAAGCGTGCACAGGCGATGGCCAAAGAGGTCGGCCTCAAGTGTGAGGTGCTCGACGAAGCGAAGATGGAAAAGCTCGGCATGGGTTCCCTGCTGAGTGTCTCAAAGGGTTCTGAGCAGCCCGCCAAGCTGATCGTGCTTCGGTATGAGCCCGTCAAGTCCACCGCTAAGAAGGGCGACCTTTTGGCACTTGTCGGTAAGGGCATTACATTCGATACCGGCGGCATTTCCCTAAAGCCTGGAGAAGGGATGGATGCTATGAAGTACGACATGTCGGGCGGCGGAACCGTCATTGGCACGATGCGTGCGATCGCCTTGCTCAAGCCGAGCGTGCCGGTCATCGGCGTCGTGGCGGCGGTCGAGAATATGCCGGACGGCAAGGCATCGCGTCCCAGTGACGTCGTACATGCCATGAACGGCAAGTCCATCGAGATCCTCAACACGGACGCAGAGGGCCGCCTGATCCTGGCCGATGCGGTCGCGTATGCCGAGAAGCTTGGTGCGACCCGTATCGTCGATATGGCGACGCTGACGGGAGCAGTAATCATCGCCCTCGGTGCCCATAACACTGGCATCATGGGCAATGATCAAGGGCTCGTCGATGAGATAGTCGCCTGCGGCAAGGACGCGGGCGAAGGTTATTGGCAATTGCCGGTCGGCCCCGAATACAGCAAGGATATCCGCTCTGATATCGCCGATATCAAGAACATCGGGCCTCGCGGCAAGGCCGGTACGATCATGGGTGCGGTATTCATTCAGGAATTTGTGGGCAAGGCAAAGTGGGCGCACCTCGATATCGCGGGCACGGCATGGCTCGACAGCGGAAAGCCGTATATGGCAAAGGGCCCGTCGGGTGTCGCTATCAGGACCCTGCTCAACCTGGTCGAGAGGTCTCAGTAGAAAAATAGGGAGAACCATTATGCGTCGTCTGATCAACGAGCTGATATTCGGAAAAAGCAATTGGATAAGTGGCCCGATCGCCCTTGCGGTGGTTCTCTCGATCGCCCTTGGATGCAATTGCAGCAAGGACTTTGACCTTGCCAATCTGGCCAAGAACAGTAACTCGGCAAGTTCGTCGAACTCGTCGGATACAAAGGGAGATGATTCGATACCGTCGAATTCGGTGGTCGAGGGACTCGTCAAGGATACGACGGCCGACTTTGCGGAAGCTGTCGATACAAAGGACTTTAATGCTCTTTACGATAAAGCTTCCACCGATTTTCAGAACACCTACACAGTAAGCGAAATGGAGACCGCCTTTAAGTCGTACACCGACAAAAAGAAGCTTGTCGTCCCCATACTCGACAAGGTTGCCGGCATGGATGCCGAGTTTGACAGCCCGCCGGGCATCCGCACCGAGAAAGGGCTTAAGATCCTCATGGCAAAGGGTAAATTTAAGACCAAACCGTACAACGTCCGGTTTGATTATGAGTACATAATGCGAGGCGGCGAGTGGAAACTGCTCAAGCTGGTGATCAATATCCCGTAGCTTCGGGTGAGCTTTATTCTTCGGAGGCCGGGCGTCTGCTCGGCCTTTACTTTTTTAAGGTTAAGGACTAACCTACATTCCGTTCCACCCATAATTTTCAGATCCCCTTGCGTTGTTACGAGGGATAGGAGACTCAAAAATGACATCATTCAAGAATACGTTCACATTCGCACTTTCCCTCGTACTTTTGGGTGCGATCGGCCTTGCCTGCGGCGGTTCAAGCAAACCTGCCCCACCTGAGTATGTCGGCTTTTGGACCGGTGCGGAAGGCACTACGATCACCATCCGAGCGGACGGCGGCGCGGACTATAAGTCGGGCAATGGTAATTCCAACGTAAGCGGCGGCAGCTTTGTAATGAGCGAAGACGGAAAAAGCTTTAAGATCGGTTTCGCCGGAATGGGCCCTTCGTTCAAGATCGACAAGGCCCCGTCGGGCAACCAGATGACCCTGGACGGGATAGTATTCAAGAAGACAGGCGGCGGTTCGGACACTAAGTCCGACACTAAGACCTCATCGACTAAGCCGGAGATCCCAAGTAACGACAAACTGCAGAGCCTGGTGAAATCAACATTTATGGATTTCAGCGACGCGGTACAGGGCGAAGATTTTACCGACTTTCACAAGAAGGTCGCTAAAGTGTGGCGCGATTCTTCGTCGCCTGACGATATGCTCGAAAGCTTTAAGGTCTTTGTCGACGAGAAAGAGAATTACAACTTTAAGAAAGCCGTTTCATCGCTTGACGCAACATTTGAGCCCGCACCGGTCATTGAGGATTTTAAGGGGATCGACGCTCTTATCGTCAAAGGCTATTACCCCACCAAGCCCGAGCAAGCGAACTTTGAGCTAAAGTACGCTATGGACGACGGCAACTGGAAACTCGTCGGTATCAATATCAAGACAACCAGGAAATAGAGGATGATATGCCTGTCTTTCCCTGTCGTTCGAGCTTGGTTTCAAAGCTTCGACGCGGCCCTGTTGTTGAGCTTATCCTTGTCGGAACGGTCCTCGCCGCCGCGTGCATTGGCTGCGGCGGTGAGCCGTTCAAACGGCCGGGAGCCGACCTCTTAGGTATTTGGACCGCCGATGGCACCTCAATAAATATCAAGAACGAAACTACAGCTGACCTCATCGGCAAGAACACCGTGATCGTGAACGGCGATGTCCGCCTTTACAAGGATGGCCGTGATCTGATGATCGGCGATCTGGGTGTCTTCAAGACCTTCAAAATTGACACTCCTCCATCAGGAGGTCAGATGACGCTCGACGGCGTCGTGTTCAAACGCGGCGGACAGATGCCTGCTTCAGATAAGGTGCCCGGCGATGCCGAAATTGAAGCCAGGATCAAGGACACCATTGCCAATTATGCGCGGGCCGTCGAGGCGGGATCTCTTGGCGACTTTTTCAAGGATAAGAAGGACCAGTACGATAAAGACCTGGATGAACAGCAGCTGAAGACCATTCGCGGCATGGGTGACCGCGGTCTCGCCTCACTACGAGGTGTAGCCGGGTCAACGGTCAAGTTCGCCAGACCGCCGATGGTTGGAATTGACCCACAGGGCGGTGTCATTTGGCTCAAAGGCTCCTTCGATTCCAAACCCTCGGGGGTTACGTTCGAGGCGATCTACGTTCTCGAAAAGAGATCCAACGAGTGGATAATAACGAGTCTGCAAATCAACCTCTGAGGCAACACTTTGATTTTGTCCCGGCGCGTCGATAAAATGTCCATTTATGAAAATTCACGAATATCAGGGCAAAGCCATTCTCAAAGAATTTGGCGTTCCCGTTCCCCGCGGCATCGTCGCACGTTCGCCTGAAGAAGCCGAGGCGGCCGCAAAGGAGCTCGGCACCGACGTTGTCGTCGTCAAGGCCCAGATCCACGCAGGCGGACGCGGCAAGGGCGGCGGCGTAAAGCTTGCCAAGTCGCCCGGAGAGGCAAAGCAGATCGCCGGCGAGATGCTCGGAATGATGCTCGTCACGCATCAAACCGGCCCTGAGGGCCGCGAGGTCAAAACGTTGCTGATCGAGGAAGGCTTGCCTATCGACCGCGAGTTCTATCTAGGCATCACACTCGACCGCATCACGGGCCGTAACGTCTTTATGGCGTCGTCAGCCGGCGGCATGGACATCGAAAAGGTCGCCGCCGAGACGCCTGAACTTATTCTCAAAGAAACGATCGATCCAGCGGTCGGGCTTCGCGGCTTTCAGGCACGCAAACTCGCCTTTGGCCTCGGCATCCCCAACGAGCTTATAAATCAAGCGGCGTCATTCATGCTCAAGCTGTATGACGCATACGAGAAGATCGATGCGTCGCTGGTCGAGATCAATCCGTTCCTTCTGACCAAAGACAATCGCCTTATAGCACTCGACGCCAAGGTCAACTTTGACGACAACGCGATGTTCCGGCACAAGGATTTTGCCGAACTTCGCGACCTCAATGAAGAGGAACCTCTCGAGATCGAAGCCTCAAAGCACGACCTCAACTACATCAAACTCGACGGCAACATCGGCTGTATGGTCAACGGTGCGGGCCTCGCGATGGCAACGATGGACATTATCAAGCTAGCGGGCGGAGAACCAGCGAACTTCCTCGACGTCGGCGGAGGAGCCTCACAAGAACGGGTAGAACAAGCGTTCAAGATCCTGCTCGCCGACGAACACGTGAAGGCCGTTTTGATCAACATCTTCGGTGGGATCGTCCGTTGCGATATGGTCGCTAACGGTGTTGTTGCCGCGGCAAAGAATCTCGGCGTTTCAATACCGATCGTCGCCCGTCTCGAGGGCACAAACGTCGAAGAAGGCCGCCGCGTCCTAGCCGAATCAGGCATCGGTATCATCACCGCACAAGGAATGAATGATGCAGCGGAAAGAGTGGTAGCGGCGGCAGGATAAGATCAGTTAGCCACTAAATACACGAATGACACGAATTGGAAGAGATCTCCTTATTCGTGCCATTTGTCGTTCCTAGACCTTTACGTAAACGCCCTTTCTAAAGAGCAGCCACATCAAAACGAGCCAAAGGAGAATGAAGCTGATCGCGTACATTAAGGACGCATCGACGGGCTGAGCGATGGCGAGGAAGATATTGTCGAAGATCCATTTCTGCACAGCGACAGGCTGGCCATCGGCTCCGGCGACGCGATAGGCTCCCAGCATCCGGGCCATTATCCCTGAAAAGACAAAAAGCGTGAGCGGATTGAGGCCAAAGATAACGAAAGGCTTTGCCCAAGCCTTGTAACCCCTGATATCGATCAGCCAGTAGCAAAAACCGAGCGTAAATAGCGCAAGGCCGGATGTCACCAGAACGTAGGAGCTGGTCCAAAGGGCCTTGTTGAACGGGAAATAGCTGTTCCAGACCCAGCCGGCTGCGAAAAGCACCACGCCAAAGAAGAACAGCCCAGAGACCTTATCGAGGTCGTCTCGCTTTTGCTTGAGCCAAGTACCGGTCAGAACGCCCGAGATCGTAGTTACAACCGCCGGGATGGTCGAGAGAATTCCCTCAGGATCGAAGACTTTCGCCGAACGCCAGATGTGATTTTCGGTCAAAATGGTCCGGTCAAGCCATGCGGCAAGGTTGCACGCCTTGTCATCGACCGTCGTCACCTCACAGCCCGGTACGGGAATGACTGACATCACCAACCAATAGCCGAGCAACAGAACGACAGAAATACCGACCTGCTGCCTCCACGTTGTGTGCAAAAGAATCAACGACGTGATCAGGTAGCAGACCGCGATCCGTTGGAGCACGCCCGGAATGCGCATTGTGCCGAAATTGTAAGCAACGACATTGTAGCCGCCTAGGTTCATCCCGATGATGCCGATGATGCTCAGGCCGATAAATAGACCCGCAAGTTTGAAATTTCTGAGCAGTAGACAGAAGAGTCCCGCTGTCATCACAAGCCAGATGAGCATTTTCAGCCCGTCGGGGGCATCCGTCGCGGCAAACTGAAAGAACGGGATCACCGACATCGACGCACCGAGACCGAAGATCACAACGGCCCGCGTGAAGATCTTTCGGTAGATCGCACTTCGCGACACACCCTCACTGCCGATCGGGTTTCTGCCTAACGCGATCGAGATCGCGATGCCTACGATGAACAGGAAGAACGGGAAGATCCAATCGGTGGGAGTGAGCCCGTGCCACGACGCGTGCTCGAGCGGATCGTAGATATGCGACCAAGTGCCCGGGTTGTTGACCAGCACCATTCCGGCGATGGTCATTCCGCGGAAAACGTCGAGTGAGATCAGTCTTTCCCCGTCAGCCATATAAGATTCGCCCGCGAATAAACGCAATAAAAACAAAATAGGAAGCCTAAAGAATGTTAGTTATTCTATTTTATTCTTGCCGATTCGTGTAATTCGCGGACAAAAACTTTTCACCAGCCCATTCGCTCACGCAGGTGCGTGATGTGTGCCGTGTGGTGGAGCGAGTGCCATGCGTAGAGTGCCAAGGCGGCCTCGAGCGTCCATTCTCCTGTTTCGGGATGGATGAATTTCTTGCCAAAATCGGCATCGCTCATTGACACAAGCAACGCCGACCAACGCTCGTGTATCCCCTCGATCAGCTTGAGCGATACGTCAACCGGGAGCTTGCTGTCGGCGAGCTCTGCCCAACGGTCTTCGTAATACGGCCTGATCGTCGGGACCTCATCCTCGGTGAGGGCGAGCTTGAACCGTATCTGCGAATTCATGTGACTATCTGCGATGTGATGGACGGTCTGCCGGACGGTCCATCCGCCTGGCCGGTAGGGCGCATCAAGCTGTTCTTCCGAGAGGCCGTCAACGGCGGCTCTCACCTTCGCTGGTAACTCGGCGATCATCCTCTGATTTGCGGCGCGGTCGGCGAATTTGGCAAGTTCGAAAGGCCCGACAGGGTAACTTAGGTCGTTCATGGAATTATGTGCAAGTTGCGGGTATTAGCCGCCGAAGTAATTCTCAAAACGTGTAAATTCCTTGAGAAATGCGAGTTTGACGGTACCGGTCGGGCCGTTACGCTGCTTGGCAAGTATAAGCTCGGCCATTCCCTGATTCTCTTCCGTCGGCTTGTAATAGTCTTCGCGATAGATGAACGCAACCACATCGGCGTCCTGCTCGATCGAGCCCGATTCGCGAAGGTCGGACATCAACGGCTTTGGCGGATTGCGAGCCTCCGGTGCACGCGAGAGCTGAGACAGAGCGACCACAGGAACATCCATCTCCTTTGCCAGGGCTTTCAGCTCGCGTGAGATCTGCGACACTTCCTGTTGGCGCGACTCGCTTCTTTTACCGCCGCTCATGAGCTGAAGATAATCGATCACGATCAGGTCCAGTGCCTTTTGCTCAGCCGCAAGGCGTCGAGTCTTCGCTCTGATCTCCAACGCTGAGATCGCCGGCGTGTCGTCAATAAATATCTTGGCATCCGACAACGTTCCGATAGCTCCCGCAAGCCGTTCCCACTCGCTGGTCATCAAGTGGCCCGTGCGAAAGCGATGAGCATTAATATGAGCTTCGCTCGAGAGCATACGGGTGACCAGCTGCTCTTTTGACATTTCGAGCGAGAAGACCGCGACAACCGCATTAGATCTAAGTGCGGCGTTCTGTGCCAAAGTCAGGCAAAGCGCCGTCTTGCCCATCGACGGCCGGCCGGCAACGATGATCAAGTCAGTCCTCTGAAGTCCGGAGGTCATATCATCAAGCTCGGTAAACCCTGTAGATAGCCCGGTTATACCCGTCGCTCCGCCCTCGGCCCGCTCCCTGACGCGTGCCACCACACGATTGGCGACGGGCTCGATCCGCGAAAAGCTCTCCTTTGTCCGAGACTCCGCGATGGCGAATATTTGCTGCTCGGCCCTGTCCAGAATGACGTCAGCATCTTGCTCCTCGGCTAGAGCTTCGCCCGTGATCGCGTTGCACGTACGGATAAGGCTGCGTACCACGGATTTGTCCCGGACGACCTTGATGTACTCCTCAACATTTGAGAAGTGAGGCAGGCCGAAGGTGAGATTAGTGATCGCTGCGACGCCGCCGCCGGCTTCGAGCGAACCTTCTTTCTTAAGTTCCTCGCCGATCAGGATCGGATCGATCTGCGTCTGCTTTTCAAAGAGGGCGATCATCCCCCCAAATACGCGGCGATTGAATGGCGAGTAGAAATCCTCCGGCTTCAGGTGCTCTACCGCCTGCGCAATCACGGCATTATCGAGCAGGATCGCACCAAGGATCACACGCTCGGCGTCCTCGCTCGAGGGTAGAGGCTTTTCGAGATATTGTTCTCGACGATTGTCCGGAAAAACACTTGCCATCGGTCAAAAATGCGAAAGCTCGGTCTGTGGTAGAAGGTAATTTTAGACAGAAAAATCGGCCTTGTCTAAAGGCAAATAACGAAAGTCGGTAACCCTAAATACGACGGATATTTAGGCAAGTATGGCCACGAAAAACACGAAACACACGAATGCAAATTCGTGCATTTCGTGTGTCCCGTGAAAACGAATTACGGTGTCGAAACTAGGCCTCGGCTTCGTCGCCGGCCGATTCGACAGGAGTTTCCTCAGCGGCCTCTGCAGCCGAAGCTGCTTCTTCAGCCGGGGCAGGAGCAGCTTCGACCGGTACCTCAGCTTTAGCTTCGTTCTTCGCCTTCCTCTCTTCCTTCGCCGGCATTTCCCCGCCCTCGCCAGTGACGGTGACCGGAACTGCAAGGGTGACCTCACGGTGAAGTTTGACATTCACTGTATATTCGCCCGTTTCCTTGATCGCATCTTTTAGCGTTATCTTTCGGCGGTCGATCTCGTAACCCTTGGCCTGAAGTGCCTCGGCGATGTCCATGGATGTGACCGAACCAAATAGGTGGCCGTGCTCGCCGACCTTTCGCTCGAAAGTTAGGCTCAGGCTTTCCATCTGCTCACGCTGAGCTTCTGCTGTCGCCTTTTCGATCGCTGCCTTCTTGAGAAGTGCCGTACGCTCCTGCTCGATCTGCTTAATGTTTCCTTTGGTTGCGAGAGTCGCAAATCCTTGCGGCAGCAGGTAGTTGCGGGCAAAGCCGGCCTTGACCTTAACGATCTCGCCGCGTCCGCCGACGTGCTCCAGATCCTCGCGTAGTAAAACTGTTGTATTTGCCATGACGTTTTCCTTAATATTGTGTCATTTAGCCATTGGTTCATTGGATCATTCCAAAATGAAACAATGAAAAAATGATCAAGTGAATAAACCCTTTAGTCTGCAACGAACGGCAGCATCGCCATTGAGCGTGCTCGCTTGATCGCCTTGGCGACGCGACGCTGGTCTTTCGCCGAAATTCCTGATATGCGTCTCGGCATGATCTTACCCCGCTCCGGCACAAACTGCCTCAAAAAATCAACGTCCTTCCAATCGACATAGTCGGGAACGACCTGACGCGGCCGGCGGCGCTGATAGCGACGGGGACGATCGCCAATGACCTCTTCGTCGAGGTTGAGGTCTCTGTCATTCAAAACTTCAAGTTCTTTTTCTGCCATAACTTTCTCCTTTGCCCTCGGCGACTATGCCTCGGCCTGAACCTCCGCTGTCTCAGCCGACGGACGGAATGAAGCACGCTTTGCCGCACGGGCCTCGCGCTTTTCACGCTTCTTGGTCGCTGTCTTGCGGTCCTCGTCCACGCGGACGGTGATGTAGCGCATGATCATGTCGTTGACACGCATGCGGCGTTCGAGTTCGAGGATCTCCTGGCCGGTGCCTTCGATCTCGAATAGAACGTAGTGTCCCTCGTTCTTCTTCTGGATCGGATACGCAAGCGTCTTCATCCCGATGTCGTCCATCCTGACGACCGAACCGCCCTCTTTTTCGATCAGCTTGCCGACCGCTTCGTTCAATTTCTCGATCTTTTCACCGGCAGTGTCCGGATCGATAATGTACATTACTTCGTAAGTTCTATTTGCCATTTATCACCTATTCTCCTTTTGGCTAACCAACCTCAACTCTCCTGGGTTGAAGTAAGGAATCAATTAAATCCTGCCATTGCAGCATCGACGCCGTTACGAATGATCGACTCAACCGCGTCCGCTGCAGTATCAAGTATCTTTTCAACGGTTTCGGATTCCTTTTTTGAAAAGTTCTCCAAAACAAATCTGGCGGCATCGCCGATCTGGTGCTCGGGCTGTATACCGATCCGCAGACGGATGAAATCCTGTGTCCCGATGTGGTCGATGATCGACCTTAAGCCGTTCTGGCCGCCATGAGCTCCCTTCGGCCTGATCCGTATCGAACCGAACGGCAATGCAAGGTCGTCAGAGATAACGATCAGCTTTTCGACAGTCCGTTCATCCTTAGCGACAAGGCAACTCACCGCCTCGCCACTCAGGTTCATGTAGGTCTGCGGCTTCGCTAGTTCGACCACCTGATTGTCAAATTCACTTCGTCCGACCAGCGAGCGGCACTCGCTTCGCCCTACCTTGGTCTGAAACCGGCCGGCTAGCACATCCACAAGCATAAACCCGAGGTTGTGCCGCGTTTTCGCGTATTCCAAGCCGGGGTTACCGAGCCCAACGATCAACCAGTTACTCACCTCGATCGGACGCTACTCGCCGCTTTCGCCTTCAGGTTCTGCCGGTGCCTCACCGACGACCTCAGGTTCAGCACCTTCCTCGATCTGCGGTTCAAGCACCGCTTCGCCTACCGACACAATACTCGCGACCACGGTTTCAGGGTCCGCGTGGATCTCAATTCCCGATCCGACCTTGAGATCTGAAACATGGATCGACTGTCCTGCCGCCAGGTCAGTGACGTCAACATCGATCGAATCAGGCGTGTTGGCCGGTTCGCAAAGGACCTTCACCTCGCGCATAGCCTGGGTCAAAACCGCTCCCGCATCCTGCAGGCCCACAGCGTGGCCGGTCAAATGGATAGGCACGGTCATTTCGATCTTTTCGCCCTTAGCGAAACGGCGAAGGTCGGCATGGATCAGCCTCCCCCTTACCGCATCGATCTGCCTGTCCTGAAAAATTACATCATTGACGCCCACGCCATCAATGTCGAGCGAAAACACCGTATTGACGCCGCTGTCCGTTCGAATCACAGCCGCAAGGTCGCTCAACGCTGCGGTAGCAGCAATACTCTCGCCGCCGCCGCCGTAAACGACCACGGGGATCCTGCCCTGTGCCCGGAGCCGGCGAGCTTCGTTCTTACCGCGTGTATCACGCTTTTCAGCCTTAACAATTATTTTCTCTGCCATAATTTCCTCATCTGCGGGCGGACATACCGGCCCGCCGCAACTAGATAAACAGCGACGAAACACTCGTTTCGTCATGGATCGAACGTATCGCCGACGCTAACAGGGCGGCGACACTCAAAACCTCTATCTGACCATTGTCGACCAGCCTCTGGGCCGCGGCTCCCGTCGGAATGGTATTGGTTACGATCACCTTCTTAAGGTGTGAATTCTCAATATTCTCGACCGCGTTCCCGCTCAGCACGCCGTGCGTAAAGCACGCCGAGATCTTGTTCGCTCCCGCCTTGTGAAGAGCCTCGGCAACCTTGCAGATCGTACCTCCGGTATCGCACATATCGTCGATGATCAGGCAATTCTTACCCTTAACGTCACCAACGATGTTCATTACATCGGCGATATTTGCCCGCTCGCGTCGCTTATCGCAAAGTGCAAGGCCTGCATCGAGGCGCTTTGCATATGCTCGGGCACGCTCGGCACCACCGGTATCAGGCGAAACCACAATAAGATTCTCGATCGGATTGTCCTTGAAGTACTGGACCACGACCGGGGCCGCGTAAAGGTGATCCACCGGAATATCAAAGAAACCCTGTATCTGCGACGCGTGGAGGTCGATCGTCAGGACGCGCTGTGCTCCGGCCTTTGTTATAAGGTTCGACACCAGCTTGGCTGAGATCGGCACCCTGGGCCGATCTTTCTTGTCGGACCTAGCATACCCAAAATATGGGATCACGGCAGTCACACGTTCGGCCGAAGCACGAATGAAAGCGTCGATCATTATGAGCAGCTCCATCAGGTGACTATCGCTAGGCGGGCACGTCGGCTGAACGATGAAAACATCGTGGCCGCGAACATTCTCGCCTATTGAAAAGTTGAATTCCCCGTCCGAGAAGCGGTCGGTCACTGCCTTTCCCAATTCGATGCTAAGGTGGCTGCAGATCTCCTCAGCAAGCGCAGGGTGCGCATTGCCCGAGAATATCTTTATCTTTCCTGTGACGCTCATTCCTTAGTGCCTATCAGATCACCAAACAAAAAACGGACGACCTAACCATAGATCGTCCGTTCTATTCTTTCCACTTGGCTGGGGCGGGAGGATTCGAACCTACGAATGCCGGATCCAAAGACCGGTGCCTTACCACTTGGCTACGCCCCAATGCGTACTAAAAGAAACTAACGGAAACAACCTGACGCTTATATTGCAAGCGCCTCGCGATATGTGTCTCGCGAGATGGTTGATACGGCAAACTTTCGCCATGTCGACTCTTGTTCGAGGGCTTTTTCAGCAGCTTGCCGTGTCTCTTTGTTGTCAAAAATCGCGAAGACCGATGCCCCGCTGCCGCTCATTGCGGCCGAAATTGCTCCAAGATCGGCGAGGGCATCTTTCACCCTCCTAACCTCGGGATGGGCGGCAAACACGCTCGCCTCAAGATCATTTATCAAAGCCGACTGCAGCGGATCGAAGTCCTTTGCTTCATTTCGGCAAACAGTAAGAGTACTTTCCAGAGTGTCGGTTGTCAAGGTCGCCACGTTGATAGCCGCGAACGCCTTAGGGGTCGAGACCGCAACATCTGGCGTGACGATGATCAAATGCTCGGCCTTGAGATCCTGTATCGGCTCGATAAACTCCCCTCGTCCCATCCCGATCGCAGTACCGCCGGTCAGGAAGAACGGAACATCGGAACCAAGCTCAGCAGCGATCTCGTTTAGGTCTCGGTGCTCGATAGCAAGTCCCCATAACCGCATGAGGCCGATCAATGCCGTTGCCGCATTTGATGAACCGCCACCGAGCCCGCCCGGAGAAGGAATGCGCTTTTCCAAAAGGATGCTCGCTCCTTTTCTTGCCCCGGTCGCACGCTGCAAAGCCGCAGCCGCCTTCAATATCAAATTTCTTTCATCGACCGGAATTGACTGATCATTACATTCCAGGCTGACCGCCTCGCCGTCGGCGAAATAGAGCCTGTCGTGCAGTGACACGGTCTGAAATATCGTGAAAAGCTCGTGAAAACCGTCGTCGCGCTTACCTAAAACGCGAAGATTCCAGTTGATCTTGGCAAATGACGGCAGAGCGAACTGCATTGCTCAAGCATAAAATAGAAATTCCGGAACTCCTACATCGACAAGAGATCCGGAATGCAAAATTGATAGACTCGAAGCCGTGCAGGCTATTTCCTCAACAAGAACACCTGAGTAAAGTAATACGCTCCATCCTCAGCGACGGCGACGCCGATAGCCGATTCTTTCCAGTCCGTCGAGAGCATATTGCGGCGATGCGACGGCGAATCGAGCCATAGCTGTACCGTCATCGCCACCGGATCGTTGTAGCCGCGGTTAAAGGCGATATTCTCGCCTATCGACCGCCATTTGCCGACACCTGCCGAATCCGCTCGGTCGCTGACCATCTTACTGTCGAGTCCTTTGTGGCTAAAGAAGTGAAACTCCGCCATATTCTGAGAATGAAGGTTTGCCGCCTTTGCGAGGTCATCATTCCAGGCTAGCGGTGCCAGGCCATTCTCGACACGAACGCGATTGACCATCTCGAACGCGGTCCGGCTAAATGCCTTCGTGTTTGCGGTTACATACGAACCAACAGCGGCCGCCGGCTTTTCGACGACACGCGGACGGGTGATGCCGTTCGATTTCTCGTCTTCCTCGAACGCAGCCTCGACATAGCGGGCAAGCTCTGCCTCGAGATTCGAGAGCCTGGTTGCGTTTGGTCCTTTTTGAGCGGTTGTTTGGGCGAGGGAGGTAGTCGATACGACGGCCAAAATGCCCAACATGGGGAAGAGTTTTTTGATCATTTGTCCCTCACTTCGGCAGCCGGACGAGCCTTGATCAGGCCTCCTGGCGTTGCGTATGCCCTCGCGGGCAATTGCCTTTTCGGTTAAGGTAGGTAAAACGGAGCGGGGTTTTACCTAGTTAAACAAATTCCCAATTCTTGGGTTATTCCTGAAAACATAGCGACAAGAGTAAAATAAATTTATGCTTTTCGATCGATATGATCCCATGGAGAAAGAGTCCTAAATGATGACCGCCTCAATTCTCGCAAAGCAGGCAAATGTCCCGCTTTTTACGGTCCGCTATTACACCAGGATCGGCTTGCTGAAACCCTCCAGAGATCTGCGAAATGGCTATAAAGTGTACAAGGCGTCGGACCGCGACCGCCTTAAGTTCATATCTGCGGCCAAGGAACTCGGATTTACTCTTGCTGAGATCGAGGACATCCTCGGTCACGCCGTTCATGGCGACTCGCCGTGTCCAATGGTCCGCGAGGTCGTCGAAAAACGCATCGAAGAAAATCGGGAGAAGATCCGCGAAATGAAGCGGCTGCAGAAGCGTCTTGAGGCCGCGGCAGAAATGTGGAAAGCGATGAAAAACTCGGAACCTGACGGGCATTCGGTGTGCCGACTGATCGAGTCGTTTTCTGAGTCGCAAGACGGCGCTTGACCTGACACTTACTCACAGGTTGTAGACTTGTATCGGAGGAACGAAACACATGAAAAACAGTGAACCAACGAAACCGATGCCGATACAACTTGGCCGAAAAGCGGAGCCGCTCCCTGATATTCACACCGATCCTGTCTGCAAAATGATGGTCATACCGGATTCGGCTGCGGCAAGCCACATCCATGAAGGCAAGGCCTATTACTTTTGCAATCCTGGCTGTAAGGACAAATTCATTGCAGAGCCTGAAAAATACGTGTCCGGTTCGACCGAGACGTTCGTCGGTCCATGCTGCGACGCCGGACACACCGCTGCCGAGAATTACTTCATTTCAGAGCCGGCGATGAATGTCGCCTCGGTTGACCCCGTCTGCGGCATGACGGTAGATCCGAAAACCGCCGCCGGAGCTCACACACACGAGGGCACAACATATCATTTCTGCTCAGTGGGCTGCCTGGACAAGTTCAAGGCGGCACCGGAGAAGTACCTTTCGCCGGCCGAGGCGGAGGACCTGCCGCTGGACGTGGAATACACGTGCCCGATGCACCCCGAGGTCGTACAGATCGGGCCCGGCAGCTGTCCGAAGTGCGGCATGGCCCTCGAGCCGAAAGAGATCTCCCTGGACGACAGACCTGATCCGGAATTCATCGACATGGCGCGGCGATTTCGCGTTTCGGCGGTCCTGACCATCCCGGTCTTTGTGCTGGCGATGGGCGAGATGTTCGTCGATCTCAATTCCCTTTTCCCGTCATGGCCGCACGGCCGTGCTTCAGCGATATCGATGTGGATCCAGTTCGTACTGGCAACTCCTGTCATTCTCTGGGGCGGATTTCCTTTCTTTGAGCGGGCGGTCGCGTCGATCAAAAACGTCAGCCCGAATATGTTCACGCTGATCGCGATCGGCACGGGAGCGGCGTATTTGCTGAGTTTGGTGGCCTTGTTCGTGCCCGGTTGGTTCCCTGTCGAAATGCGGGACGCTCACAGCGGACTGATCCCCGGCTATTTTGAATCCGCGGCAGTGATCACGACTCTCGTTCTGTTGGGACAGGTCTTGGAATTGCGTGCACGTTCGCAAACATCGTCGGCGATCAAGGAATTACTGCGGCTCGCTCCCGAAACGGCGACGGTCGTACGCGCCGATGGGACAGACGAGGTCGTCGACCTGAGGCACGTTCACGCCGGCCAGACCCTGCGTGTAAAAGCGAACGAAAAGGTGCCGACCGACGGCGAGATCATCGACGGGAACACGGCTATCGATGAATCTATGGTCACGGGTGAGTCTATGCCGGTCGAAAAGCGTGCGGGCGACAAGGTCATCGGCGGCACGATAAACGGTAATCGTTCGTTCACGATGCGGGCCGAAAAGGTCGGTAGCGAAACCCTTCTCGCTCAGATCGTCAAAATGGTCGGCGAAGCTCAACGCAGCCGGGCGCCGATCCAGCGTCTCGCCGACGTTGTCTCTGCATACTTCGTCCCAGCGGTGATAGTAATAGCAATAATTGCGTTTGTCGTCTGGTTTTTGCTGGGCAGTTTCGCGTCGGCGGTCGTCGCCGCGGTGTCGGTCCTGATCATCGCCTGTCCATGTGCCCTCGGGCTGGCAACACCAATGTCGATCATGGTCGGCACCGGCCACGGAGCGAAGAACGGCGTTTTAATAAAGAAAGCCGAGGCCCTGGAGACTCTTGAGAAGGTCAATGCGATCGTTGTCGATAAGACAGGCACGTTAACGGAGGGCAAACCAACCATCCATGAGATATTGCTCGCGAACGGAACTGAAAAACTCCTTGGTTGGGGCGGATATTTTTCGCTGGGTGCTCAACTGCGGATCGATGAGGATTACAAATGCCCTGTTTCGCCGGCGGGATTCACGCAGGAAAGCCTACTCAGCCTTGTTGCAAGTGTCGAGGCCCACAGCGAACATCCGCTCGCGACCGCCATTGTTGCTGAGGCCGCTCTGAGGCGAATAAAAGTAACTGAGGTCAAAGATTTTGAGTCGGTTACGGGCAGAGGTGTCATAGGGATCCTTGAAGATAGGAAGGTCACCGTCGGCAATGAGTCGATGCTGCCAAACGACTCGCCTGCTTCGCCCGGGCTTGTTGACGCGGCCGAAACTCTGCGTGGCCGTGGGCAAACTGTCTTGTTCGTAACAGTTGATGGTCAGCCGGCGGGCTTGATCGGTGTTTCGGACACCGTGAAGCCATCTGCCACGAGTGCCGTCAAACAGCTTCAGGGTCAGGGCATCGAGATAGTAATGATGACCGGCGATAATCGTGTCACCGCCGAGGCGGTCGCGAAACAGCTGGGAATCGAGCATGTTTTCGCCGAGGTCATGCCCGAGGATAAGGCCGCCAAGGTAAAGGAACTCCAAGGTCAAGGCAAGATCGTCGCTATGGCCGGCGACGGCGTGAACGACGCTCCGGCGTTGGCTCAGGCACACGTCGGCATCGCTTTCGCAAGCGGAACGGACGTTGCCATCGAATCGGCGGACATTACGCTGCTCAAGCCGGATCTCGACGGCATTCTAAGGGCGCGAAATCTGAGCCGTGCGACCATGAGGAATATTCGCCAGAATCTATTTTTCGCGTTCATTTACAACATGGTCGGCGTGCCGATCGCCGCCGGCCTGCTGTTCCCTGTGCTCGGAATATTGCTCTCGCCGATGATAGCCAGTGCAGCTATGACATTCAGCTCGGTCTCGGTCATTACGAACGCCCTGAGGCTGCGCGGAGCAAAGCTGCAATAGCAATGATGAACCGACACGAGAGCCGACATCACAAAAAGACGAACTGGTATGTAGTAACCGGCGGGCCTTGCTCGGGAAAGACGACTGTGGTCACAATGCTTCGCGAGCGAGGTTATAAGACATCGGTCGAGGAGGCCCGTCATTACATAGATCTGCAGCGTGAACGTGGAAAGAGCGTCGACGAGATCGCGCGTCACCAGCGAGAATTTCAGCTTCACGTGCTGAATATGCAGATCGCTCTTGAGCGGTCGCTGCGGCCGGATGAGGTCATTTTTCTCGACCGGGCCATTCCTGACGCACGGGCATACTATCGGTATCTCGGCCTGCCTGAGGACAAAAGGCTAACAGCCGCGATCGAAACTGTTGGCTACAAGAAGGTGTTTATCCTGGATTTTCTGCCGCTGGTGAGCGATTACGCCCGACGCGAGGATGCCGCCGCTCAGAACCGCATTCATCAGAACATTATCGAGGTGTATCGAGCTTTGCCGTTTCCGGTCCTTACCGTGCCGGTAATGCCTCCCGATGAGCGTGTTGGGTTCATTCTCGACAATCTTTGATCTGCCAATCCACTGAGGTCCGGATACTAGTTTCTACAGCCATCAACTATAATCATCGTATGAATAAGTTCGCATTAGCCGTTCACGGCGGAGCGGGAACGATACTTCGATCACAAATGACGCCTGACCTCGAACGCGAGTATCGCGGCGGGCTCGAGGCGGCGCTCAAAGCCGGCTGGGCGATATTGAAAAAGGGCGGCTCATCGTTGAATGCGGTCGAGGCAGCGGTCATTTCTCTCGAAGATTTCCCGCTCTTTAATGCGGGCCGCGGGTCTGTGTTCACCCACGAAGGCGAACAGGAAATGGACGCGGCGATAATGGACGGCCGCAAACTGAAAGCGGGCTCAGTCGCCTCTATTAAGAACATCCGTAATCCGGTCTCACTCGCGCGTCTTGTAATGGAACGCACAGAGCACGTCCTGCTCGCGGGCGAGGGAGCCAATCAGTTCGCCGAGCAGAACGGTGTCAAAACTGAACCGGACGAATACTTTTTCACCGAGCACCGTTGGCTGCAACTGCAGGAAGCCATCGTTGCAGGGCGCGTGCAATTGGATCACGCATCCGCTAAGCCGATCGGCACCGTCGGTGCCGTCGCATGCGACGCCCAAGGGCATCTCGCAGCCGCGACCTCGACCGGAGGCATGACCAACAAGAAATATGGACGTGTCGGCGACACACCGATCATTGGTGCCGGAACCTATGCCGATGACACGTGCGCCGTTTCGTGCACCGGGCATGGCGAGTACTTCCTGCTTGGCGTCACCGCCTACGATGTTGCGGCCCGCATGAAGTACAAGGGCTCGTCGCTCGAAGATGCCGCTTGCGAAACCATCGACCGCCTTACGGCGATCAAGGGCGAAGGTGGCTTAATTGCCGTCGATTCGAACGGAAATATCACGTTACCGTTCAATTCTGAAGGAATGTATCGTGGATCAGTGAATCATCAGGGTGGCATCCATGTCGAAATCTATCAGTGATGGCTGACCTGAACAGGATCACGTAGGCGACTGCGCCCTTGAATCCCGAAATTCCTGCACATAGGCGATATCGTCCGGGACTCGGTCTGCTAAGGTAACCACCAATTCCCCCTTGCGGCCGTACTTGATCGCGTGATGTATTGCATCTCGACTCTCGGGAATTATCCTGACCGCCGGATCTTTCTTGCTCTTCGCGATACCTTTCTTCAGCAGATCGTATGTTTCCTTTTCATCGCGTCCGCGAAGGTAATTGCCCCGACGTATGACTATGCGATCGAAAGTCTCGCCAGCGACCTGGCCAAATTCGACGATGTCCTCGTCGCGCCGGTCACCGGTGCCGTTGATAACGCACGTCCTATATTTATTAGGTAGTTTCGAGATAAACTTAGCTAACCCTCTGAGTCCAGCTGGGTTATGAGCGTAGTCCATTAACACTGTAACGTCACCGATCTCGACGAAATTCAATCGGCCCGGCGTTTGAGCGGTCCCAGCATTGAATGTCGTCAATCCTACCCGGAGGTCCTCGATAGAAACTCCATGGACAAAGCACGCAAGCGTCGCTGCCAGCACATTCTGGATCATGAACTCAGCTCGACCGCCGTATGTGATCGGGATATTCTGAACTTTCTCGATACGTACCTTCCATTTGCCCTTGAGGATCGTCACATAACCATTCTCATAAACGCATGAAATGCGCCCGCGCTCGGCTCGACGCTTGATATTAGGATGGTTCTCATCCATCGAGAAGCAGACCACTGTGCCGTCAGTGAGTTCTTTCATCTCGTAAACCAGCTTATCCTCAGCATTTAGAACACAATAGCCCTTGGACGAAACTGCTCGCGGCACGACCGATTTTACGCGTGCGAGGTCCTCAAGCGTGTTTACGTCCTTGAGGCCGAGATGATCGGCGGCGATATTCATCACTACGCCAATATCACAATTGTCAAAACCGAGTCCGCTCCGGATAATACCTCCGCGGGCCGTTTCGAGGACCGCGACCTCGACGGTCGGGTCTTTTAGCACCAACTGTGCAGAGACCGGGCCGGTATTGTCGCCCTGGACGATCTGTTGGTTACCTATATAAGTACCGTCCGTAGTCGTAAATCCGACGGTCTTTCCACTGTTTTTGAGAATGTGAGCAATAAGTCGTGTAGTCGTCGTCTTTCCATTTGTTCCGGTGATCGAAAAGATCGGAACTCGGGCCGGCGTGCCCGGCGGGAAGAGCATGTCGATAACATGTTCGGCGACATTTCGGCCTATCCCTTCGCTTGGGGCGAGGTGCATGCGAAATCCCGGCGCGGCGTTAACTTCGATGATCCCGCCCCCGTTCTCGCTCAATGGCTCACTTACATTAGGAGCTATAACATCAACCCCTGCAACATCTAGGCCAATTATCCTCGCAATTCGCTCAAACAAAAATACGTTCTCCGGATGGACCTCGTCGGTACAGTCGATCGCTGTTCCTCCGGTCGAAATATTCGCGGTTGTCTTGAGGTGAAGTATCTCGCCTTTCTTAAGCACCGAATCAAGCGTGTAGCCCGCCTTGGCGATGCACCGCATCGTCTGACCGTCAATATCGATCTGAGTCAGCACATTCTCATGGCCGTAGCCGCGGCGCGGATCCGCATTCGTCTCATCGATAAGCTGCTGGATCGTGGCCTTACCGTTTCCCTTTACATGTGCCGGCACGCGCTCAGCTACCGCGATCAGCCGGTTATTCACGACAAGAGCTCGAAAATCCGAACCGATCAACTGCTTTTCCACAATGATCCAACGCGAGTATTCCTTTGCCTTCTCCCACGCTACCTTTGCCTCGTCCAGATTGCGGATGCCGACGGTCGCACCCTTTCCGTGATTCCCGTCAAGCGGTTTAATTACAGCAGGATAGCCTATCCGATCTAATGTATCTTCGAGATCCTCGATATCGCGGACCTTGTAACCCTTTGGCACCGGGACACCCATATCACCGAGCAATTTCTTGGTCGCAGATTTGTCCCCGGCAATATCGACCGAGATCATGTTCGTATTGACCGTCGTCGTTGCCTGGATCCTCTTTTGATTGACCCCGTATCCCAGTTGTACAAGTGACTGGTCGTTTAGGCGGATGTATGGAATACCTCGATTTACCGCCTCTTCCACGAGAGACCCAGTTGAAGGCCCGAACCGGACATCCTCGCGGATCTCCCGCATTTCCTGAATCTCCTTTGCGAGTTCTGCCTTGATCTCGTCGATGGGCCTTTTGCCCGCAATATCGAGCCAAAACCGCACCGCGGCACGACCGGCATAACGCCCAACTTCTTCCTCGAGATAGCTAAAAACGACGTTGTAAATGCCTTTCTCACTCGTCTCGCGAGTGCGGCCATACCCCGTGTCCATTCCCGCAAGCGTTTGCAACTCGAGTGCAAAATGCTCGATCGCGTGGCCCGCCCAGGTGCCTTCCTTGACGCGTTTCAGAAATCCGCCGTCTTCACCATAGCTACAGCCGTGCGACATCAGCGAGGGCATTGCTTCGACCATACGATCGAAAAAGCCCTTGATCTTGTTAGTCGGCTTCTGCTCATAAACGCCAATATCCAGACGCATTATGATCAACTTCTTCCAGTAACCAGACCAATAATTAGGCCCGCGAAGTGTACGAATCTCTAGAATTTCCATAACATCTTTGCCACGAATTACAGTAATCCCCTACCCAAGATCAGGTAGCAGAAATTCATTCGGCGGCTGGATCGGATGGCGTTCGAGATAGTTGTAAACCAAGCCATCACGTAATACATGAAACTGTACACCGCACACGCTAAAGCTTTCGTTATCAGCAACTTCTGCTATCTCATTAAAAGTAATTTGTGAGCCATCTACTATAGTAGTCGAGCCTTGCCCAAAGACCTCAAGCACACCCTTACCATCCAAGATGATCGCCGTATTTTCGTCGATCCCGATACCCAGATTATACGGGTTGTAGGAAACGGCGGTGATGAGCCGGCTTATGCGCCCGCGTTCACTAAAATGTTGGTCGATGATAATGTTCTTTAGGAATCCCAGGCCAGGCGAGAGTTTGACGGCATTCTTATGGGGATGCGAGCTCGGCTCCCCGCGGACGATCATTGAGGTACTCATGGCGGCGGCTCCTGCACTGGTTCCTGCCATAACGACATTTGTCTCACGGACCTTTTTGCGCAACGCCTCAGCTAATTTCGTCCCGCCAAGCAAAGAGACCAACCTCATCTGGTCGCCGCCTGTCATAAAGACACCTTTCACGCCGTCGACTAGGCGCTCAACGTCGGCGTTGACAATGTCCTGACGCGATGTCGCCCGCAGAACTCGGGGACTAGAAACGCCTAAGTTCCTGAACGCCTGTGTATAGACGTCAGCGGCGAACTCGGGAAAATCCGAAGCCACCGGCACTATCAGTACCTCGGCGGACTCTCCACCGGCCAATTCGAGGAACTTTTTCAAGATCCTCCGCTCGTTATACTTGTCCTCCGCTCCGCCAATGACGAGCAGATGCCCGCCTATGATCTCGCGGTCGTGAGATTCGCTCATGTAAAGATATGAAGGCTAAATTTCAGAAAACTTTACACTAAGTTAGTGGAAAGTTACGTGTTGGTCAAGAATTGGAGGACCTCACCCGCAGTTCAACGAATCTCGTCGGCGGTCAAGGACCGGTTATGGATCTCCTGCAAACTTCGGACGGCAATATTTTTTCGTGTGATCTTGGTCCCAATAGCTTCGACAAGAGCCTCAGCACCGGTAATGGTCGTCACGCAGGGCACATTGAACTGCAGAGCGGCCTTACGGATCGCCCGCTCGTCAAAATGAGACGCTTTGCCGAGCGGCGTATTTATGATCAATGCGATCTCGCCCTGGCGAATCAGGTCAGCAATATTCGGGCGTCCTTCGTTTACCTTGAAGACCGTTTCGCACTCCAAACCGACCTCGCGGAGCCTATTTGCCGTGCCAAATGTCGCCACAAGCTCGAAACCGAGCTTATTGAGCCTTCGCGCGAGCAGTGCCGCCTGGCCCTTGTCGGAGCTGTTCACCGAGATGAACGCTTTTCCGGCCATCGGAAGCTTCAGGCCAGCGCCTTCCATCGCCTTTCCGTATGCCTCGCCAAATGTATCGCCGACGCCCATTACTTCGCCAGTCGAATGCATTTCAGGACCCAAGACCGGATCAACACCGGCAAACTTCTTGAATGGAAAGACCGGTGACTTAACAAAAATCTTTGGCACGGGAAGCAATTCAGGCAAGTTGAAATCAGCGAGTTTTCTGGCGCCCGCCATAACGAGCGATGCGATCTTCGCGATTGGGACCCCGGTCGCCTTTGCAACGAACGGAACGGTCCTGGACGCTCGTGGATTGACCTCGAGCACGTACACGCGGTCATCCTTGATCGCGAACTGGATATTCATCAGGCCCTTCACCTTGAGAGCCTTCGCGAGCAATCGCGTGTAATGATGGATGGTCTCAAGATGTTCCGAAGCGATCTTTTGAGCCGGTAAAACGCTTGAGGAATCGCCAGAATGGATACCTGCTTCCTCAATATGTTCTTGAATTCCGGCAATAACCACCGAAGTCTCGTCGGCCAAGGCGTCTACGTCCAATTCGGCCGCGCGCTCCAGGAATTTATCTATCAGTATCGGTTTTTCCGGTGAAGCGTCGACCGCCGAACGCATGTATTCATCAAGCGACTGATCGTCATAAACGATCGCCATAGCCCGCCCTCCGAGCACAAAGCTCGGGCGCACTACAATCGGATAACCTATTCTGTTTGCAACAGCTTTAGCATCCTCAGCTGAAGTTACGCTCGAATTATCAGGACAAGGTATATTCAGCTCTTCAAGCAACGCTCCGAACCGTTTCCTGTCCTCTGCAAGGTCGATCGAGTCCGGCGATGTACCGATGATCGGTACGGCGGCCTCATTGAGCCGCCCGGCAAGATTCAGCGGCGTCTGCCCGCCGAACTGGACGATTACGCCCTCCGGTTTCTCGACATCGACTATGTTCATCACATCCTCGAAAGTCAGCGGCTCGAAATAAAGCCTGTCTGACGTATCGTAGTCGGTCGAGACTGTTTCCGGGTTGCAGTTCACCATGATGGTCTCAAAATCGGCGTCCCTAAGCGAAAAGCTCGCATGGCAGCAGCAATAGTCAAATTCGATGCCCTGGCCGATACGGTTGGGCCCCGAGCCGAGGATCATTATCTTTCGCCGGTCGGTGGGCTCGGCCTCGCATTCATCCTCATAGGTAGAGTAAAGATACGGCGTATTCGATTCGAACTCGGCACCGCATGTGTCGACCCGTTTATAGACAGGAGCTAACTGCATTGCTTGCCGCAGTTTACGCACCTCAACCTCAGGTGAATTCGACATGTATGAAAGGCGGCGGTCCGAAAGCCCAAATTCCTTCGCCTCCTTTAATTCTTCGGTTGAGTATTGGTCCAACGGTTTATCACCGATCACCGCCTGAAGCTCCATTACCTGCGACAATTGATCGAGAAACCACGGATCGATCTTGGTCAGCCGATGGATCTCTTCGATCGAATAACCTGTCTGCAACGCGTAGGTCAGGTAGGAGAACCGATGTGAATTGGGCCGCGCTAGTTTTCGCTGGAGTTCAGCATCCGGAACGTCCTGTAAACGCAATGGTTTAACCGCTTCAAGTGAACGCAGCCCCTTAAACAATGATTCTTTGAATGTGCGGCCGATCGCCATCACCTCGCCGACGGAACGCATCTGCGTTCCCAACACGTCCTCCGCTCCGGGAAACTTTTCGAATGCCCATTTCGGAATCTTGGTGACGACATAGTCGATCGTCGGCTCAAAGCTGGCAGGTGTCTTTTTTGTTATATCGTTCGGGATCTCGTCTAGAGTGTAGCCAACGGCTAATTTGGCGGCTATTTTCGCAATTGGGAATCCGGTGGCCTTTGACGCCAATGCCGACGAACGAGACACACGAGGGTTCATCTCGATGATCCGTACATCGCCATTAGCGGGATTTACGGCAAATTGGATGTTAGAACCGCCGGTTTCCACGCCGACCTTACGGATACATGCCTTTGACATGTCCCTAAGCCGCTGATATTCGACATCGGTTAGGGTCTGAGCCGGAGCGACTGTAATAGAATCGCCGGTATGTACGCCCATCGGGTCAAAATTCTCGATGGAGCAAATGATCACGACGTTATCATTGAGGTCGCGCATCACCTCTAGCTCGTACTCTTTCCAGCCAAGGATCGATTCTTCGACGAGGATCTGCGAAACAGGCGACGCTGCGAGGCCGCCTCGTGCGATCTCCTCAAATTCTTCGGGATTATACGCGGTACCGCCGCCGGTACCGCCGAGCGTAAATGACGGTCTGACAATTGCCGGGTAGCCGGTTTCCTCGACGATCTGCCGGGCTTCTTCCCATGTGTGTGCAAAACCGCCTTTCGGACTTGGGATCCCGATCTCATCCATTGCGGCCTTAAATAGCTCGCGATCCTCTCCTACCTTGATCGCGTCTATATTTGCGCCGATCATCTTGACGCCACACCTGTCCAGAATTCCCTGCTCGTAAAGCTCAACGGACAGGTTGAGTCCGGTCTGTCCGCCAACCGTTGGCAGTACCGCATCCGGACGTTCCTTTTCGATTATCGCGGTTACCGATTCGAGGGTGAGAGGCTCAATGTAGGTCTTATCGGCGATCTCCGGGTCGGTCATTATGGTCGCCGGGTTCGAATTGACCAGCACGACCTCGTACCCCTCTTGCTTCAGCGCACGGCACGCCTGCGTTCCTGAGTAGTCAAATTCGCACGCCTGGCCGATAACGATCGGCCCCGAACCAATAATGAGGATCTTGTGTATGTCGTCGCGTCTTGGCATTTATCTAAACTGACCATTATACAAAAAAAGTGCGGCCTTTCTAACCGCACTCTGCATTAGGATGAGATTAGGGATCCGCTAGGGAAACCGCGGTATGCGAACCGGTATTTTCTGCTCGACCTTTTGTTTCGCCGCGTCAATTACCTTTCCGGCAATAACATTATCGAGAGTCGCTGCCAGCGTCGGATCGATCTTTTTCAGCCGGTCATTGATCTTTTTGGCCTCATTCTTGTTGCCGCTCGCGTAATAGGCCTCACCAAGGTTGTACAGGCCAAAGGTGTTTCGTCCATCGGAATCGACAACACGCTTGAATGTCGCAATAGCATTCTTCAGATCGCCGATACCTCGGTAACCCACACCGAGCTGATTTACGGCGATAGCCCAGTTCCGGTTATAGCCAAGTACGACATTAAGTACTTGGATCGCCGCCTGAAACTCACCAAGTGCGTTATGGGTCGAGCCGAGATTAAGGTACGCGGCGTCCAAACGCGGGTCCAACTGGACCGCTGCCTCGAGCAGTATCTTGGCAAGGGCCAGGTTCTTGGCCGCCTCAGCGTCCTTTTTAGCCGCCTTTTGAGCCGAAGCATTGTTGTAGTACGCCCAGCCTGCGTTGGAATTATCCACCGCGGTAGGGCTCATTTCCTTAGCGGTATTCAACCGCTCAGTGGATTTGTCCCATTCATTCGTTTTACCCAGGCAATAGCCCCATTCGCTGTAAAGGTCCGGTGTTTTGATACCGACAGAGGCGAGTTTGTACTCGGCATTCGCCTCGGCAAATCGCCCTAGCTGACGATATGTGCTTGCAAGATTTGCGTGTGCCTGGTAGTTATTTGGCTCGAGCCGGACCGCTTCCTGATACGACGTCAGAGCGTTCTCATAATCGCCCTGATTGTAATAACTTACGCCCAGGTCAAAGGCCGCGGGGCCAAAAGAATTGTCGATCTCGAGCGTCTTTCGAAAAGCGGCAACGGCATCGGCCTCGCGCTTCATACGGTCAAGGACTTGGCCGCGATAATAGTATGCGGGGCTTAGCTTAGCGTCGAGTTCGATCGCCTTATCAAACGCAGCGAGCGCCTCAGCATCCTTGTTCTGCTTGTACAGTATTATTCCCCGGGCAAGCCTTAGATCTGAGCTGTCCACTCCTGCCGCCTCGCTCTTTGCCAGGCTTGCTTCGGCCTTGGCAAGGTCGCCGGCTTCTAGGTAAGCAAGGCCCAAGGGCGCATGAAGCGTCGAATATTCCGGATTCAGATCGAGGGCCTTTTCGTAGTTGGCTATCGCCTTGTCGTTTTGGCCGTTCGCGTCATAGACAGCACCGAGTTTGGCATACGCCACGTCGTTCTTTACATCGACTTTAATGGCCTCTTCAAAGTATGCTGCGGAGGCTAGAGCATTATTCTCGCCGGCAGCCTCAATGCCCTTTGCCGTAAGTGCGTTGCTGAGGCCGTCGGAGGCACGCTCGTTCTTTGGATTCTGGATCAGTGCGTCGCGGTAGTTCTTGATCGCAAGGTCGAGTTGGTCGTTATCCAGGTACTTTTCCGCTGCGGTAGTCAGTGTGTTCGACCTCCCGATCTTCTGGTTCGCGGCCGCGACGGCGGCACGTCTTCGAGCCGCAATGGCGTCAGCCCGGCGTTTCTTTGCAACAGCTGCGATCTGGGCACCGCTTCGGGCTTCGCGGACGCCCGAACGGCCTGCCGCATCGAAATTCACACGGCCGCCTGAACGTTCCTGGGGCTTCTTGCTTGACCCGCGAAAAACATAGATGCTCGCGCCGCCCACGCTTTCGCTAGGAGCCATGTCGGGTGCGGCAGCATTTACATCGATCGGCGGAATAGCGAGGAAGAAAGACGCAAGGATAAGGAAAGAAAGCAAGTAGTTGAAGCGTTTCATCGACAACCTCCGGGTTGCTCAATTATACCTCATTCGCGGATGCGTGTGAGTCAAATCCGAGAAAGACCGGTTCCGGGCGCAGTTCTATACCGAAGCGCCGTTCAACCTCACGCCGGATGCGATCTTTCAGATCCACGATCTCCTTTGCGGTCGCTCCACCTCGATTGATCAGAGCGAGTGTGTGATTTGACGAGATCCCGGCGTTTCCCATGGCATAGCCCTTTTGAAAGCCGGCCTTCTCGATCAGCCACGCGGCCGGTATTTTGACCCTATCGCAGAACTCGAAGTGCGGAACGGACCCGAACTGCCGCCTAAGTTCAGCAAGAACGCTCCATTCGACAACCGGATTCTTGAAGAATGAACCTGCACTGAGCGAGTTTGGATCCGCCGGGTCTATGACCATAGATTTAATACGACGGATCTCGAGAACGGCTTCCCGAACCTCAGAAATAACGGGATTACGGCCGGCAAAGTGATCGATTAGGTCACGGTACGAGAGTTTCGGTTCGCCGTTTCGAGTCAGCAAATACGAAACTGCAAGGACAATATAACGCGCCGAGCTGCTTGAGTTGAATATGCTGGTGCGGTATGAAAACCCGCACTCTTCGTTACCGAGTTCGACGATCCTGTGTTCGAGCCGGTCGTAACACCTGACCGATCGAATAGTATCGGCAACCTCCTGACCGTACGCGCCGACGTTCTGCACGGGCGTGCCACCCACCGACCCCGGGATACCGCTGAGACACTCAACACCAGCAAGGCTGTTTTCTACGCAATACCCCACCAGGCCATCCCAAGCCTCGCCAGCACCCGCCGTTACGAGAACCTTCCCATCGGGCTTCTCTTCTCTCTCGATCCCACGTAATGCGACACGGATCACAACGCCGGGAAATCCTGCGTCAGAGACCAGCAAATTGCTCCCGCCGCCCAGAATGAAAACTTCCGCGTTCTTTTCGCGAGCAAACTCGAGAGGACCCATCAGCTCTGCCTCGGTATCGACACAAGTAAAATACTTTGCGGGGCCGCCGATCTTCAGCGTTGTGTAGGGTGCGAGAGGTTCGTTCTCAAGCATTTTTTCAGGGATTGCCACAACGAGGATTCTTGCACGAAACGAGTCTATCCGCCTAGATGTCCGGGCGGATCGACGCGAAATAGCTGATTATTCAGAACTATAGTCTCAGCAGCTTCTTTCTTTGCTCAAAATTGGCTGCCACCGCGGCGTCGATCGGCCGGATCTTATCGATCACCTTTTGGAGTTCCTTGCCGTTCTTTCTGCTCATTAGCGTATCGGCGAGCCCGACGAGATAGCTAAGATTCGTCGGCTCCGCGTCCGAGGCAAGACGAAGCCATTTCTCCGCATTGGCAAGATCGCCGCTCTTGTTGTACGCCACGCCCAGAGCGTACTTGGCAAAGGTCATCTCCGGCTTTGAAGCGGTCAGCTTGGTCAGAGTATCGATAGCACCGGGATAGTCTTCGAGGTCGATCTGGGCGCTCGCCAGGTTTTGAAGAGCAAAGTCAGATGCAGGCGGACCGGCTGCGACAGCTTTCTGCAAGGCAGCCTTTGCCAATTCGAGCTTCGGCCGAGCAGAAACCAGGTCCTTCATTGTTGCGTCGGTATGGCCGTCGCGGAAATACGCCCAACCGAGGTTCACATAATCGATCGGATTCTCGGTGAGCTCGGCAGCCTTCTTAAGCGAGCGTATCGCACCGGCCCAATTACAGGCTATGTTCTTCTGAGCATTGATATCGCACTGCTGGCCGACCGACAGGCCGACCTTACTGTACAGGTCGGCGAGAGTTTCTTTGTTCGGGTCCTTTGAGTTACCAAGGAACAGCGTAGCCAAATTATAGTTTGCCTGCGCCTGTTCGTATTCCTTGTTCTGGCGGTACGCGTCGCCGAGGCCCGCGAAAACTTCCCACTCATTGTTCTTCAATCTCGACGCCGCCTTGTACGCATTGATCGCCTCAGCGAAATTCCCGAGTTCGAGATACGCCTCGCCGAGTGCGAACCACGCGTCAAAGTACGCCGGTTTCAGGTCGACAGCCTTCCTGTACTCAGGGACTGCATCCGCTGTCCTCTTGAGCCTGACCAGCATCTCGCCCGCGTAATAAAATGCCTCTGCCAGTTTCGAATCGAGCGAGCCGGCCTTTTGGAACGCCGACAGGGCCTCCGCACTGCGATTCTGCGATGACCGCACAAGCCCTACGAAAAACTGTGTTTCGGCGGAGTCAGCCGAGAATGCGAGTGCCTTGGTCAGCAGGTCGTCTGCCTTTGCGATCTGGCCTGCCTGGTAATAGAGGATGCCAAGCGGAACATAGATCTCGGTCAGGTCCTTGTTATTTTCGAGCGACTTTTCGTACGCGGCGATCGCCTCGTCCGTTTGGTCAAGTTCCGCATAGACCTCGCCCAGGCCAAAGTATGCGGCCGCATTCTTCGGATCCAGCTTCAAAGCTTCGAGAAAAACACCCTTCGCGGCCTCTGCCTGGTCCTTGAGCAAAAGGTCATTTCCCTTGGCCGCAAGAGCCTCAGAATAACCTGCCTTCGCCTGTGTGTTCGTGGCGTCGAGGTCGATCGCATCGCGGAAGAATTCGATCGCCTTCTCGTAATCGCCCTTGTCTGTATAATACTCACCGACGCCAGCAAACAGTTTCGACCCCTCAGCTGCAGGCAGCGTCTTTACGTTCTTGGGGAGTTTGTCGGGATCCAGAGAATTTGCACGATTCACCTTTGGCGACGTGCGTGCGATCGTCTCATATTGCTTCTTGATCTTTACGGCCGTTTCAATCCTCTGGGCTTTTGTTCGCGAAGGTTTTACCGCCGCAACGATCTTCTTTGCCGCCTTGGCAGCGTTCCTGAAGACGAAAACGCTCGACCCGCCGGTGATGCTCGAGATCAAACTGAACTGCGGCCGTGCGGTGAGCGGTGCGAAGAGTATCGCCGCGATGACACCAAACGAAAGTATCGGTCGAACGGAAATAGATATTTTGGCCATCGGTTTCTCCGGGTAAATGCAGAAGATCGCTAAGGCGATACTTAATCACGTTTTTGATGCGGAAACAACGCCTGAGCGTTGACCGGTGCCGTCACGGGCTATTGCGAGCGTGAGTTCGACGAACTTACGCCGTGGTCGATTCTTGTGCTTTCTTGCTTGTTACGATAATTTTAAAGTTACTCACAATGAAAAGCTTTAAGTGGCGAGTAAAACGACCGGAGCCGCAAACGCGATACCGGTGCGTCGAGCTGCCGCATTTCGCTAAATATTTTACAAAAAGGAGAGATTGCCGAACATGAAAGCATTCGCAACTGAGAACATCAGGAATCTGGCTGTCATTGGACACGGCGACGCGGGTAAAACCCAGCTCGTCAGTTCCCTACTCTACGTCGCCGGGACAGCTCGCTGGGGAAAGGTCGATGAAGGGACGACCATTACCGACTATGAAGAAGACTCGATAGAAAGAAAGGTTTCTCTCAATAACAACTTCGCCCACGTTGAATACAAAGATACAAAAGTAAATCTGATCGATACGCCCGGCTACGCGGCATTTGTCGCTCACGCTCGTCCCGCTCTTCGTGTGGCTGATTGTGCTCTGGTCGTCGTCGACGGTGTACACGGCATCGAGGTCCAGACCGAAAAGACCTGGCAGTACGCGAATGAGTTCCTCCTGCCGCGGTTCATGGTGATCAATAAGATCGACAAGGAGCACGCTGATTTCGGCCACGCCCTTGAGACGGCAACCTCCAGCTTTGCTCGGTCGATCGTTCCGTTCACGTTGCCGATCGGCGCGGAAGGCGATTTTAAGGGCGTCGTCGACGTCGTGCACCAAAAGGCTTATGAATTTGACGCCGCAGGCAAGGCAAAGGAGATCCCGATGCCTGAGGCCGGCCGTGACGTCTTTGAACGCACAAGGGAAAGGCTGATCGAGATCGTTGCCGAATCGGACGATGCTCTGATGGAGAAATACTTTGAGACCGGCACTCTCGAGGAATCTGAGATATATCCAAATCTCGCCAAGGCCATCGCCAGCAGCAAGCTGTGTCCCGTTTACGCGGTTTCGGCAAACACACTCGTCGGCCTGCAGATATTGCTCGACCATATTGTCGAATTTGCTCCTAACCCCGCAACGCATGAGGCAGAGTTCGGGTTTAAGGACAACGACATGGCGGGCGACAGGATCATGCGAAAGTACTCGAATGACGAGCCGTTCTCGGCATACGTATTTCGAACGATCGCGGACCCGTTCGCGGGACGCATCAACGTCATGAAGGTGGTCAGCGGCAAAGTAGCCGCAGACGCTACCGTGCTGAACAGTACCCGTGACAGCATGGAACGACTTGGTGCCCTGCACGTTATCTCTGGCAAGACGCTTGACAAGGTGCAGGAGGCAGCGACCGGCGACATCATTGCCGTCGTAAAACTCAAAGATACTCAGACCGGCGATACACTGTGCGAAAAGGCAAATCCGATCGTCTATCCGCCCGTTGAATATCCCGAAGCCGCGATCGCTTTTGCCATTGAGCCAAAATCGCGTGCTGACGAAGACAAGATCTCAGTCGCACTGCACAAGATACTTGAGGAAGATCCGTCGCTGCACTTTGACCGCGACGCGCAGACCAAGGAGTTCATCCTTTCGGGTTCCGGCCAGCTTCATATCGAGACCGTCGTTAAGAAGCTCGAACAGCGTTATCACGTCGAGGTCGCCCTCCATCCACCGAAGGTGCCGTACAAAGAAACGATCACGGCGTCAGCTGAAGTGCAGGGACGTCACAAAAAGCAGTCCGGCGGACGAGGCCAGTTCGGCGACTGTAAGTGTATCTTCGAACCATTGGAGCGTGGTGCGGGATTCGAATGGGTCGATAAGATCTTTGGCGGGGCCGTGCCGCAGAATTTCCGTCCTGCGATCG